>NZ_JAVAYC010000003.1:0-292149 GCF_042709235.1 Pseudomonas sp. LS_2 | reverse complement strand
CTGTTTGCCGCCTGGATCATGGATAGACCGCTCTTGCAAGCGGGCAGAGCTGTCCTTGTCGGTATGTGGCGCGTACGTTAGCGAGGGAGTACCCAGGGCCGGAACCTGATGGCTTCCGAAATTCGCGTGGGAAATTTCTTTGTGTAGAGAAACGGCGGGCACGAAGGAGGGCGGCTCGGCGGGCACCAAGCCGTGTCCCCGGGAGGGGGTTCAGAGGTCGATCAGCAGTTCAGGCTGCAACCGCTTGGGCAAGCGCCGCACCACCAACTGATGCGAGCGCTGCAACAAATTGCTCAGTTCCTCGCGGCCCATGGGATAGGGCGGCAACATACTGACCCAGTGCGCCCTGGCCAGGTACGGCGCGGGACGCACGCCAGGGCGGTCGCAGTAGCCGAGGAACAGGTCGTCGGCCACCTTGAAAGACAGCCCCGCACCAGCCAGGTCGAGCACCGCGAACATCTTGTTGCCGGCCACCGAGAACACACGGATACCGCCCCATTTATAGTCTTCCCGTGCACCGGGCAGCGCCAGACAGAATGCAGCCACCTGCTCGGCGTCCATGCTTTTCCTAGACATGCCGTTCTCCGCAGCTGTCGAACACTTCGGCCAGATGATCGATCCACACCCTCACGGCCGGCAACACGCCACGCCGATGCGGGTATACCGCTTGCAAGTACCCCCCTGGCAGCGACCACTCCGGTAACAGCCGCACCAGCTCGCCACGGGCCAGTTCCTCTTCGCAGTTCATGCTGGGCAGCGCGGTGAAACCCAGGCCGGCGAGGGCGGCGGTCTTGCGCACGACGAAGTCGTCGATGGCCAGGCGTGGCTCCAGCGCCACTTCCTGAACCTGATCGTACGGCCCGAGCAGGCGAAAACGCACCAGGCGGTCTGCGTCCGTTGCTCCCAGCACCGGCAGGCCTGCCAGTTGCGAAGGGTGTTGGATGTGGTCGGCAAAACCCGGTGCCGCCACCAGGTGCATCTGCGCCTGGCGCAGGCGGCGGGTGGCCAGCGCCGGGTCTTCATCGCCCAGGTCGCGCACCCTCAGTGCGACGTCGATGCCCTCGGCGATCAGGTCGACACGACGGTTTTGCAGCACCATCTCCAACTGCACCTGTGGGTACTGGTTCAGGAAGCGGCAGATCGCGTTCGGCAGGAAAGCATGGGCCAAGGCCACCGGGGATGACACCCGCAGGCGCCCACGAGGTTCGCTGGTCATGCTTGCCACTGCCTCGTCGGCCATTTCGGCCTCTGCCAGCATGGCCTGGCAGTGGTGCAAGTAGCGCTCGCCCACGGCGGTCAGCTTCAGTTGGCGGGTGGTGCGTTGCAGCAGGCGGGTGCCGAGGCGCTCTTCCAACTCGGCAATACGTCGCGACAGGCGTGACTTGGGAATGCCCAATTGACGCCCGGCGGCAGCGAAACCACCGGCTTCGACCACCCGGGCGAAGTAGAAGAGATCGTTGAGATCTTGCATTGGCGTACTCACATTGTTCCATCAGTAGGACAATCTAGTGCATTTTTACCGACTAATCAGCCGTTCGTCGGCTCTGTAGGATTCCCAGCCAGTGTGATCGCCCAACGCTGCGGTCTTTATTCACCGGAGAATCCCATGAAACTGTTGCATATCGATTCGAGCATCCTGGGCGACAATTCCGCCTCCCGCCAACTGAGCCGCGAAGTGGTCGAGGCCTGGAAGGCCGCCGACCCTAGCATCGAGGTGGTCTATCGCGACCTGGCCGCCGATGCCATCAGCCATTTTTCGTCCGCCACCTTGCTGGCTGCCGGCACCCCTGAAGAGGCTCGCGACGCCGCTCTGGCCCACGAAGCCAAGCTCAGCGCCGAGACCCTGGCCGAATTCCTCGCCGCCGATGCCGTGGTGATCGGCGCACCGATGTACAACTTCACCGTGCCGACCCAGCTCAAGGCCTGGATCGACCGCGTTGCGGTCGCCGGCAAGACCTTCCGCTACACCTCGGCTGGCTCCGAGGGCCTGTGCGGCGACAAGAAGGTGATCCTGGTGTCCACCTCGGGTGGCCTGCACCTCGGCCAGCCGACTGGCGTTGGTCATGAAGAATTCCTCAAGGTGTTCCTCACCTTCATCGGTATCACCGATGTGCAAACCGTCCGCGCCCACGGCCTGGCCTATGGCCCTGAGCACCGCAGCAAGGCCATTGACGCTGCCCAGGCGCAGATCGCCAGCGAGCTGTTCGCCGCCTGATCGTAGCGGTTGCAAAAAAAACCGGCTGTCGCCTCGTGCGCCAGCCGGTTTTTTCATTCAGGTTTCATCTGCCACCCCCGGCGCAGGCTCTATGCTGAAGCAGCCGGTCCACCGGGGGAGGCCTGTATCCATGAAAACCCGAGCTCTGCTGACCTTGCTGCTGCTCGGCGGCCTGCTGGCCCGTGCCGAGGCGCAACCTTGGGGGGCGGGCCTGCATCGGTTGACCCTGGCCGACCCGGTGGACGCCCGGCCGATGCAGGCCCTGGCGTTCTACCCCACTGCCAGCCCCTCGCGGTCGACACGTATCGATGGCTACACGCTGAAGGTGGCCGAGGAAGCGCCGGTGGCCATGGGGCAATACCCTTTGCTGCTGCTATCCCATGGCAACACCGGCAGCCCGCTGGCCCTTCACGACCTGGCCGCGTCCCTGGCGCGCCAGGGTTTCGTGGTGGTGGCGGTGACCCACCCTGGGGACAATACGCGGGACCACAGCCGCCTGGGCACCCTCAGCAACCTCTACGGCCGCCCGTTGCAGATCAGCGCCGCGATCAGTGCCGCGCGCGACGATGTCTTGCTTGGGCCCTACCTGAACCACGACAAGGTTGGGGTGATCGGCTATTCGGCAGGCGGCGAGACTGCGCTGATCCTGTCCGGCGCGAGGCCCGACCTGGAGCGCCTGCGCAGTTACTGCCTGGAGCGGCCGCAAGACGCCGATGCCTGCAAGACCCACGGCGTGCTGATCGCCGACCGCAGTGAGTTGACGGCCCAGCCCGACCCTCGGGTCGGTGCCGTGATGCTAATGGCACCCTTGAGCCTGATGTTCGGTCGCCACGCCCTGGCCGGGGTGCAGGTGCCGGCGTTGATCTACAGCGGCGACCAGGACCAGTTGCTGGCCCTGGAGCACAACGCCCAGGCCCTGGCGCGCAAGCTGCCATTGACGCCCGACTACCGACTGCTCTCCGGCGCCGGGCACTTTGTGTTCATGGCCCCTTGCGACGCCGAGCAGCGCCAGCGCATGGCAGTCTTGTGCAAGGACCCTGACGGTGTCGATCGCCGCGATATCCACCACGGCTTGCAGAGCGAGACGGCAGATTTCTTCAGCCAGGCGCTGGGCGCACCGCAGCCAGCCGAAGGTTCAGTCGCGGCGCACATGGCGGGCGAGGAACAGGACCAGGCCGACCCCTGACAGCGCGAGCAGCGCCGCGATACAAAAGATCGAGGCATAGCCCAGGCGTGCGGCTACTGCCCCCATCACCGGGCCTGCGAAAGCCAGCGCCAGGTCGAAGAACACCGCATAGGCGCCCAGGCCAGCGCCACGGCTGTTGCTCGGGACCTGCTTGATCGCCTCGACACCCAGGGCCGGGTACACCAGCGAAAGGCCCAAGCCGGTCAGCCCTGCGCCGGCCAACGCCCAGGCCGGCGACGGCGCCAGCCACAGCAGGCCGAGGCCCAGCACCTCGGTGATCATGCAGGCAATGGCGACGTTGTAGCCGCCAAAGCGGTTCACCGAATTGACGAACAGCAGCCGCGAGACGATGAAGCACACGCCGAACGCGCTCAGGCACCAGGCCGCGCCCGCCCAGCCGCGCTCCAGGTAGTACAAGGTGACGAAGGTGGTCAGGGTGCCATAGCCGATCGACGCGAGGGTCAGCCCCAGGCCGCAGGGCGCTACTCGACCAAAGGCCGACCAGAACGGCAGGCGTTCGCCGCGCGCCTCCACCAACACATCCGGGCGGCTGCGCAGCACCAGCAGCGCGAGCAGCGCCAACATCAGCAGTGCCGGCCCCAGCATGGCGAAGCCCAGGTTGCCCACCAACACCACCCCGGCGGGTGCACCAATGGCAATGGCGCCATAGGAAGCGATGCCGTTCCAGGAAATCACCCGGGCGGTGTGCTCGGGGCCTACCTGGCTGATCCCCCAACTCAAGGTGGCGACCCCGATCAGGCCCTGGGCGATGCCCAGCAGAAGGCGACCGGCCAGCAGCAAGCCGAGGCTCAGCCAGGGCAGGTCGAGGGTCCAGCCGGATAGCAGCGTCAGCACACCGCACGCGGCAATGCCATACAACCCATAGGCGATTGCCCGCTTGCCGCCCAGGCTGTCGGCGATACGTCCGGCGAACGGGCGGCTGAGCAAGGTGGCCAGGTATTGCAGGCCGATGGTGACACCGGCGATGACCGCGCCGAAGCCCAATTGATCGTGCACGTGGCCTGGCAGCACGGCGATCGGCAAACCAATGCAGAGAAAGGCGATGAAGGTGTAGAAGACGATCGACAGGATTTGCAGGGTCACTGCGCGGGTATCGACGGGGTTGTGGGATGGCGCGGTCATGGGCTCGTTCGCGGGCGGGCGGTGAAACAATGATGGACGCTGCGCGGGACAAAAGAAAGCAGGCTAACGATATATGCCTGCGCGGCAAGTGTTGACTTCCCACAACCGCGCAAGATAAGTTCGACGCCTATGAACACACAGCCGCACCTCTACGCCGCCAGCATCATTATTACCGCCATTATCGGATTGGCGGGCTAGCGCGTACGTGCACCGAACCCGCCCTGGAGGCGGGTTCTTTCACTCTGACTCCCGGGCATCTGCAATCACCCAGGAGTCATCGATGTCCAGCCTCAACGTCAGCCCGCGCACAGCCGTCACTCCCCAGCAGTTGCTGTCGGAGCAGGTGCGCCGTATTCTCGCCGCCCCCGTGTACGACCTGGCCATCGAAACGCCCCTGCAGGCGGCCCCGGCGCTGTCGGCAAGCCTCGGCAACCAGGTGCTGCTCAAGCGTGAAGACCTGCAACCGACCTTCTCGTTCAAGATCCGCGGCGCCTACACCCGGCTGTCGCGCCTGAGCCCTGCGCAGCGTGCGCGTGGCGTCATCACCGCATCGGCCGGCAATCATGCCCAAGGCGTCGCCTTGGCGGCCTCGCACCTGGGGCTGCACGCTACCATCGTCATGCCGACCACTACCCCTGAGTTGAAGGTCGCCGGGGTACGTTCCCGTGGCGGGCATGTGCTGCTGCATGGCGAGAGTTTCCCCCATGCCCTGGCCCATGCCCTGCAACTGGCCGAGCGCGATGGGGCGACCTTCGTGCCGCCGTTCGACGACCCCGACGTGATCGCCGGCCAAGGCACGGTGGCCATGGAGATCCTGCGCCAGCAGCCGGGCGCGCTGGACGCGATCTTCGTACCGGTGGGGGGTGGCGGCTTGGTGGCAGGCATCGCCGCCTACGTCAAGTACCTGCGCCCGCAGGTGAAGGTGATCGGCGTGGAGCCGGAAGACTCCAACTGCCTGCAAGCGGCCCTGGCCGCAGGCGAGCGGGTGATCCTGCCGCAGGTCGGCACCTTCGCCGACGGCGTTGCAGTCGCGCAGGTCGGCGCCCATTGCTTCGAGCTGTGTCGGCACTTCGTCGACGAAGTGCTGACGGTCAGCAGCGACGAGCTGTGCGCGGCGATCAAGGACATCTACGACGATACCCGCTCGATCACCGAACCCTCCGGTGCTCTGGCAGTGGCGGGCATCAAGAAGTACGTGGCGCGCGAAGGCTTACGCGGGCAGACCCTGGTGGCCATCGATTCTGGCGCCAACATCAATTTCGACCGCCTGCGCCATGTGGCCGAGCGCGCCGAGTTGGGCGAGCAGCGTGAAGCGGTGATCGCCGTGACCATCCCCGAGCGCCCCGGGAGTTTTCGCGCCTTCTGCCAGGCCTTGGGCAAGCGCCAGGTCACCGAATTCAACTACCGCTGTCAGCCGGGGCGCGAAGCCAGGCTGTTCGTGGGCGTGCAGACCCACCCGCTGCACGACCCGCGCCAGGCGTTGCTGGAGAGCCTGTGCGGGCAAGGCTATGACGTGCTGGACCTGACCGACAACGAGCTGGCCAAGCTGCACGTGCGCCATACCGTGGGCGGGCATGCGGCACCGGGAGCGCAGGAGAGAGTGCTGCGCTTCGAGTTCCCGGAACGGCCCGGTGCACTGCTGGGCTTTCTGGAGCGCCTGGGCAAGCGTTGGAACATCAGCCTGTTCCATTACCGCAACCATGGCGCAGCCGAGGCCCGGGTGTTCGCCGCATTGCAGGTGCCGGACGACGAACTGGACGGGCTGCCCCAGGCGCTGGAGGCCATGGGGTACCGCTATTGGGACGAGACGGACAACCCGGCATATCGGTTGTTCCTGGGCTGATTCCGGGGAAGCGCGTTGGCTTCTTAGCGGGAAAACCCGCGAAGAAGTCAGCGCTATCGAGTATCTGGCGTCAGGCCGCTCCCACAGAAATTGGAGGCGCTTTAACGCTCGCGCATGAAGAACCCGGCCACATACTTGCGGAAGGTCTCCAGGCTCTTGAAGTCGGCATAGCGTTTGAAGTGCTCGGTCTCGGGCTCCGGCCCCACCGGCTGTTCGAGCAGCGACACCGACAGCACCCGGTCCTGGTCCGAGGTGAGCACCAGTTCATCCATGACCTGGCCGCCGATCACCGGTCGGCGCATCAGTACCTTGACGCCTTTGCCCGCCATCCAGTCGATCAGCGACACCAGCGCCTTGAGCGGCTCGCGCTCCTCGTCGCGATAGACCGGGAACAGGTGCGCCCGCGACAGCACCGGCACGCTCGCCACGTGGATCAGCTCGTAGAAGTGGCTGCCGGCGGTGGCCGGCGAGTACAGCGCCAGGGCCAGTAGCGGGCCGCTGGTCTTGCTGCCGCCCCACAGCAGGTGATGGCCCTGGAAGTCGAAGCCATCCTCGCTACGGGCATTGAACAGCTTGCGTCCCTTGATCTGCTCGATGCAGTCGAGCAACAGGCCATGGCGGCGATGGCTGCCGAACACCGTGGCTTCGCGCAGGCGGGCCTTGAGCATCATCATGTGCTTCATGTCCAGGCGCGTTTCCAGGTAGTTGCTGGCCGGCACCCGCTCCAGCAGCGGGTAGCGGGCTGCGACGCCACGCAGCTCGGCGAACTGCGCGGTGAGGTCTTTCTTGAGGTGGGTAGCATAGACATTCAGGCCGCTGGCTTCTATCCAGGTCAGCAGCAGCGACAGCAGGCGCTGCTGTTCACGTCGCTCGCCTGGCTCACCGCTGCCCGCGTTGGCGCCTTCGCTGGCCTTGCGGAAATCACCGAGCAGACGCAGCGGCGCGTCGGGTGCCAACCAGGCCGCAGGCTGCACGGCTTCCTCGCTGCGCTCGATGGCCTCGCGCTCGTCCTTGGTGAACGGGCAGCCCGGCGCGTGCTCAGCGGTGTCGGGGTTGTTGCGCAGAAACAGCGTGCCGGTATTGCCGTTGAGGCTGATATTGAGCACCGGCAGGGCATCCTTGCGGCAATCGCAGGCCAGCCACTGGTTGGCGCTGCGCACCTTCATCAGCCACTGGTTGGCCTGCAGCAGGCGAGGACCTGCGAGGGTGCCGCTGACGAACGCCGCCAGCAGTTCTTCTTCGGCCGGCGTGAGGCTGCGCACCTGCGCGCCGGATTTTTCGAGGATTCGCATTGAGAAGCAGCTCCAAGCTACAAGCCTTAAGCTTCAAGCAAAGCGAGATGGCTTTCAACTTGTCGATCACGCACCGCCGAACATCTTGGCTGCGCGGGCACGGATTTCCTCGACGCTGAGGTCTTCCTTGTGGGTGGCGATGAACCACAGGTTGCCGAACGGGTCTTTGAGCGTGCCGCTGCGGTCGCCATAGAACTGGTCCTGCATCGGGTGCAACTGGGTGGCCCTGGCAGCCAGGGCCTGGGCGTAAACCTTGTCGCAGTCCTCGTTTGCCTATAAGCACGCCAGCCCCTATTGCAAGGCATCAGAAGATGTAGTCGGTGGTCAGGAAACTGGACTGGCGATTGCGAATGATCTCGCTGATAAGGGTTTTGTTCGCCTCCTGGAACTTGCTCGCCACCAGGGTGCGGATGGAGAACACCCGCAGCGCGTCGTGCACCGACAAAGTTCCTTCGGCGCTGTTCTTGCGACCGTTGAACGGATAGGTGTCCGGCCCGCGCTGGCACTGGGTGTTGAGGTTGATGCGCCCGACCTGGTTGGCGAAGGTGTCGACCAGCGCGCCGATGGTCGCCGGGTCGTTGCCGAACAGGCTCAACTGCTGGCCGTAGTCGGAGTCGAGCACGTAGTCGATCACCGTTTGCAGGTCGCGGTAGGGCACCACTGGCACTACCGGGCCAAACTGCTCCTCGTGGTAGACCCGCATATCGGGGCTGACCGGGTAGAGCAGGGCGGGGTAGAAGAACGAACCGCAGCTGCGCCCGCCACTTTCATTGAGCACCCGTGCCCCTTTGGCAGTGGCGTCGGCCACCAGGCCATCGAGGTATTCCAGCTTGCCCGGCTCCGGCAGGGGCGTCAGGGCCACGCCCGGTGTCCAAGGCATGCCGGGCTTGAGGGCGGCGAGCTTGCGCTGGAATTTCTCGAGAAACGCCTCGACCACTTCTTCATGTACGAACAGGATCTTCAGGGCCGTGCAGCGCTGGCCATTGAACGACAGCGCGCCGGTAAGGGCTTCCTCGACGGCGTTGTCCAGGTCGACCTGCGGCAACACGATGCCCGGGTTCTTGGCATCCAGGCCAAGGGCGGCGCGCAGGCGGTGCGGGCGCGGGTGCAGCTTCTTCAGGTCGCTGGCCGCCTTGTGCGTGCCGATGAAGGCGAACACATCGACCTTGCCGCTGGCCATCAAGGCGCTCACCGTCTCGCGACCGCGGCCGTAGATGACGTTGATGACCCCCGGCGGGAAGCTGTCGCGGAATGCTTCGAGCAGCGGGCGAATCAGCAGCACGCCGAACTTTGCCGGCTTGAACACCACGGTGTTGCCCATGATCAGTGCCGGGATCAAGGTGGTGAAGGTTTCGTTGAGCGGGTAGTTGTAGGGCCCCATGCACAGCGCCACGCCAAGCGGTGCCCGGCGGATCTGCCCGAGGGTACCCTGTTCGAGCTCGAAGCGGCTGGAGCGGCGGTCGAGGTCCTTGAGCGCCTCGATGGTGTCCACGATGTAGTCGCAGGTGCGGTCGAATTCCTTTTCGGCGTCCTTGAGGTTCTTGCCGATCTCCCACATCAGCAGCTTGACCACCGCCTCGCGCTGCTCACGCATGCGCGCCAGGAATGTTTCGACGTGCTGGATACGCTCGGCCACGCGCATCGTCGGCCAGGCGCCACGGCCCTTGTCGTAGGCCTGTACGGCAGCGTCCAGGGCGGTGAGGGCGGTGTCGGCGTCCAGTAGCGGGGCGCTGCCCAGCACCACCTGGCGCTCGCCATCTTCGTGGCGCAACCACACCGGGCTGCGCACCGTGGCCAGCGGGCCGTCCCAGCGCCTGAGCTGGCCACCGACCAGGTAGTCGCGTTGCTCCAGGGGTTCACCCAGGCGCCAGGCCTCGGGAATGTCGTGTGGGGTGGGAAACAGCGAGTCGAATAGCGGGTCCATGGGCAACTGCACCTCATCATTCCTGGGTTGGGATTAGTACGAAAAGTGCCTGGGCGACTGTTCGTGCTAATTCAAGGTGAAACGCTTCAGCTTCGAGCATGCGCCCACCGTCGGAAAAACACCAGTCTGGCTCAACATTGTGGCTGGCGCGCCGATACAGGATGAATAGCCCTCGACCGTCCTCTATGAGCCTGAACAGTCCCTTGTCCGACGACTCGTCCTCCATGCCCCTGCGTCATTCCATCGGCCGCCTGCTGCCCATCGGCTTCGCGCTGATCGGCATCGGTTTGTCGTTCGCTCTCGGCCACCTCGATGTGCAGCGCCGCCACGCCGAGGAAGAAGCCAATGTCGCGGCACGTCTTTCGGGTGTGCGCGGTGCCTTGGAGGCGCAGCTGCGCGCGGCGTTCGGCGAAACAGAAGGCATCGCCCAGTTGCTCGCGACCGACGGCTACATCAGCACCCGGCACTTCCAGAGCATGGCCCGTGAAGCCTTGGAGTCGGCGCCGTACATGCGTCATGTGTCGATGGCGCCGAATGATGTGATCAGCGCCGTCTACCCGCTCAAGGGCAACCAGAGCGTGGTTGGCCTCGACTACCGGCGCCTGCCGCTGCAGTACCCGATGCTGCAAGCTGCCCGGGAGCGCCGCCAGCCCATGCTGGCAGGGCCGGTGGAGCTGTACCAGGGTGGGCGCGCGTTGATCTACCGCAGGCCTGTGTTCGTCAACGGCAAGCGCGGGGTGCATTTCTACTGGGGCAACATTTCGATCGTCGCCGACATCGACCGCCTGCTCGACGAGGCCGGGCTGAAGGCGGCGCAGGATATCGACCTGGCGGTGCGCGGTGCCGATGGGAAAGGTGCGCAAGGTGCATTGATCTGGGGAGATCCGCGGTTGTTCGAGGCGCTTCAGGTCAGTCTGGGCGTCGATGTACCAGGCGGGCAATGGCAACTGGTCGCGGTGCCGCGCGGCGGCTGGTCGAGCGGCACATTGTTCGCATCGCCCCTGTTCATGCTGGGCCTGGGCAGCACGCTGTTGTTCAGCCTGTTCGTCAGCCGCCTGAAGGGCAACCAGCGCCTGCTGCAACAGCGCAACCGCGAGCTGCGCCAGTCACAGGCGCAGCTCGAACGCCTGGCCCACTACGATGCCATCACTGCCTTGCCCAACCGGGTACTGTTCCAGCGTCAGCTGGGCAGCGCCATTTACCATGGCGGTGGCCTGGCGGTGCTGATGTTGGATATCGACGGCTTCAAGCAGGTCAACGACAGCCTCGGCCACGCCATGGGCGACCTGCTGCTGCAACGGGCCACCGCGCGTTTCTTGCAGGAACTCGATACCCAGGACCGGGTGTGCAGGCTTGGCGGCGATGAGTTCGTGTTCATGTTGCAAGGTAGCCAGGGCCAGGTCAGCCACCAGGTGCGGGCCCTGCTGCGTTGCTTGCAGCGGCCGTTCGATCTCAACGGCAATGCCACGTTGGTGACCGGCAGCATTGGCCTTGCCTGGTGCCCGCAGCACGGCGAAGACACCGACAGCCTGTTGCGCCACGCCGATACCGCCATGTACGCGGCCAAGGAAGCCGGGCGCAACACCTGGCGCCCCTATCACCCGGACATGACCGAGCGTTTGCAGCAACGCCTGGAACTGGAACGCAACCTGCGCCGGGCCCTACAACTCAACGAGTTCGAGCTGTGGTACCAACCCAAGATCGACCTGTTCAGCGGCGAACTGGAAGGGGTCGAGGCGCTGCTGCGCTGGCGCGACCCGGAGCACGGGCTGGTGTCGCCAGGGGAGTTCATCCCCTTGGCCGAACGTACCGGGCTGATCATCCCGTTGGGCGAGCGGGTACTGGAGCTGGCCTGTGCGCAGTTGTCCGCCTGGCGCGCTGCCGACTGCCTGCCTGGGCCGATGGCGATCAACGTCGCGGCCTTGCAGATCGAGCGCAGCGACTACGTAGCGAGCCTGGCCACGGCCCTGGCGCGCCACGACCTGCCACCCAGCCTACTGGAAGTGGAGATCACCGAGAGCCTGTTGATGGAGAGCCAGCAGCAGGCTTTCGCGGTGTTGGCGCAATTGCAGGGGTTGGGCGTAACCACGGCGGTGGATGACTTCGGCACAGGCTATTCCTCGCTGGCCTACCTGCGCTCGTTGCCGATCGATCACCTGAAGATCGACCGCGCGTTCATCAAGGACCTGCCGATGGACGATGACGCCGTGGCCGTGGCCCGGGCAATCATCGACCTGGGGCATGCCCTGGGCTTCAGGATTACCGCCGAGGGCATCGAGACCCAGGAGCAATGCGATTTCCTGCGCAATGCCGGTTGCGACCAGGGCCAGGGCTACCTGCTGGGGCGCCCGATGCCGGCGCTGGAACTGGGCAACTGGCTCGCCGACAATCGCATGCGCTGGCGCCTGGCCGAGCAGCGGGGGGTTGCCAGCTTGGGCACGGGGTACCTCGAATAACCATCAATGAGCGCAATATGAAGTATTGACCCTGAATATTTTTCATTGCCGGGGCAGCCTGGGAAGATGAGTCCAGCAAAACGAATCGAACTTGCAAACGACTTAAACCTCTTCCAGGAGTACTTCATGAAAACTGCAATCGCTGCGGTACTTTCGTTGACCAGTGTCTTTGCCTTCGCCGGTGAAAATGCCAATGGCAAACACAATACCGACCGCTTGGATATTGCTGAGGTCATCAGCATCGCGCCCGTCCAGAACGCTTCGAACGTGGGTGAAGTGGTCAACATGAAAATGGTTTACCTCGATAGCCACGGCGCCACCCGCACGCTCAACTACAAAGTCCTGGATGATTCCCGTCAGAACGGTTGAGCGACATGCCCATGGCAAATAAAGAACGCCGCATCCATGATGCGGCGCTTTTTATTGGGTTCTTATTTGGCCTGTTCCGTCAGGGTGAATATCCGTTCCAGCAAACATTCACCTCAACGTGTGGGTAAGCACCGGCGTGCAGAAGTTGAGCGCGTGTTGTTGCATCGGCATCTGAAATATCACAACCGTGGCAGGTCTAGAACGGCAAGCTCAGCAATTGCGCCGCTGGGTTGGCCAGCGCTTGGGCCAGCAACTGAGCATCGCCATCGATCAGGATCAGTCTTCGCCACAGCTCTGTTCGTGCCCCCTCGGGGTCGCGGTCGAAGGCATCGCTTTCGAGGATCGCACGCAAGTCGCGACGGTACTGCAGTGGCAGGCGGTTCCAGATCAGCCATTCGTCCAGCGTGGAGCCGCTCAGCAGCTCGTCATAGTCGGCATCGTCCACCAACAGGTCGACACCCTCGGCCTGGTAGTAGGCTTCGATTTGCTCCAGCGCCTGTTGGCCCAGGGCGCTGCTTTCCAGCCTCAGGTTCAACGCGGCATCCCGGGAAAGCATCAGCGGCTCGGGTAGCGCGCTGAACTGGTTGTTGGCAAGGTCCAGGACCAACGGCGACTCCATGCGCTCGACGCCCTGCGGCCAAGTGCTCAGGGCACAGCCATTGAGGCGCAGCGACAGCAGGTGATCGAGCGCGCTCAGGTCGGGGCTGGCGATCAGTGGATTGCCCGACAGATCGAGGCTTTCAAGGCCCAGCAGGCGATCGAGCGCAGCCTGGGCCTGCAGGTCCCAGGTAATACGGTTGTCCTCAAGGTCCAGGCGTTCCAGTGCAGCGGGCACGGCCACTTGCGGTACGTGGTCGAAGCGACAGCCTCGCAGGTAAAGGCGTTGCAGACGCGGGAAGCGCGCCAGCAGGTCTGGAGGTAGCGCGCTAAGCGTTGGGCTGGCGCTGAGGTCGAGCATCACCACATGATGGAATTCGTCCGGTAGCGTCAGGCTGGCCAGGTCTGCGTCGGACAGGCCCAGGCCGGACAGGTCCAGCACATGGTCGACAACGTCCTCGTCCAGGCGCTGCCGGGTATTGCGCTGCCAGCAACTGACCAGCCGGTCGGCGGCGCGGCGCCGGCGAGTGCTATTGCCAGCCCAACGGCTCAAGCGCTGACGCAGGTGTTGCAGCGGACGGGCCAGGCGTTCCAGCTCGGTGGCCGGGTCGCGTAGTGCCTGGGTCCAGGATGCCACCCGCTGACGTATTTCCTCGTCGGTGGCACTGGGAAAGATGGCCAGGTAGCGGCGGTACAAGGTTTCCCGGTCCATTGGCTCGGGGCGTATGGGCCGTTCGTTGGGCGCGCCGCCTCGCAGGCCGGCGCCACGCCCCCAGCCGTGCGCCCCTTGTTCGCGCAGGTGGCGTTCGAAGCGTTGCGGTGCCGCTTGGACCTGCTGGTGTATCCGCTCGCGCAGCGCTGCAGGGCCCGCCTCTTCGATGCCCAAGGCGCGCCGTTGGGCCGCGGGCAGGGCGTCGAATATGGCGCGGCACAGGTCGTTGTCCTGGACCGCGGGGGCGGGGCGTTCTCCCAAGTGTGCTTCGTAGCCTAGTGGTGACTTGATGACCACCTGTACTTCGGTGGCCGTGGGCTTGCCTGCGGCGGCCAGGGTGGCGCCTTGCGGACTGGCCGCCCGCAGTTCCACGCGCCAGTCTGGCGACCACCCCGGCACGTCCGGCAGTGCGCGCAGGATCAGGCGTTCGCTCTGAACGCTGCTGAGCCCAGGCAAGTAAAGGCCTTCCAATGCGCGGGCCAGGGGCAATGCAGCGCTGGTGCGCTTCGCCGCTGCCTCCAGGCGTGCTGGCAAGCGATCGGCGGCCCGCCAGGCGTCCAGCTCCTCGCTGTCCAGATCAGCCAGCAGACGCTGGACCAATGGCCTCGTGAGCGTCGGAAAGGCTTCGAGCAGGCGTCCATGCTCCACCCCGTCCGCTGGGTCGCCTTCATAGAACTGCTGGAACAGTGCGTCGTGGTCGCGCAGTGGCTCAAGGGCCAGGTCCGCCTGGGTCCGGCTTTCGGCCTGCATGCGCAGCAGCGTGTCGGCCAGCAGCGGTGGCGTCGGTGCATTGGCCAGGTGCAACCGGGCCAGGTCTTGCTGCGACATACCGCTGATGTGCGCGGCCTGCTCAAGCTGGGTATCGTCCAGCCCGTCCCAGCGTGAATCGAGGCGTCTGACCCGCTTGGCCAGCGACCATTGCCGGGGCCTTTCGTGCTCGACGCGCCAGGCGCCATTGCCGTTGTGTTCGAGCCGAGGTCGGTAGGCCTGGGAGCGATCCGGGTGGAGAATGCGCCAGCAATCTTGGGCCTCGTCGAACCCTTGGACGTACAGATGCCCATCCAGGCGGATGTAGTGCCGGCCTTCATGCAGGTATTGGCCCAGGGCATTGGCTTCACGCGCTGGCGACAAGGCCAGGGTGCTGCGATAGCGGGTCAGGTCCGCACGCCACAGGCGCTGGCTGCCATCGGCCAAGGTCACGGGGTCGAGGCTCTCCATCAGTTCGCTGTTGAACAGCTTCGGCACGCTGCCCGCCAGGTGCAGCCCTCCGGCCAGCGCGAGGTTCAGGCCGACCCCTTCCAGATGGCGCAGCGCCAGGTGACGATCGCCTGCGCTCCAGGCTTCGTAGCCTTCGAACGCCTCGTCGAGCAGTTGGTAGGCCATGACCGCAGTCATCAGTGTACCGACGGCAGGAATGAAGAAGCCCGCTACCATCAGGGCGTTCAGGCCCAGGCTCTGCCAGGTATCGCGGCGTCGCTGGCGCGCTCGCTCGTCGGCCTCGGCAGTGGGAACGGCGACCTGGCGGGCATCGGCCTTGAGGCGCGCCAGATGGTCGTTGAACAGAAAGGTGAACAGCTCGCCGGGGATGTCGGTGAGCGATAGATGCAGGTCTGCACCCACGCGCAGCGGCCATTGCGCGTCGAGGGCAGCGCTGCCCGAACCGTCGAGGTTCTGTTGCAGGCGATCGAGGAAGGTGGCCTGGTGACAGTGCTGCAGGTAGCCCAGCACCTGGCGGCGAAAAGGCGGTTCGAGCAGCTCGATGCACAGCTGCGCGTTCAGCGCGGCCAGGTCGGCGAACAGGCGCAATTGCGGCGTTTCGCTCGGCAGGTAGAGCAGCAGGCCGCGCTCTTGCTGGTCGAACACCAGCACCTCATGCAAGGTCAGGCCGAACAGCGCCAACTGCTGGCTGTGCAGGGGCGAATCGTGCTCGAGCAGGCGCTGCATCTGCATGAGCGTCTGCTCGTCCAGCCAGCCCTGCTGCTCCACGCGCTCCAGGGCCTGGCCCAGGCCGGCCTTGTGCAAAGCCCTGGTGCAGGCGACCACCTGCGGCCGTGCGAAGATTTCGTCGAGGTGATCCTGGTAGCGTTGGCCAAGGTCGAGTTCGCGCACTGCCTGGGCGAACGCTTGCGGTGACAGAGGCAGAGGCTCGATGGCATAGGTTTGCGAGTCCAGCGTGATGTCCACCAGGGTTTCGCTGTCGCCCAGGGTGGTCTGGCCCACCACTGTGCTTGGCGTCACTTCGATGTGCTGGCTCAGGGCAATGCTGCTTTGGCTGCTGAAGGTCAGGCTTTCGGCGAAGTTCTGCAGGGCGGCTTCCAGCAAGGTATGACGCTCATGGCTGTACACGTAGACGCCATGGCTGAAGAGCGGGTGGATGCGTACCAGTTCCGCGGCCCGCAGCAACAGGGGCGAGGTGAATAACCCGCCCAGCCGCTCGACCAGCAGGGGCTCGGCGAACTCGGCAGGTTGGCGCAGGCCGTCGAGGGCGCGGGCGAGGGCCCTGCGTGCCTGCTCCAGCTGTGCCTGCCGGGGTGAACCCTGGTCTGTAGCTGCCTCGGGGAGGCTACTGCGCAGTGCTTGCCACTGCGGGCGGCCAAGTGATGCGGCCCAGCGTGGCAAGCGGTTTTCGAGCAGGGTGTGGTGGGGGTTTTCAATGGCCAACGACATGGCAATGCTCCTGTGCATGAGGGCTGCACAGCAGGCACCTGATACCTGGTCGTGGGGTGCTAGATAACTGCTACGCCAGTTGCGCGGGGCCTTCCAGGCAGGCGCCATAGCTCACACGCGGCACGTGCTCCAACTGCGTGTCGATCAAGACCTTGAGCGACTCGCCGCCTTCCAGGTACGCGTCGCCAAAATCGTGGCCGCCCAGCGCGCTGGGGTGCGCGACCACTTCCAGCAGCCCTAGGCGTGGTGCCAGCCCGGCCTTCAGGTCGGCGGGGGTGCACACATAATCGGCCGTGGCGCCGGCAAGCCTGCGCAGACGTCGGTTCAGCAGGCGCTTGAACAGCCCCTTCAGCGGCCCGATGTTGTGCCCCAGGTTACGTGCCAGGCGCACCGGCACGCCTTGTTCGCGGGCGAAGCGCGCGACCACCTCGCCAATGGGCCAGATATTGTGCACATGCTGGTGCGAGTCGAGGTGGCTGGGCATCAGGCCTTGGTCAAGGCAATGCTTCCATTGCGCATGCAGCTCCTGCTCCACGGCCTCGCGTTCACGGCGCGACAAGCGCAGGGCGTGGCGTTTGAGCTTCAGTTCGAACTCGCCATGTTCGGTGCAGAAGCGTGGCTGTGACCTGATCGCCTCGCTCAGCGGGCGCCCGTAGGTCAGGTTGAAATGCAGGCCCACCCGTCCACGCAGCGCCGGTTGCTGGGCCAGCACGCAGGCGGCGGCAAAGGCCGGCATGTTGGCCATGGCGGTGGCCGAGCTGATCAGCCCGGCCTGGAAGGCATGCAGGATCACGGCATTGGTGTGTACGCTCAAGCCGAAATCGTCAGCGTTGACTATGACCTGGGATGGCATCCGGGCGCTCCTGGGGGATGGTGGGTTGGGCAGTCGCGAGCTTTTCGCCGCGGGCCTTGTGCAGGCGCGGCTTGAGCCAGTCCCAGCAGCGCTGGGCCAGGCCCAGGGCAATGCCGTCGGGGCGCCAGCTGTAGCAGCTCAGGCGCCAGTGCTCGACTTGGCCGGTCTGGCGTTCATGCAATTGGTGGCTGGAATTGTTCAGGCTCACCCGTGAGGCGTCCACCCAGTGCCAGCCCTCGTCCAGGCCCCAATGGATGAATTCCTCCAGTAGCACCCGGCCACTACCCAGCTCGCGGTGCTCGGGCACGAAGGCCAGGTTGTAGTCGTACACCCGGCCACGTTCGAGCAGGCCCAGGCGGTAGCTGATGCACAGTCCGTCGAGCTCCAGCAGTACCAGGCACACCATGCCCTCGGCCGCCAGTTCGGTGAACGCCTGGTACATCCATTGGCGCCGTTGCGGGCCGCTGAAGATGCCGACCTCGTCGTCGCCTTTCCAGCTCTGTGCCTCCACGGCGCTGACGGCGTCGAGCAGCGCATCGATGTTCTGCGCAGTGGCGATCACCCGGCGTACCACGGCGCCGCACGCGTTGATTCGTTTGCGGGCACGGCGCAGTTTGTAGCGCGCATCGCCGCTGATTTCCTGGCGATCCAGTTCGCTGATGCGGTGTACCGGCGCACGGCAGCTCAGGTGACGCTGGTAGGTGGAGCTGGCCGAGCACCATTGCCGCAGCCAGGCGTCATCGGCGTCGTGGACCTCGTTCAGTTGCAGCAGGGCGTGGGGCAGATGCAGGCGAATCGTCTGCAGCACCTGGCCAGCATGCTGCGCGGGCAGGTCCAGCAGCAAGGCGATACGGTCGCTCAGCGGATGACCCAGGTGTCGTACCACCGGCACGTTCAGTGGGCCGAACGGCTGGCGCTCGCGCACCAGGGGCAGGCACAGGCACAAGCGCCCATCAAGGTGCCCCAACAGCACCTGCAGTTGCTGGCCCGGCTGCAAGGCAGCCTCCGCCGCCCGCAGCCAACCCAGGTGGTTGAAGGGGGTGCTGCTGGCCACGCGCTGGCGCAGCGCCTCGTAGGCGGCGGCGGGGAAGCCTGGGGTGCGCAGCGAGGCGCACCAACTCAGTTGCAGGGCCATGGGCTCAGGACGCCGTGGCCGTGGAGCCGTCGGCCACAGGCTTGCGCAGTGGCTCAAGGCGCGACTGGGTGTAGCGGCTTTCGCGGTAGAACTTCCAGCGGCCGAACAGGCAATACACGTTCATGATCCGTCCTTGCTCCTGGTAGCCCATGCGCAGGTGTAGCTTGAGCGCGGGGATGTTGTGCTGCTCGCAGACGTCCACCACTTTGTCGCAGCCTTGCGCCGCCATGGCTTTCCATAACGCCAGTTGCAGGTCCACCGACAGCTCCGTGCCCCAGTACTTGCGGATCAGCTCGCCGCCGAACTCGAAGAACTCGCCAGGCCCCACCGGGAACCAGCAGCCATAGTAGTGCCGGTCGTGGTAGTGCCGGCTGCTGCCCCAGATGAACGCCACGGCAGCGTTGTCGTCGTCCAGGAACATCAGCCCGGTGTGGCCCTCGGTGGCCAGTTCGCGCAGGGTTTCCAGCCGATCGCCGAAATGCGTGGCGAAGGCGACGACGTTGTGCACGGTGATGGTTTCCACCCGCAGCGGCGGATAGGGTTTGAGCCGGTGCGGCGGCACCGGGGTTTGCAGGTCGCGTTCCATCCACACCAGTTCCCAATGGTAGAACACATAGTGGCGAAAGGCCGTTTTGACGGTGTCGCGCAGTCCTTTGCGCTTGAGGCGCTCCTGGAGTTTGCTCAATGCACGCATGGTGCCTCCTGTTTTTCGCAGGTGAGGGGCGTCTCATGACGCGTTCCAGGTCAGGGCGAACAGGGTTTGCCCTGGCAGTTGAAAACTGATCTGGCCCTCGTGGCAGGTGTAGCGGGCAATGCGGGGGCGGCTGTCCGGGCCAAAAAACTCCAGCCGACCCTGCGGACAACCAGGGCGGTCACGGGGTTGGGCGGTGCTGTAGCGTGCCTGGAGGCGCAGCTCGACCTGCTGCACGCGCTCGGCCTTGTTGACCCCCAGCAGGCTGCGCTGCTGACCGTCGGCCATTGCCAGCGCGTCGACCTCGAAAGCGCTGTTGTCCATGTCCAGCACCTGCTTGAGCCAATGGCGCTGGATGAACTGCTGGGCCAGGCCCACGGGCTTGAGCTCGAAATGGTTATCGCCCAGCACCCGCAGCATGCCCTTGGGCCACTCGGGCTCATCCGCCACATGGAACCAGTTGAGCATGTCCAGCAGGCCGTCGGCGGAGGCGTTGATCACCACCGAGGTCCACCAGAGGCTAGCGTAGTGGGTGTCCTGGTCGTAGGTGCTCAGGCTCGAGCCGCTGGACAGGTTGGTCTGGTCCAGCAGCAAGGCCTTGCGCGGCCTGCCCTGGGCATCCAGGCCGACCAGCGCGGCAGCCTGGCGCACACTGTCGCGGTAGCTGCGGGTGGCCAGCAGGTCGCGGACCATCCATTCGTGCCAGGCCAGGGCATCGATGTCGCGTTCGTGGTCCTTGAGCAGGCGGCGGGCCCAGTCGATGCCCCGCAGGTCCTTGCCGCGCGCGGTGAATGGCCCGCCCAGCAGACGCGAAGACGCCGGCATGGCGATACGTACCCCGGCTTCGCGGGCGCCGGGGTAGGCGCGCACCTGGGTGGCCATGGTGCGGAAGAAATCCTCGAAGGCAGCGTAGTCACGGTAATTGAGGTTGGGTTCGTCGGCGAAGGCCAAGTAGTGCAGGCCCTTGCTGTCCAGGCGCGTGGTGGCTGCCAGCCAGGCGTTCAGGCCATCGACACTGGTGCGGTCGGCGGCAAGGTCCGCGCGCCGACCGGTGGCGGCCAGCAGGGTGATGTCCTGGGTGATGCCGAAGCGTTGCTGGTACAGCTGGCGCCAGGGGTCTTCGTAGTCAGGCTGGCGCGCCAGCACGTCCATGAAGCTGTAGTAGCCGGCGGCCTGGGGACGCAGGGCGTCGAGGGCAGCGAAGCTCGACGGCGGCGGCAGCACGTAGGGCAGGGCTACGCCCAACTGCGGGGTATGGCCGAGTACTTGGCTGTCGATCGCCAGCAGCACCTGGCCGGGGGCGTTGGCCAGATCGCCCAGCTGGTCGGCGCGTTGGGCGAACAGGTTGGCGCTGCCATCGAGCCAGAACGCTGCCTTGCCTCGGCCTTGCAGCGTCAGTTGCCAGGTTTCGTCACGATTGCTGACGGGTAGCGGCTGCTGGTCGAAGCGCCAATAGGCCGGGTAGGGGGTGAGCTTCAACTGAACTTCGCGGCCATCGCCCAAGCGCTTGGCGCTCAGGCCACTGACCCCGCCATGGTACTTGCCCGCCAGCACCGCCTGTTCGCCCGCCTTGACGCGGAAGTACAGCTGTACGCCCGGGCCGACCTCGGCGCTGAAATGCACCTTGGCCGGGGCGAACAGCGCCGCGGTGCTTTCGGCATGGCGCACCCGATAACCGCGGAAGCTGTAGCCCGGTATCTCCAGGCGATAGGGCCCGCCGTCGGCTCTCAGCGGCCAGCGCTGTTCTCCGCGTACCTCCTTGGCCTCGATTGGCCGCTCGCCTTGCAGGCGCCCCTGGCCATCGAGCAGGAACAGGTGCTCGGCGTTGGCCTCGGCTTGCCAGGCCGGCTGCCAGTGGATGCGCAGCTCGTCTGCGGCTTTGGGGCGCAGGTACAGGCTGCCGTCGCGGATATCGCCCCATTCCAGGGGCGCGGCATCGGCCAAGGGCGCAGCCAGCAGCCAGCAGGCGAACCAACGCTTCATGCCGGCCTCCGTTGCAGCATGCGCCACAGCGGCGTGAAGTCGCTGGGCAGTACGATCAAGGTCTGGCCCAGTGGCGTGCCGCCGAGGCGGCAGTACAGCACCAGCATGGCCACGGTCACCGCAAGATAGGCGATGGACGACGCTGCTGCCGCGCCGACGATGCCCCATTGGGGGATCAGCAGCACGTTGAGCACCAGGTTCAGCGCAGCCCCTGCGCCCATCATCAGCGACACCGTGCCGGGGCGGTTCTTGCCCAGTAGGTCCAGGCGCAGGATGCTCGCGTAGCACAGCCCCAGCAGGCCCGGCAGCAGCGCCAGCAACGCCGGGTAGGCGTGCTGGTAGGCGGCGCCGAACAGGGTGACGATCAGCCATTCGCCGATCAGCGCCATGCCCAGGCAGGCGCCGAGCATCACCGTGGCGGTCAGGCGCAGGGCCAGGGGTGTGAGCTTGTCCATGCCGGCGTCCTGTTGCAGCAGGCGTTTCATCAGCGGCGTGGTCACCGCTTCCGGGACGATCAGCAGCAGTTCGGCGGCGGCGCTGGCCATGGCGTAGTGGCCAAGGGCGGTGCTGCCGAGCATGGCGCCGATGAACAGGTAGTCCGAGCGCAGAATCAGCTGCTGGAACAGCAGGTCCGGGTGGCTGCGCGCGCCATAGGTCAACAGTTCGCGCTGCCCGCTGCGACTCCAGCGCAGGGCCAGCGGGTGCTGACGTCGCAGCCACCACAGGCCCAGCACCAGCACCACGGCGATGCCGCACAGCCAGCTGATCAGCGCCGCTTCCAGGGCCTCGTCCTGCCACATCCAGAACAGCCCGAGGAACAGCAGCAATGGCGCCAGCGACTCGGTCAGGCGCAGCGCATTGAAGGCGCCCACGCCACCGCTGGCGTTGTGCAGGGTCAGCAGACCGCTCTTGAGCACGGTCATCGGCACTGCCAGCAGGAGCAGCCAGGCCAGCAGGCCCAGTTGCAAGGTGACATCGAGGTCGGCGCCGAACTCGCGGACCAGGAACACGCACACCAGGGTCAGCAGGCCTGCCAACAGGCAGCCGTACACCAGCACCTGGGTCAGCAGCAGACCCATGTCGCGCTGCTTGGCCGCCTGGTAGCCAACGGCGCTGTTCAAGCCACCACTGGTGGCGGCGCTGATCAGGTCGGGCAGGGTACTGAGCAGGGCGAACAGGCCGCGTTCGCTGGGGCCCAGGATGCGCGCCAGCAGCACGTTGCGCAGCAGCCGCAGGGCGATCATCGCAAGCTTCGTGCCCATGCTCAGCGCCAGGTGGCGCAGGTACTGGCTACGGCTCATGCGCGGCCTCCGCGGCTGATGCGCCAGGCCAGCAATGAAGGACGGCTGGCGTTGCGCTGGCTGACGCCGATGCGCGGCAGGGCCAGCGGGTCGTCATGGCCATGGCAGATACCGGGGCGGGTGCTCAGCGCGTAGGGGTAGCGGTGTGCGGCCAAGCGTGCTCGTACCCGCTCGTCGTGGTCGCCATTGGGGTAGCAGTACACCGGCAGCGGTTGCTGGCAGCCATGCTGCAAGGCGGCATGGCTGCGTTGCAGTTCTTCGTCCAGGCGGCGGTCGTCGAGGAACGGCAGCAGCGCATGACTGGCGCCATGGGGGCCGAAACGCACCAGGCCCGAGGCTTCCATTTCGCGTACCTGCTGCCAGTTCATGGCTTGTGGCAGCGACTCGTCCGGGCAGGCATCGGTGAGCACGTGCAAGGCCTGCGGGCTGAGGCTCTTGAGGCTTTGCAGGTAGTGCGCCAGGGCCAGGCTGCGGGCCTGGGGGCGGTCGTTCATGAAGTAGGCGGCGGGCAACGGCCGGCCGAGCTTGCGCAGGCATTCGATCAGGCTGTGCCGGGGCGCTTCGCCATGGCTGCCCCACAGGGTCTCACCGACACTCTCCCACCAGAAGCGCTGGCGGCTGCCGATGTAGTCGGTGGACAGGAAGATGCTCGCCGGTACCTGGTACTTCTGCAGCAGCGGGAAGGCGTTCAGCGCATTGTCGCGCCAGCCGTCGTCGAAGGTCAGGGCGACTTTCGGCCGTGCATTGTCGCGCGGGGTCTCATGGGCCTTGAGCAGCTCCATGAGGCTGACGCAGTCGAAGTGCCGGGGCAGCCAACGCAGCAAAGCCTCGAAGGCGCGCGGGCCCACGCACAATTCATTGCGGTGCGCCAGGGCCGCGCTGGGGTCATCGGCCAGCACCCGGTGCAGCATGAGGATCACACCGGCGCCGCGCAGTTCGCGGCGGCCCTTGGGTGATTTGAAATACAGCCAACCGCTGGCCTGCTTGATACGGGTCTTGATCGGCATGGGCTTGGCTCACCGGTTCTGGTCAGGGTTCCATTGGCTGTAGCTGTGCCCGCGCAGGAACTGCCACAGGCCCACGCTCATGCCAGCCAGGGTCACCAGCAGGAACGCCGCCAGGCGAAACGGCTTGGGCAGGCGGTGGCTGGCGTCCAGCAGCCCGGCGATGGCAACGGCGTAGCCGAGCAACTGGGCGGCGAGTGTCAGGCGGTAGAAGCCGGGCTCTGCAGCCAGCCACAGGTTGGCCAGCAGCAAAGGCACCAGCAGCACCGGGGCCAGGCGGCGAATCAGCTTGTGGCTGAGCAGGGCGATGGCATACAGGCCGTGACGCATCGGGTTGAGCAACTGGCGACGCGCTGCCAGGCTCAAAAGCCCGCCGACAGTGACCCGCTGGCGACGACGGAACTGCTTGTCGGCCTCGTCCACGCCCTGGTCGAGCACCACGGCCTTGGGGACGTAGACGATGCGCATCCCTGCCGCCGGGGCGCAGGTACTGATGAAAAAGTCGTCATTCACCTGCTTGGGGATTGGCTGGTAAAGCGGGCGGCGCAATGCAAGCAGGGCGCCGTCGGCCGAGACCATGCAACCGGTGCGGTTCTCCACCTTGCGCAGCCAGGCCTCGTAGTGGCGATACAGGCTGTCACCCAGGCTCAGGCCTTTGCCCGGTTCGGGAATGATCATGTGTCCGGCCGTGCCACCCACGTCGCCGTCGGCGAAAGGCGCCAGCAGCAGGCCCAGGGTGTCGGTGGACCATTGGTTGTCGGCGTCGGTGAACACCAGGATGTCGCCCTGGCAGGCCTGAACGGCGACATTCAAGGCCGTGGCCTTGCCCACGCGCGGCAGGTCCAGCACCTGCACCCGGGCATCGCCCAGGGCACGGGCCAAGGCCACGGTGCGGTCGCTGGAGCCGTCGCTGGCCACCACCACTTGCAGTTCGGCGGCCAGGTAGTCCTGGCCCAGCACGCTGGCCAGCTTCTGTTCGATATGCCGCTCTTCGTTGTGCGCGGCGATCACCACGCTGACCCGTTGCGCCGGCAGCGGCCCGGGCTTGCGGACGCTGAAGAAGGGCGCGGCGAGGGTCAGCAACAGCGGATAGCCGACCCAGGCGTACAGGGGCAGCAACAGGCATAACCAGAAAGTGATCTCAGCCACGGGCAGGCCTCCTTGCGGTGCGGTTGAACAGGCTAAGGACAAAAGCGGCGCCGGCCAGGTGCAGGCGCAGCCAGTGCAGGCCCCACAGTTGCAGGGTCAGCAGCGTGTCGTGGTGCTTCAGGCTCTGGCGCAAGCTCAGGGCCAGGGCGGGGAAGGCGCTGAGCAGCAGCAGCGCCAGGGCGACATGGGGGAAGCCGTCGAGCAACGACGACAGCGCCAGCAGATCCAGCACCCAGGCGCCCACCGACAGCATCGGAAAGCGCAGCAGGCGCAGGCTCACGCCTTGGCTGCGCAGCAATTGCAGGTGACTGCCCTGGCGCCACATTTCCTTGCCCAGCCATTCGCGCCAGCTCATCTCGAAGCCCCAGTGCAGCACCACCGGCTGGCGCAGTACCCGCAGGCGCGCACCGGCGGCGTGCAGGCGCAGGGTGAAGTCCTTGTCTTCGCCGGTGCGCAGGCGCTCGTCGAAACCGCCGACCAGCTCGAACCAGCTGCGGCGCATGAGCAGGTTGGGGGTGGGCAGCCAGGTGCAGTCCTGTACGGTCTGCCCGGCGCGCAGGGTGCGACGTTGCCAGGCGTGGGCGAACCACGGGGCCTGGCGCGGGGTGGCGCAGTCCAGGGCGAACACATCGCCTTCGCCACGCCGTTGCAGGCCGACCAGCAGGTCCAGCCAGTTTTCCGGCACTTCGATATCGGCATCGAGAAAGGCCAGCCAATCGCCCTGGCAGGCGCGTGCGCCCTGGTTGCGCAACGCGCCGATGGCCGCGCCGGGCAGGCTCAGCACCTGTGCGCCGTGCTGGCGGGCGATCTGCGGGCCGTTGTCGCTGGAGCCGTTGTCCACCACCACCAGTTCGCAGGCCAGGCCCGACGTGCTGGCTGCGCGGCGCGCGGCATCGAGGGTGCGGCCGATATGCCGGGCCTCGTTGAACATCGGGATGACGATGCTGACCCGGCTCATGGCTGCTCCTGCGCGCGCGGCGTCTCGCTGGCCTGGCGCAGCAATACGCTGGACAACGCCAGCATCAGCCACAGGTATTTGTGGCTGGGGGCGCTGAGGAACATCAGGAACAGCCCGATGGCCAGCATGCTCATGGTCAGG
Source organism: Pseudomonas sp. LS_2 (assembly GCF_042709235.1). NCBI lineage: Bacteria > Pseudomonadati > Pseudomonadota > Gammaproteobacteria > Pseudomonadales > Pseudomonadaceae > Pseudomonas > Pseudomonas sp. LS_2. The sequence continues at coordinate 266,530 of NZ_JAVAYC010000003.1, read as the reverse complement.
TGGGTCATCAGGTCAGCGCGGTCCGGATCGCCGGCTGCCTGCCAAGCCGCACGGGCACGCCAGAAGTTGCGCAGGGCCAGGGCGATCATGCCGACGAACAACACGCCAGCCGGCACACCGGTTTCGCTGAACAGCTCCAGGTAGGTGTTATGGGCACGGCGGTAGAGGTCGGTGGTCTTGCTGTTGGCCGGAGCGAAGGCCTTCGAGAACCCGGTGTCGGCATAGTGCAGCGGGAAAGTGCCGGGGCCGGCGCCGAGCAGCGGATGCTCGCTGACCATCTCCTTGCCCACCACCAGGTAGGACGAGCGCCTGCCCAGGGATTCATCCTTGTGCGCGTTGACCCCGGACTTGAGCAGCACCAGCGACTGGATGCGGTCCACATAGCCTGCCGGCATCAGCGCTGCACCCAGCGGCAGCACGATGGCCAGGCCCAGCATGGCGAAACCCAGGTGCCGGGGGCGAATATGCGCCAGTTGCTCGCGGTAGTTGTACAGCACGATCCCGGCGCTGATCATCAGCACCACCAGGCCCGAGCGCGACTCGGTCTTGGTCATGCCGGCCAGCAGCAACAGGCAGCAGGCGGCCCAGAACAGCTTGAGCGGCCATTGCCGGGTCTTGATCGCCAGCCACAGGCCCAGGGGCAGGGCGATGGTGATCAGCAGGGCGAAGGCGTTGGGGTCGAGCATGCCGGAGGCGCGCCCTTGCTCCTGGTACTTGGTGGAGAAGATCGCGAACAGGCAGGTGACGCACACGCTCACCGTTACCAGGCGCGCCAGCAGCACCAGGTTCAGCTCGCGGCCCACCAGCAGGGTGATGACGAACACCACCAGCCCCACCAGCAATTCGCGCAGGTTCAACATCGACAAGCCCAGGTTGTCGCTGGTCCACAGGCTCAGCAGATAGAGCGCCATGAACGGCAACAGCAGGCGCCACTGGTTGCTGCGCAGGCGCTCGCCGGGCAGTTGACGCACGGCCAGTTGCAGCGACAGGATCAACACCAGGCCCAGGCCAATCAGCTTGGCGCCGGACACCAGGTTGTCCTTGAGCAGGCCTTCCATCGGCACCAGCGCAGCAATCGCCAGCAAGCCCCAGGCGGGCTTGCGGTACAGCACCAGGGCGCCGGCCAGGCCGAGCACGGCGCCGGGCGCCAGGTACGGGTAGGGGCTGGCCAGCAGGCCAAGGCATACCAGCGCTACAAGGCTCACCAGCGACAGTGGCATGATCATGCGACAACCTCCTTGGCTGTGCCCAGGTACACCCGCGCCCAGTGCTGCGCCAGGGTCGGCAGGTGGTAGCGTTCGCGTTGAGTCTGGCGGGCACGGGCAACCAGCTCGGCGGCCTGCTGCGGGTCTTGCAGCAATGCTTGCAAGTGCTCGCCCAGCTCGGCGGTGGCCAGGGGCCGGGCCAACAGGCCGTTGCGCCCGTGCTCGATGACGTCGGGAATGCCGCCGACGCCAAACGCTGCCACGGGTACGCCTTCCTGCATCGCCTCGAGCAGGATCATCGGCGTGCCCTCGGTGCGTGAGCTAATGACCAGGGCGTCGAGGCGGCTCATCCAGCTGTGCATCTCGCGCTGGAAGCCCGGCAGGGTGATGCGTTCGCCCAGGCCTGCGGCATCGATGCGCGCTTGCAAGGTGTCACGTTCGGGGCCTTCGCCGAGCATCACCGCGTGTACCTGAGGGTGGCGCTGGCACAGCGGAATCAAGGTGTCGAGGAACAGATCCGGGCCTTTTTCACTGGATAGCCGGCCTACATAGGCAGCGAGCCAGGCGCCGTCGCCGTGCGCGGGCCGTGGGGCTGCGGTGTGCTCTGTGCTGGCGGGAAGACCATTGGGAATCACCTCCAGCTTGGACGCCTGAACCCCAGCCTCGCGGTGGATGCGTGCAATGCTTTCGGCCACGCACACAACCCGGTCGACGGTCGGCGTGCGGCATAGCTGCAAACTCAGCCAGGTATAGAAGCGCTGCTTGCGGCTACGGGGCGTGAAACCGTGCTGGGTGGTGACCATGGGTAGGCGCCACAGGGTCGCGCCGAGCCAGCCGAACAGCAGGCCCTTGAAGTTATGGGTGTTGACCAGCGGCCGCTCGCCGCGCTGCGCCGCCAGTATCCGCAACAGGGTGCCCAGGCCACCGCAGGCCTGGCAGTCGACCCCCGCCTCCTGGAAGCGCGTCACCAACTCCGCCGGGGCGTCGAGGAACAGCACCCGGTGCCTGCCAGGGGTCGCCTGGCAGTGGTCCAGGAGCATGCGCTCGGCGCCGTAGAATCCGCCACTGCTGAGCAGGTGCAGGATCGGGCGTTCGGCGCTGGGCACGGCGGCGTTCAATTACGCACCCAGTGCACCAGGCGCGGCAGCGACCAGCTCTTGTGCGGGTTGGCCAGCGCGGGGGCCTGGTCGTTGATCACCAGCAGCACTGGCAGGTCCAGTTCCTGGCTGATCTGGGCCGGATGCTTGAAGCGATGGTCGAAGAACTCGCGCACGTACACCACGGCGATTGCCAGCAGCAACCCGGTGATCAAGCCGAACGGGATGATCAGGCCCGGTTTCGGGAAGGACGCCGTGGCGGGCTCGTAGGGCGCGCTGAGGATCCGTGCGTTCGACTGGCTGCCGTCAAGCAGGCCCTGGCCACGGCTTTCCTCGTAGCGCTGGGCATAGGTGGAGAAGGCCTTGTGCAGGGCGTCGATCTCGGTGTCCAGCTGGCGGGTCTTGCTCTGGGTTTCGCGCAGTTGGTTGATCCGCTGCTTGTATTCGGCGATGCGTTGGGTCTTCTGGTCGATCACCTGCTGGGTCACGGCCAGGTCCTGCTGGCGCTCGCGAATGCGGTTCTCGACGATCTTCAGGAACTGCCCGCGCAATTGGGCGATCTGCTGGCGGGCCATGACCATTTGCTCGGCGCCAGGCTGGAACACCGTGGCATCGCCGTTGTAGCGGGCCAGTTGGGTGGTCAGCTGTTCGCCCAATTGCTTGATCTCGCGGTCTTCGAAGGCGACGTTGTCCACCGTGGTGGTGAAGGTGTAGGGGAAGGCGTAGTCGGCCATCTTCGCCTTGCTCGCTGCACTCAGGCTGCTGCGCAGGTAGTCGAGCCACTGCTGGTTCTGCAACTGGCGGTCACGTTGCAGGTTCAGCGCCTGTTCTTCGGTGTTGATCGCGTTCAGGCGGAAGGTGATCTCTTCCTTGGGGTCGGAGGAACCGATGGCCGTCAGCAGGCCCAGGCGCTGGGTCTCCAGGTCGCCGAGGCGGGCCTGGTAGTGCAGTTTCTTCTGCTCGTAGAACGCCTCGGGCAGCTCGTTCGATTGCAGGTCCTGGCGGTTCTTCAGGAAGTTGTCCAGCAGCCGCGCGACGAACAGGGTGCCCTGCTTCGGATCCTGTGCGCTGTAGTTCACCGAGATGACGTTCGAGCCCGGCAGGGTTTCGACGGTAAGGTCCTTGATCGCCTGGTCGGTGAGGGTGTCCAGCTCGGTGTCGCGGGCATCGCTGACCTTGCTGCTCAGCAGCTTGCGCAGCGGGTCGATCAGGTCCTGGCGCAGCGGGGTCAGGACCGCGCGTTGCAGCAGCCCCGGCTCGCTCTGGTACTGGCCTTCCTCGCGCAGTTGCGCGATGGTCTGGCGGATCAAGGTAGGCGAGCGCAGGATGTTGCTCTCGGTCTCCATGTCGGCCAGCGACGGCGGGATGAATTGGTCGGCTTCCTGGGCCAGGGCGGAGTTGGTGTCGCTCTGCGACAGCTTCTTGGACTGCACGATGACTTCGGCGGTGATGTCGAAGCTTTCGCGCAGCACCAGCGGCAACGCCAGGGCGATCACGGCGAACACCAGGAACACCCGTTTCACCAACTGGCGGTTGGCGAAGAAGATGCGGAAGAACTCATGCACATAGTTTTCTTTCGGTTGCGTGGTCATGGTCCTGTCCCCGGTCAGTTGTCATCGTCTTTGTTGTCGACGCGGTAGCTGAAGCTGAAGCCAAAGCCCTGGAACAGCACTACGTCGGCCAGTTGCCGAGACAGCTCGGCGGCGCTGGCCAGTGTGGTCTTGGGTACGTAGAGCATGTCTTCGGGCTGCAGGTAGGCGAGCTTCTGGGTGCCGCCGGAGAGGGCCTGGTCGACGTCGTAGTTGACCGCATGCACCACGTTGCCTTGACGGCGCATGATCACCACCGAGCCGAGCTTGGCCTTGAGGGTCGGACCACGCGCCAGGGTCAGCGCCTCCAGTACCGAGACCGGTCGGCGGATCTGGAACGCGCCGGGCTGGCCCACTTCGCCGAGCACGTAGATCTCGTTGGCGGCGGTGGACTTGAGCAGCACATCCACGCTCATGCGCCCCGGCAGGCTGGCGTAGCGCTCGTTGAGGTAGTCGCGCAGCTGGTTGACGGTCATGCCTTGCAGCGGTACCGAGCCGATTTCCGGGAAGGTGGCGCGCCCGTCGTTGCCCACGGTGATGTCGCGGCTCATGCCGGTGCCGGGGTGGGTCAGGGCGTTCTTCAGGTTGACCTCGTCGGTCATCGGGCTCAGGACGCGCACGGTGACCTGGTCGCGGTTGGGCTTGAACACCCGCTTGTCTTGGTAGGCCTGGCGAATCGCGCTTTCGGCTTCGCTGGGGGTCATGCCCTCGACACGCACCGAGGCGTTGGTGCTGGGCAGGGTGATGCTGCCATCGGGCTGCACCAGTTGCTGGCCGTTCAGGCCGCTGGCGGCCATGAAGTTCAGGTCCAGGGTGTCGCCGGACTGGATGCGGTACACCCCGGCGGAGCGGTTGCTGACGTGGAAGATCACCTCCAGCACGTCCTGAGGGCGCAGCACCTGCTCGCGACGGGCGACTTCGGTGGCCTGGCTTTCGGCGGCCGGTGCGGTGAGGATCGACACCGGCATCTCGCGGCTTTGCTGGCTGGCGCAGCCGGCCAGGGCCAGCACGCACAGGGCTATCGTTGGAGCTCTCATGGCATTCATCCTGTGCGTCCTCTCAGAGGTTGTCGTACAGCCACTTGGGCATGTAGTACTTGCGCTTGTTGAACACGCTGCCGATCAACCGCGCACCGGCCTGGGTCAGGCGCTGGGCGGCGGCCTGGGCCACTTCCTTGCGGGTCTGCTCGGCGCACACCACCAGGATCACGCCATCGACAAGGGTGCCGATCACCAGGCTGTCGGCGCTGGCGTAGATCGCCTCGCCGTCGATCACCACGAAGCGGTACTGGGCAGCGAACTGGTTCAGCAGGATGCGCAGGCGTTCCGGGTCCAGGCGTTCGCGGCCGCGCCGCCAGGTGCCGGCCGGGAGCACGTCGAACGGTTGGTCGCTCAGGTGCACCACGCAGTCCTGGGCCAGCGGCGGGGTGTCCTCGTCGAACAACAGGTCGCTGTAGCCGCGCAGCTTGCCCAGGCCCAGCTGCTGGCTGAGGCTGGCGTTGCTGGCGTCGATCAGCAGCACGTTGCCCGCGCTCATCATGGCCAGCTGGCTGGCGAAGGCCAGGGTACTGGTGCTGGTGCCGGTGCCGGTGTTGGCCGCGGTCAGCAGCAGCGTGCGCTGCTGGAGGTCGAGGACAGTGGCGGTCAGGTTGGTCTCGCTTGGGGCGGCGATACTCAGGCTTCTCGAAGTGGAACCGTCCATCTCAACTTGCTCCGTGGCCAGTGAAAACCTTGAACGGGGTCTTCAACAGGATCTTCAGATCCAGCAGGAGGCTCTGTTCGTTGATGTAGCTAAGGTCCAGCTCTACGCGTTGGTCGAAATCGATGTCGCTGCGCCCGGAGATCTGCCACAGGCCAGTCATGCCGGGGTGGATCGACAACCGCGCGAGGTGGTTGTCCTTGTAGCGGTAGGCGTTGAACGAGGTGGGGCGCGGGCCGACCAGGCGCATGTCGCCGGTGACCACGTTGATCAGGTTGGGCAACTCGTCCAGGCTGCTGCGCCGCAGCCAGCTGCCCACCGAGGTGATGCGCGGGTCCTTGTCGATCTTGAAGTCGATCGAGTCGCTGCCGTGCTTGTTCAGGTGGCGCACCGAGTCCTTCAGCGCCTCGGCGTTGGCGACCATGGTGCGGAACTTGAACATGCCGAACAGCCGGCCCCGGTAGCCGGTGCGTTTCTGCACGAAGAACACCGGGCCTGCGCTGCTGCGTTTGATCAGCACCGCCAGCACCAGGAACACTGGCGATAGCACGACCAGCAAGCCAAGCGCGGCGATGCACGACAGCACGCGGTTGGTCCGCGACAGCGTCCAGGGCCGCCCGCCGACGCGGCCGGTGACCCAACCGCGGCCTTGCATGTGGATCGCCGCGTCGATGCGCTGGCGGTGCGCCGGGTCCATGCGTTTGTCCTGGTACAGCGCTTGTAGCTGTGCGCTCTTGGCTTGTCCTGTCATACCACCCTCCGTTGCTCCGACTGCTCGCCTGCGGGTTGGCCTTCTTTGGCGCTGTGCGAGTAGTACTGTTGAAACCAGGCGACGAAGCGCCTGAGCCCTTCATCAAGGGAAACCTGTGGGGTGAAGTCGGTCACCTGGGCCAGGGCGCTGGCATCGGCGCAGGTGGCCAGGACGTCGCCCGGCTGCAGTGGCAGCAACTCGATCACCGCGTTGCGCTGCAGGTGCTTTTCCAGCAGCGCCAGGTAGTCGAGCAGCTCTACCGGGCGTTGCCCGCCAATGTTGTACAGGCGCCAGGGCGCCTGGCTGCTGGCCGGGTCCGGGAGGAGCGGGTTCCAGCCGGGGTTGGCCAACGGCGGGTTGGGCATCAGCCGCACCAGGCTTTCGACGATGTCGTCGATGTAGGTGAAGTCGCGTTGGTGACGACCATGGTTGAACAGCTGGATCGGCCGGCCTTCGCTGATCGCCCTGGCGAACTGCATCGGCGACATGTCCGGGCGCCCCCAGGGGCCGTATACGGTGAAGAAGCGCAAGCCGCTGCACGGGATGCCGAACAGGTGGCTGTAGCTGTGGGCCATGGCCTCGTTGGCTTTTTTTGTAGCGGCGTACAGCGACAGCGGGTGGTCGACACCATCCTGGACCCGGTAGGGCGTGCGCTGGTTGGCGCCATATACCGAGCTGGACGAGGCATACAGCAGGTGCTGTACCGGGTGGCGGCGGCAGCCTTCGAGGATATTGAGAAAGCCGGCCAGATTGCTGTCCAGGTACGCCTGCGGGTTTTGCAGCGAATAACGCACCCCGGCTTGGGCGGCCAGGTGGATCACCACCTCGGGGCGTTCGTCGGCGAACAGCCGGGCCATGGCGTCGCGGTCGGCAAGCTCGAGCTTGTGCAGCTGCAACTCGCCCGGCAACTGGCGCACCCATTGCACCCGGTCGTGCTTGAGCGCGGGGTCGTAGTAGTCGTTGAAGTTGTCCAGGCCCACCACTTGGTGGCCGTCGCGCAGCAGGCGGCGGCAGGTGTGGGCACCGATGAAACCGGCGGCGCCGGTAACCAGCACTTTCATGGCGCGCCCACCTGGCTGGCGTCGACGCGCGGGGTGACTTGGCGCAGGCCGATGCCGCTGTAGATCAAGCCATGGGATGCGACCTGCTCGGGGTTGTAGAGGTTGCGGCCATCGATGATCACCCGCTCGCGCAGCTTGCTGGCCAGCAGCGAGAAATCCACCACGCGGAAGTTCTTCCACTCGGTGCAGATCACCAGGGCGTCGGCATCCTGCAGGGTGTCGTCGCGGGTGGCGCACAGTTGCAGGTCGTCACGGTAGCCATACAGACGCCGGCATTCGTCCATGGCTTCGGGGTCATAGGCGCGTACCGTGGCGCCTTCGGCCCACAGCGCCTCCATCAGATAGCGGCTGGGCGCTTCGCGCATGTCGTCGGTGTTGGGCTTGAATGCCAGGCCCCACAGGGCGATCGACTTGCCTTTAAGGTCGCAACCCAGGCGTTGCTTGAGCTTGGCGAAGAGAATGCGCCGTTGCTGGTCGTTCACTTCGTTGACGCTTTGCAGCAGGCGCAGCGGCATGCCGCTGTGCGCGGCGGTGTGCAGCAGGGCCTTGATGTCCTTGGGGAAGCACGAGCCGCCGAAGCCGCAGCCGGGGTAGATGAAGTGGTAGCCGATGCGCGGGTCGGAGCCGATGCCGCGGCGCACTGCCTCGATGTCGGCACCCAGGTGCTCGCTCAGGTTTGCCAGCTCGTTCATGAAGCTGATGCGCGTGGCCAGCATGGCGTTGGCCGCGTACTTGGTCAGCTCGGCGCTGCGGTTGTCCATGAACATGAGTTTTTCGTGGTTGCGGCAGAACGGCGCGTACAGCTCGGCGAGCTGGTCGTGGGCGACTTCGTCGCGGGTGCCGACGATGATCCGGTCCGGGCGCATGCAGTCGGCCAGGGCGCTGCCTTCCTTGAGAAACTCCGGATTGGACACCACCCGTACCTGCAACTGGTCCTTGCCCAGACGCTGCAACTCGTCGCAGGCCAGGGCCATGACCTGGTCGGCGGTACCCACCGGCACCGTGGACTTGATGATCAGGGTACGGTCTGCGTCCATCAGTCCGGCAATCTGCCGGGTAACCTCGAGCACGTGGCTGAGGTCGGCCGAGCCATCCTCGTCGGGTGGAGTGCCGACGGCGATGAAGATCAGTTCGGCATGGACCACCGCGTCGCTGGCCTGGGTACTGAACAACAGCCGGCCTTCCTTGATGTTGTCTTCCAGAAGGTCCGGCAGGCCTGGCTCGCTGATGGGCGCAACGCCCTGGCGCAGCTGGTTGATCTTGTGGACGTCCACGTCTATGCACAGGACTCGGTGACCGACATCCGCCAGGGCGGCCGCTTGTACAAGCCCAACGTAACCAGTGCCAAATACGCTCACGTCCATGTCGGCTCGCCTCGTATGGATGAGTAAGGGAGGTGAAACAGTGATGTGTTTTCGGTATAGCTCAGCTACCTGGGTTTGCGTCAAATCAATGGCATGTTTCGTCGCATTTACAGCGCCTATTCAAAAGGGCCATTGGCCATCAACCCTTTTCCAATCCGAGAGTTAGCGCATAAAGCTAGTGGCAGTTGGCCGCTTGGCGAACTGATGAACGGTCGAAGGCCCCGAAAAACGGGGCTTGTTCTAATAGAGAGGATTAAATTGGGTATGTCTGAAACGCCAAATTAAGGCGTTCTGATATCGCCGGAAAATTGACTTTCACGGCTTGTGATTTGTTTCAACGCTGCTACGGTTTGAGGAGGAATCCATGAATGGAGCGGGCCGATCATGCGCGGAGGGATCAAGCTGGCGCTGCTGTTCATCTACCTGGCGAGCTTTCATGCCTATTACCAGGAACGCATGGACACGTTGGGTCCTGGCTTAGCACTGCTGCTGTACCTGGGGGTGGCAGGGGTGCTGCTGCTGGGCCTGCTGCTGGCCGCATGGATACGCCCGGCCTGGGTACGCTGGCCATTGGCGCTGGTGCTGGCGACCAGCGCGCTGTTCTTCGATGCCTATACCCGCATCACCGACACCTACCTGACCTATAGCGCCTTCCTGTCCATGGTCTATTCCGGCGGTTTCATCCAGGAGGCCTTGCAGCAGTACCACGTGGCGATCACCCAGGCTGCGGCCAAGGCCTCGTTGCTGCTGCTCGGGCTGGGCCTGCGCCCAGTGTCTTGGCCGCGCCTGCCTCGCGGGTTGCCCTTGGCTGCGCCGGTGCTGGCCTTGCTGCTGCTGATCGGCGTGCTGTTCGTGCGCGCGGGCGAGGGCGCCCGGGGCCTGCCGGTGATGTACACGCCGCTGGCGTACCTGAGCCTGTTCGGCTACGAAGCCCTGCATGACCGCGTCGGCCCGCGCCAGCCGGTGACCCTGTCGCGTACTGGAGTGCCAATGGCCCGTGACATCGTGCTGGTGATCGACGAAAGCATCTCGGGCAACTATCTGGACATCAATACCCCGGCTGGCGTCACCAGCCACCTTGCGCAAGGGCATCCGGGCGTGGACATCGTCAACTACGGCTATGCCGCCGCCATCGCCAATTGCAGCGCCGACACCAACGTGACGTTGCGCTATGGCGGCACTCGCAGCGACTACCTGCGCATGAATGCCACCTTGCCGTCGATCTGGCAGTACGCCAAGGCCGCGGGCATGGGCACGGTGTATATCGACAGCCAGCGTACCGGCGGCAACTTGCAGAACCTCATGACCGAGACCGAGGCGCGCGACATCGACTTGTTCGTGCAGTTCGAGGAAACGCCGGTGATGGAGCGCGACATGGCAGCGCTGGAACGCCTGGTGGCGTTGCTCAAGAACGACACGCCGCAGCTGATCGTGATCAACAAGGTCGGTGCGCATTTTCCCGTGCATGACAAGTATCCGGACGACTTCCTGACGTATCAGCCGGCCTTGCCTCGTGGGCGTTATACCGACATCGCCGACACCGGCACCCGCGACGGCTTCGACGGCCAGCCGCAAGACTGGGTGCTGTACCGCAACGCATATCGCAATACCGTGCAATGGAACGTCGGCGAGTTCTTCCGCCGGCTGTTCGCCGAGGGCGACATGAGCCAGGCCGTGCTGATCTACACCTCCGACCACGGGCAAGACCTGCACGAACGCGGCAATCCTGGCCTGAACACCCATTGCGACAGCGACCCGGTACCCGAGGAGGGGCTGGTGCCGCTGGTGGTGATCCAGGGCAAGGGCGTCAAGGCCCTGGACTGGCAGCGGCACCTGGTGCAGAACCGCAATGCCTCCAGCCACTACAATATCTTCCCCACGTTGCTGCGCCTGATGGGCTACGACGCACAGGCCGTGGCGGCCACCTACGGCCGAGCGCTGGATGTGCCGACCGAAGACCCGTTCACCTTCAATGTACGTTTCAATGCGCGGCTGGGTGCCCAGCCCGATTTCCGCCACATCGACCTGAACCAGGTGGTGACGCCGGACAAGGCAAAGGGCGCAGCGGTGACCACAGCGTCGCAGTAGGCTGCCGATCTACAGCACCAGGGGGTGCAGCGCTCTGAACGCCTGGGCCTCTTCCACCAGCCAGTCATGCACGGCCCGTGCACCGGGCTGGGTCAAGCCGCCGGGCGGGTACAGCAGCACATAGCGTTTATGGTTGGGTATCGCCACCCCGAACGGCACGATCAGCGAGCCGCGCTCGAGCTCGTCGTTGAGCAACGTACGCCGCGCGATCGCCACGCCCACCCCGGCAATTGCCGCTTCGATGGTCAGGTGGTTGCGGTTGAAGGTGTGCCCGCGGCGCACATCCAGCCCGCCCGCGCCGATACCCTCGAGATAGAATTCCCACTCGGCATATTCGGAGCTGCCGCGCCAGGCGGTGATGTCGTGCAGCAGCGGGTAGTGTGCAAGGTCGGCCGGACCATGTAGCGGCGGACGACCGCGTAGCAGCGCCGGGGAGCACACCGGGAAGATCTGCTCGTCGAGCAAGGGCGTGGAGAGCATGCCGGGGTAGCTGCCATCGTTGAGGTCGATGGCCAGGTCGAAGTCGCCCTCGTGCAGGGCCTGCTTGCTGTCCTCGGCGACCAGGCGCAACTCGATGTCCGGATAGCGCTGCTGGAAGCGTGGCAGGCGCGGCGTCAGCCATTTGGCGAGAAACGAGGGAATCGAGCGCAGGCGCAGGATGCCGCGGATCTCGCCGGCATCCAGGCGTAGCAGCTCGGCTTCGATGCTGCCATAGGCTTCGGACACGGTCTGCGCCAGGCGCTGGCCCTCGGCAGACAACTCAACGCCCCGGGCGCGACGCAGGAACAGCTTGAAGCCCAGGCGTTCCTCGAGCTGGCGCATCTGCTGGCTGACCGCGCCGGGGGTGATGTGCAGTTCTTCGGCGCAGCGGGTGAACGACAGGTGCCGCGCCGCACAGGAGAACACATGCAGCCAGACGAACACCTGGCCGTTGAGTTGGCCTTTCATCGTTTAGTCCTGCTAAAGCCTTGTGTAGGAAGTTTCGTTGGTCATCGCGAGGTGAGCGCGTCAGTATCGCTCAGAATCAAAGCTTCCATCAATTTCTCCAGAGAGCCGCCTAGTGGTGAGTTTCGCTACAGCGGCCAGGCATTAGCATGGCTATCAGTGTTTTCGACCTCTTCAAGATTGGCATCGGCCCGTCCAGTTCCCACACCGTCGGCCCGATGCGTGCCGCCGCGACCTTCGCCCAGGTATTGCGCGAACGTGGCCTGCTGACCCAGGTGCAGCGCGTGGAGGTTCGCCTGTATGGCTCGCTGTCGGCCACTGGCATCGGCCACGCCACCGACCGCGCCTGCTTGCTGGGCCTGATGGGCCAGTGGCCGGACCGCATCGACCCGCACAGCATCGAGCCGCGTATCGACCAGCTGATGCAGGAGCAGTGCCTGATGCTCGATGGCAGCCATCCGGTGGGGTTCCAGTACGGCCGCGACATGCGCCTGCTGGACGAGAACCTGGACTACCACCCCAACGCCATGAGCCTGGAGGCGATGGGTGGGCAGGGCCGCCTGCTGGTGCAGACCTACTACTCCATTGGCGGCGGCTTCATCATCGAGCAGGCCGAGCTCGATGCGCCGGTCTCCAGCGGCTCTCACGTCGAGTTGCCTTACGAGTTTTCTTCCGGCGCCGAGCTGTTGGCGCTGTGCAAGGCCCATGGCTTGACCGTCAGCCAGCTGATGATGGCTAACGAACGCGCCTGGCGCAGCGAGGCGGACATTCGCGAGGGCTTGCTGAATATCTGGGCGGCAATGCGCGAGTGCGTCGCCAACGGCCTGGCCAACGAAGGCATCCTGCCTGGTGGGCTCAAGGTCAAGCGCCGCGCTGCCAAGCTGCACCGTAGCCTGCAGGAGCTGGGCAAGCCCAACGTGATCGGATCGACCTTGAGCGCCATGGAATGGGTCAACCTGTTTGCCCTGGCGGTCAACGAGGAGAACGCCGCCGGTGGACGCATGGTCACCGCGCCCACCAATGGCGCGGCGGGTATCATCCCGGCGGTGTTGCACTACTACATGAAGTTCAACCCCGACGCCTGCGACGACGACGTGGTGAAGTTCCTTCTGGGAGCTGCGGCGGTGGGCATCCTATGCAAGAAAAATGCATCGATTTCCGGCGCCGAGGTGGGTTGCCAGGGTGAAGTAGGTTCGGCCTGCTCGATGGCGGCTGCGGGCCTTGCAGAAGTGCTTGGCGCAACCCCCGCGCAGTTGGAAAACGCCGCAGAGATTGCCCTGGAGCACAACCTGGGGCTGACATGCGACCCGGTCGGTGGGCTGGTGCAGGTGCCGTGCATCGAGCGCAACGCCATTGCGGCGGTGAAGGCTATCAATGCGGTGCAGATGGCCCTGCGCGGCGATGGCGAGCACTTCATTTCCCTTGATCGGGTGATCCGCACCATGCGCGATACCGGCGCGGACATGCACGCCAACTACAAGGAAACCTCGCGTGGCGGGTTGGCCGTGGCGTTCGTCGAGTGCTGAATCCTTGAGCAGGATTGCGCTGTTCGCGGGCAAGCCCGCGCCAAGTGCCGCACGACCCTTCAGAGCGGTGCGCAACCTGTAGGAGCGGGCCTGGCAACGAAGGGCCCGCGCATGCTTCACAAATCGTGTTCCATGCTTCTCCAGTCACCCCATTGAACCCTTCCGTCCCGGGGCTATCCTCGGCACGTGAACGCCATAACAACAAGGGAGTGACTGAGCATGTTCCATGGTTTCCACAAAGCCTGCCATGACGTCGCCGGGGTCGAGATCGCCTACCGCATAGGCGGCCAAGGCCCCGCGCTGTTGCTGCTGCACGGCCACCCGCAGACCCACGTGATCTGGCACAAGGTGGCAGAAACCCTGGCCGAGCATTTCACCGTGATAGCGGCCGACCTGCGTGGCTATGGCGACTCGGCCAAGCCCTTGGCCGATACCGAGCATAGCCAGTATTCCAAGCGCAGCATGGCCGGCGACATGGTCGGCCTGATGCACGCCCTGGGCTTCGCCACCTTCTCCGTGCTGGCCCACGACCGTGGCGCCCGGGTGGCCCATCGCCTGGCCCTGGACCATCCGGCTAGCCTTACCCGCCTGATCTTGCTGGACATCGCTCCAACCCTGGCGATGTACCGCCAGACCAACGAAGCATTCGCCCGTGCCTACTGGCACTGGTTCTTCCTGATTCGCCCGGCACCGCTGCCGGAAACCTTGATCGAAGCCGACCCCGAAGGCTACCTGCGCAGTGTGATGGGCGGGCGTAGCGCGGGCCTGGCACCGTTTACCGACGAGGCGTTCGCCGAGTACCGCCGCTGCCTGTCCCTGCCCGGTGCTGCCCGGGGCGTGTGCGAGGACTACCGCGCTGCGGCCAGCATCGACCTGGAACACGACCAGGCGGACCTCGATGCTGGCAACAGGATCGAAGCGCCGTTGTTGGTGATGTGGGGCCGCGACGGGGTGATCGAGAAATGCTTCAGCCCGCTGGCCGAGTGGCAAGCCATTGCCCGCGATGCGCGCGGTGGGCAACTGCCGTGCGGCCACTACATCCCCGAAGAAGCGCCCGAGGCGCTGCTCGAGCACGCGCTGCCGTTCCTGACCCAGGCGTAAGCCCCACGCAATGACTACCCAGCCAGGCACGGCGCTGCCTGGCCAGGCCTTCGGCTGCCCGCGTGATACCCCGACCCCAACCGTGATGGACCTGCCATGAACAGCCCGAAAACGCTGTACCAGAAACACATCGACGCCCATACCGTCTGCGAACTGGACGACCAGGGCCACGTACTGCTGTACATCGACCGCCAGGTCGCCAACGAATACACCAGCCCCCAGGCCTTCAGCGGCCTGCGCGAGGCCGGGCGCAAGGTATGGCGGCCAAGCGCGACCCTGTGCGTGGTCGACCACGTCAACCCCACCGCGCCCGAGCGCGATGCGCACATGCCGGACCCCGGCGGCGCGCGCCAGGTCAGCTACTTCGAGGAAAACTGCCGCGACTTTGGCCTGGAACTGTTCGATGTGCTCGACAAGCGCCAGGGCATCGAGCACGTCGTGGCACCCGAGCAAGGCTTCATTCTGCCGGGCATGGTGGTGGCCGCCGGTGACAGCCACACCACCACCTACGGCGCGCTCGGGGCTTTTGGCTTCGGCATCGGCACCTCGGAGATCGAGCACCTGCTGGCCACCCAGACCTTGGTGTACAAACGCCTGAAGACCCTGCGCGTGACGGTCGATGGCGAGGTCGGGCCGGGCGTGGTGGCCAAGGACATCATCATGGCCTTGATCCGCCAGATCGGTGCCGCCGGTGCCACGGGCTACGCCATCGAGTTCGCGGGCCCGGTAATCGACACCTTGAGCGTCGAGGGCCGCATGACGTTGTGCAACATGGCGGTCGAAGCCGGTGCCCGCGGCGCCTTCATGGCCCCGGACGACAAGGTGTTCGCCTATCTTCAGGTCAAGCCCCGCGCCCCCAGGGGCGACCTGTGGACCGCGGCGGTTGCGCGCTGGCGCGAGCTGTACAGCGACGCCGACGCGGTATTCGACCGCGAGGTACACCTGCAAGTGGACAGCTTGCAGCCGATGGTGACCTGGGGCACCAGCCCCGACCAGGCGGCGCCCATCGACCAGTGCGTGCCCGATCCGCTGGCCGAGCCGGACCTGATCCTGCGCCAGGACCTGCAACGTGCCCTGCGTTACATGGGGCTGACGCCGGGCACGGCGCTGGCGGGCATCCGCATCAGCCACGCCTTCATCGGCTCCTGCACCAACGCGCGCATAGAGGACCTGCGCGACGCCGCGCGGGTCGCCAAGGGGCGCAAGGTCGCCGAGGGCGTGCGGGCGATGATCGTGCCAGGCTCGACCCAGGTACGCGACCAGGCCGAGGCCGAGGGCCTGGCCCAGGTGTTCCGCGAGGCTGGCTTCGAGTGGCGGCAGTCGGGCTGCTCGATGTGCCTGGCGATGAACGACGACGTGCTGGGCCCGGGCGATCGCTGCGCCTCCAGCACCAACCGCAACTTCGAAGGGCGCCAGGGCGCAGGCGCCCGTACTCACTTGATGAGCCCGGCGATGGTCGCTGCGGCAGCGGTGACCGGGCACCTGATCGATGTCCGCCAACTGACGATGGAGGCTTGAGATGCAACCGTTCAATCATGTCCAGGGCGTTGCCGCGCCCTTGCTCGCGGCCAACATCGACACCGATGTGATCATGCCCAAGCAGTTTCTCAAGGGTATCGACCGCAACGGGCTGGAGCGCGGGGTGTTCTTCGACCTGCGCTTTCTCGAGGGCGGCAGGCCGAACCCGGCGTTCATCCTCAACCAGGCGCCCTGGAACGACGCGAGTTTCCTGGTGGTCGGCCCCAACTTCGGCTGTGGTTCGAGCCGCGAGCATGCGGTGTGGGGGCTCAAGCAACTGGGCATCCGGGCGCTGATCGGCACCACCTTTGCCGGGATCTTCTACGACAACTGCCAACGCAATGGTGTACTGACCATCCAGTTGGAGCCGGCGCAGTTCAAGCGCCTGGGCGAGCAGGTAAGCGAAGCGCAGGGCGCGGCCATCGGCATCGACCTGCCGACCCAACGTATCACCCTGGCGGACGGCGAAGGCATCGACTTTACCCTCGATGCCCTGCGCAAGGAGGCCTTGCTGCTGGGCCTGGACGCCATCGGCAGCACCTTGCAACGTAGTGAGCAGATCCGCGAGTTCGAAGCTCGGCATTTGGGTTCGAACCCTTGGCTGGCATAGGCTGAACGAAAAAAGCCAGCATTCCGTTAGAACGCTGGCTTGGTGCTGCTTCTAAACCCATCTGGAAGGTTAGACGATGAAGTTGACCAGTCGCTTAGGCACGATGATCATCTTTCCTGCGCCTTCCAGATATCGGCTTAACGTCGCATCGGACAGCGCCTGGTCACGGATCGTGTCAGGGTCGGCACCGGCTTGCACCCGAATCTCCCCACGCAGCTTGCCATTGACCTGCACCATCAACCGCACTTCTTCTTGGCGCAAGGCATCGCTGTCCGGGGTTGGCCAGGCACTGTCGTAGATCACGCCGGGGAACCCCAACGCCTCCCAGAGCACCTGGGAGATATGCGGTGTTACCGGGTGCAGCACTTGCAGGAGGATGGACAAGGTTTCCTGGGATACCTGCCGACCCGCGCCGCGGGCACCTTCGAGCACCTTGAGCATTTTCATCGCACCGGAGACGACGGTGTTGTATTGCAGGCGCTCGTAATCGTTGTTGATCTGCTGGAGCAGGTTGTGCGTCATGAAGCGCACACGGCTGGCTTCGGTGGCGTCAGCGGCCTTGTCGTCACCTGCACCCCAGTGTGCCAGCTCATCGACGGCGACATTCCACAGGCGGCGCAGGAAGCGATAGGCCCCTTCGACCCCGCTGTCGCTCCAGATCGTGCTCTGGTCGGGGGGGCCGGCGAAGAGGGTGAACAGGCGCGCGGTGTCGGCACCGAAGCGCTTGATGATGTCCTTGGGCTCGACCACATTGTTCTTCGACTTGGACATCTTCTCGATGCCACCCAAGGCGACGGGCATGCCATCCTCGACCGCCGTCGCGCTGACTGGGCGGCCCTTTTCATCGTATTGAACCGAGACCTCGCTGGGGTAGAACCACCTTCGGCTGCCGTCTTCGGCCTGGCGGTAGTAGCTTTCGCGCAGCAACATGCCTTGGGTGAAGAGGTTCTTGAACGGTTCGCTGAAGTCCACTAACCCTTCGTCGCGCATCGCCTTGGTCCAGAACCGCGCGTAGAGCAAATGCAGCACTGCATGCTCGATGCCGCCGATGTACTGGTCAATAGGCATCCAGTAGCGGTTGCCAGGCCCGACCATCGAGGCGTGGCAGCCGGGGTCGCAGTAGCGCATGAAGTACCAGCTCGAATCGACGAAGGTGTCCATGGTGTCGGTTTCCCGCAGCGCGGGGGCTGTGCAACGCGGGCAAGGGACGTTGCGGAAGGCTTCATGTTGCAGCAGTGGGTTGCCGGTTCCATCGGGAATGCAATCGGTCGGCAACACCACCGGCAGGTCTGCGTAGGGTACCGGTACGTCGCCACAGTGCTGGCAATGGATGATCGGAATCGGCGTGCCCCAGTAGCGTTGCCGAGAGATACCCCAGTCGCGTAGCCGCCAAGTGGTGGCCGGTTCGCCGCACCCGCGCTTGGCGAGGTCATCGGCAATAGCCTGCGAGGCCTTTTCCGTCGTGAGACCATCGTAGCGGCCCGAGTTGATCAAGCGACCTTCCTGGCTGGCGTAGCGATCCGACCAAGCGCTGCGGTCGTAGGGCGTCCCGTCGAATGCGATGACAGGGCGAATGGGCAAGCCGTATTGGCGGGCAAAGGCGAAGTCGCGCTCGTCATGCGCCGGCACCCCCATCAAGGCGCCCTCGCCATACTCTGCCAGTACATAGTTGGTGATCCATACAGCGACCGGTTCGCCGGTCAGTGGGTGTTCGACGTGCAAGCCGCTCGCAACGCCGAGCTTGGCCTGCGCGCCAGCGGCGGGGCTGGCCTGCGCCGCTTGACGACATGCCTGCACCTGCGGCTCCAGGTTCGGGTCGAGTTGCGTGGCGCGCCTGGCCAACGGGTGATCGGTAGACACCGCACAGAAGGTCACGCCCATCAACGTATCGACACGCGTAGTGAACACCCACAGCTTGCCTGCGTCGATCGATTCGCCGTCTGCGTCCTCGATCGAGTGGGCAAAAGCCAGGCGCACCCCGTGGGTCTTACCGATCCAGTTACGCTGCATGTTGCGCACCCTGTCCGGCCAACCGTCCAAGGTATCGATGGCCGACAGCAGCTCGTCGCCGTATTGGGTGATACGCAGGTAGTAGCCGGGTATCTCGCGTTTCTCGACCAGCGCTCCGGAACGCCAGCCCCGGCCGTCCACCACTTGCTCGTTGGCCAGAACGGTCTGGTCGACCGGGTCCCAATTGACGATCTGGGTCTTCTTGTAGGCCAGGCCTTTTTCCAGCAGCTTCAAGAAGAACCATTGGCTCCACTTGTAGTATTCGGGGTCGCAGGTGGCGATTTCCCGCGACCAGTCGAAAGCCAGCCCCAGCGGCTGCATCTGCGCCTTCATGTCGGCAATGTTCGTCCGGGTCCATTGCGCGGGAGGCACGCCTGACTGCATCGCTGCATTTTCGGCCGGCACGCCAAATGCATCCCAGCCCATCGGCATCAGCACGTTATAGCCCTTCATGCGCAGGTGACGGGCCAACATGTCGTTGATCGTGTAGTTGCGTACATGCCCCATGTGCAACTTGCCGGAGGGGTAGGGCAGCATGGAACAGGCGTAGAACTTCGGCCTGTTTTGGTCTTCGACAGCCTTGAAAACGTTATTGCGAGTCCATTCGGCCTGGGCCGTACTTTCAACCCAGGCAGGGTCGTACTGCTGTCGCATGGGGAGTCCTCGATATTGCTGGGGCTGAACGTCAATTAATTGTTCGGCTTAGATGTTTGGGTAAGGCAGCGTTCGCCTGACGAACAGTGCTTGCTTGAATATAAGTAGTTACTGCGATTCGGCAGGGCCTGGAGCGCTTTTGTCTCCCGCTCTTCCTCCTGCCAACCAGCCACTGGGCCACGAAGCAAATGCCCGAGGTGGTGTGTATTTGGCTTTAAGCGAACGTAGCAGACTACCATGGGTAATCAGGCAGAAATTGGGATAGAAGCTCTGCATTTGTTGTGGGATTTTATCCCACGGCACTGTAGGAAAAATATGGTGAGCGCCATGATAATTAAAGTTCAGCAGGCACACTCGCTCGAAAAATATCGGTACTTTTACATTTCGCGCAAACAGCGGATCGTTCAAAGGCGTCTGATAGTGGGCAAAACTATCCAGTACGGTGAGGATCAAGGCCCTGAGCAGATAAAGGATCGCCAGCACCCACCAATGGGTGCCATACAGCAAGGCACTGCAAGTCAATAGCAGCAAGGTGCACGCACCTTCGATACGCAACGATCCCAGCTTGTTAGCGCGCAGGGTGATAGACAGCGCGCGGGTGAAGAAAACGCCGACGGAGAGTGCTGGGTTTCCTAGCAAAAAGTTAGTGCAGTTGTGCAGAAATACTGCGCTAGGACTTCAACCGCGCCTCAAGAAACTCCACGCACACCCGCAGCTTGGCCGAGTCGGCCAGGCGTGTCGGGTACACCGCCCACACATTGGCGCTCTGGCTGTAGGCCGGCAGCACCTGTACCAGGCGCCCCTGTTCCAGCAGCGGGCGCACATCCCACAACGAGCGCAGCAACAACCCGCGGTGGGCCAGCGCCCATTGCAGGACGATCTCGCCACTGTTGGACGACAGGGTGCCATTGACCCTAACGGTGTGTTCCTCGCCTTCAGCCTGCAAACGCCACAACCCGAATGGGCTGTTGCGCTCCTTGAGCACCAGGCAGTCGTGGCTGGCGAGGTCGTCGAGGCTTTGCGGGGTGCCGCGGCGGGCGAGGTATTCAGGGGTGGCGCAGAGGATTCGCCGGTTGGCCGCCAGCTGGCGGCTGATGTGCTGCCCCGGCAGGTCGTCGCCCACGCGGATCTCCAGGTCGAAGCCCTCGGCGACGATGTCCACTACCCGGTCGAACACATCCAGGCGAACTTCCAGGTCCGGGTAGGCGGTCGCCAGTTCGGCGATGGCCGGCGCCACGTGGTTGCGACCGAAACCCAAGCTGCTGCACACGTGCAGTAGGCCACGGGGCGCCTTGCGTACCTGGTTGAGGTCGCCCACGAAATCTTCGAGGGTTTCGAGGATGCGTTCGGCCCACTGCTGGGCACGCCGGCCTGCGTCGGTCAACGCAACACTGCGCGCCGAGCGATGCAGCAGGCGGGTGCCCAGGGTTTCCTCGAGGATGCGGATGCGTTTGCTGACATAGGCCGGCGATTGGTCGAGCTCGACGGCGGCAGCGGCGAAGCTGGCCTTGCGGATGACCGTGAGGAACACCCGCAGGTCGGCGGGCAGAGGGGATGCTTCATGATTCGTGTTCATGGCAGCATCTTATAACAGCTTCAAGCCGCGCTTGCTCTTGTGGGAAGGCCGCTCCCACAGACGGCCGCTCTCACAGGACGTGCATCAGTGCTTCTTGTCGCGCAACGCCACGAAGCTACGGCGCATGTCGCTGGCCCAGCCATCGAGCACCGGTTTCACATCGTCCAGGGTCAATTGCTGGGTGTCGTTCTCCAGGTCCTTGCCGCTGCCCTTGCGCACCACCTGGGCCAGCACTTTCTGGTCGCCGCCATCGAGGAAGGCGGCCTCCACGGCAATGTCCGTCGCCTGGTCGCGCCCGCCCGCGGCGGTGTTCACGGCCGCCGCGACCAGGGCGATAGGGATCACTTCGTAAGGCTTGAGCCCTTCGGTATGGGTGGAAACGGCAGTGATCGCCGGGCGGACCACGATGGTGCCTGGCCCAGGCGCCTGCACCAGGGTCAGTACGCTACCGATTTCGCGGCGCAGGGCCTCATCGAAGTAACGCGTGATGGCTTGCAGGGTCTGCGCGGAGATCACCGCAGTGGGCTGCGGCTTGGGGTAGAACTGGCTGGGCTCGATGAACACCTGGCGGTAGCGGTTGGCATCGATACCGGGGTCGACCCAGCGCATCACCGGCGCCCCGGAAATGCTTTCGGCCGGCTCGAGCCGGCTGTAGTCCTTGAGAAACCCGGAATACTGGCTCGGATCGACGCGGTTGCTGGAACAGGCAGCCAGGGCAAGCAGGGCAGCACACAGCAGGGTGGCGCGAGGCAGTGGTTTCATGATGTGTAGCGTCCATTTGGGGGAGAGGCCAGAACAACGCTAGCAGGCGGCGGCTGGAAGGCCAGTAATGGGCATGAACTGATATGGCAACTAGTTCATGCCTACACCGCTTCCTGCTACCCGAGGCACTCAGGTTCAGCCAGCCGGTGTTCGCCCTGCATTTGCACACTAGCGCCTCTACCGTGCGTAAGTAGGAGCAGGGCGAAACACGCCCTGGCGGGCCTGCCTTGAAGCTGCTCAACGTCATCGCCAACAAAGGGCTACAGGCGATTCTCTGACTTGGACGAAGTCAGCCCAGCACCTCCCGCAACCGATACCACAACATCCCCAACGCCAGCAGCGGCGAGCGCAGGGCCTTGCCGCCGGGGAAGGTCAGGTGCGGCACGGCGCTGAACACGTCCAGGCCCTGGCTGTGGCCGACTGCAATGGCTTCGGCCAGCAGCTTGGCGGTCCAGTGGGTGACGTTCAGGCCGTGGCCTGAATAGCCTTGGGCGTAGAACACGTTCGGGTGTTGGGCCAGGCGGCCGACCTGGGGGAAGCGGTTGGCGGTGATGCCGATCATGCCGCCCCACTGGAAGTCGATGCGCACATCGCCCAACTGCGGGAACACCTTGAGCACCTTGGGCCGCATGTAGGCGCCGATGTCCTTTGGATCACGCCCGGAGTAATGGCAGGCGCCGCCGAACAGCAGGCGGCGGTCGGCGGTGAGGCGGTAATAGTCGAGCCCGACCTTCTGGTCGCACAGCGCCATGTTCTGCGGGATCAGCGAGCGCGCCAGGTCTTCAGGCAGCGGCTCGGTGGCCACCACGTAGCTGCCGGCGGGTAGCACCTTGCCGCTCAGGCGTGGCTCGAGTGCATCCAGGTGGGCGTTGCAGCCGAGCACCAGGCTTTGCGCACGTACCTTGCCACGCGCGCAGTGCAGGGTGACGGTGGTGCCATGCTCGATGCGAAGTACCGGGGTCTGCTCGAAGATACGGACACCGAGGTCAGCGGCGGCGCGGGCTTCGCCTTGTACCAGGTCGAGCGGGTGCAGGTGGCCCGAGCCCATGTCCACCAGGCCGCCTGCGTACAAGTCGCTGGCCACCACTTCATGCAGCTGTGCAGGTGGCACCAAGCTCGTTTCATGGCGGTAGCCCAGGCTTGCCAGGTCTTGCTGCTCCGCCTTGAAGGCCTCGAACTGGGCGGGGGTATTGGCCAGCTCGCAGAAGCCCCAGCGCAGATCGCAATCGATGCCGTACTGCTCGATGCGCCGGGCCACCAGCGCGACCGAGTCGAGCCCGGCCTGCCTGAGGTAGCGCACGCCCTCCTGGCCGACGTAGCGGGCAAAGCCCGAGACGTCATGGCCGATGCCGCGGATCAGCTGGCCGCCGTTGCGCCCGCTGGCACCCCAGCCGATGCGCCGGGCTTCCAGCAGGATCACCGAAAGGCCGCGCTCGGCCAGCTCCAGCGCGGTGTTGACGCCGGTCAGGCCGCCGCCGACCACGCACACATCGGCGCGAAACTCGCCCTCGAGCGTGGGGTAGGGCGCCGTGCTGCGTGCAGTGGCGGCGTAGTAGGAGGCAGTGTGTTGGGTCGTGGCTGGCATGGCTCGGGCTCGGCTTAGCGGTTGGACTTGATCTTGCTCCAGGAGCGGGTCATCAGGCGCATGATCTTCGGGCTCTGGGTGGTGGAGACATACAGCTTGTCCAGCACCTCCTGGGGCGGGTAGACCTCAGGGTTTTCCACCAACGACTTGTCCATGTAGGCCTGGGCATCCGGGTTGGCGTTGGCGTAGCCGACCGTGGCGCTGACCTTGGCGATCACTTGCGGGTCGAGCAGGTAGTTGATGAAGGCCAGGGCCTGCTCGGGGTTCTTGGCGTCTGCCGGAATGGCCAGCAGGTCGAACCACAGGTTGCTGCCTTCCCTGGGAATGCTGTAGGCCACCTTCACGCCGTTGTTCGCCTCCACCGCGCGGTTGGCGGCCTGGAACACATCGCCGGAGTAGCCGAAGGCCACGCAGACCTCGCCGTTGGCCAGGTCCGAGACGTACTTGGAGGAGTGGAAGTAGGTGATGTAGGGGCGCAGCTCCAGCAGGCGTGCCTCGGCCTTTTCATAGTCGGCCGGGTTTTCGCTGCGTGGGTTCAGGCCCAGGTAGTTGAGCATGGCCGGGAACAGCTCGTCGGGCGAGTCCATGAAGGCCACGCCGCACTTTTGCAGCTTCTTGAGGTTCTCCGGCTCGAACATCACCGCCCACGAGTCGACCTTGTCGATACCCAGCGCCGCCTTGACCTTCTCGACGTTGTAGCCGATGCCGTTGGTGCCCCACAGGTAGGGCACGGCGTACTGGTTGCCGGGGTCGTTCTGCTCGAGCTGCTTGAGCAGTTTCCGGTCCAGGTGCTTCCAGTTCGGCAGCTTGCTGCGGTCCAGCGGCAGGAACGCGCCGGCCTTGGCCTGGCGGGCAAGGAAATGATTGGACGGCACCACCACGTCGTAGCCGGTGCGCCCGGCCAGCAGCTTGCCTTCGAGGGTTTCGTTGGAGTCGAACACGTCATACACCACCTTGGTGCCGGTGCGGGCCTGGAAGTCGGCCAGGGTGGTCTCGCCGATGTAGTCGGTCCAGTTGTACACGCTGACCGTCGGCTGGGCCTGCGCGGCGGCGCCGAACAGCAGGGCGAAGGCCGCGGGAATCAGGGGTTGCAAATGACGCATGTCGACACCTCGTTGGAATTGTTCTGGTGGTTGGTTCTGTGGTGTGTCGCGAAAGGGGCGCACAGCGCCCCCAAGGGCTTAGACGCTCAACAACAGGAACTCGCGCTCCCAGGAACTGATGACCCGCTTGAAGTTCTCGTGCTCGGCGCGCTTGACCGCGACGTAGCCCTGCACGAACTGGCGGCCCAGGTACTGTTCAAGCACGGCGCAATCCTCCATGTGCTGCAAGGCGTCCTCGATGGTGATAGGCAGACGCAGGTTGCGTCTTTCGTAGGCGCGGCCTTGTACCGGGGCGCTGGGCTGGAGTTTCTCGATCATGCCCAGGTAGCCACACAGCAGGCTGGCGGCGATGGCCAGGTAAGGGTTGGCGTCGGCCCCCGGCAGGCGGTTCTCCACACGCATCGCCTCAGGGCTGGAGGTGGGTACGCGCAGGCCGGCGGTGCGGTTCTCTTCACCCCATTCCACATTCACCGGCGCCGAGGTGTCGGGCAGGAAGCGGCGGAACGAGTTGACGTTTGGCGCGAACATCGGCAGCACTTGGGGAATGTACTTCTGCAGGCCGCCGATGTGGTGCAGGAACAGCTCGCTCATGCTGCCGTCTTCGTTGGCGAAGATCGGCCGCCCGGTGGCGATGTCGACCACGCTCTGGTGCAGGTGCATGGCGCTGCCAGGCTCGTCGGTGATCGGCTTGGCCATGAAGGTGGCGGTGACGTTGTGCTTGAGCGCAGCCTCGCGCATCGTGCGCTTGAATACGGTGATCTGGTCGGCCAGGTCCAGTGCGTCGCCATGGCGGAAGTTGATCTCCATCTGCGCCGGGCCGTCTTCGTGGATCAGCGTATCCAGGTCCAGGCCCTGGATCTCGCACCAGTCGTAGACGTCCTCGAACAGCGGGTCGAATTCGTTGGCCGCGTCGATGGAGAACGACTGGCGGCCACTTTCGGCACGGCCCGAGCGCCCCAGTGGTACTTGCAGCGGCAGGTCCGGGTCTTCGCAGCGTTGGGTCAGGTAGAACTCCATTTCCGGCGCGACGATCGGCTGCCAGCCTTGCGCGGCATACAGCGCCAGTACTTTCTTGAGCACGTTGCGTGGCGACAGGGCGATGGGGTTGCCGTGTTTGTCGAAGGTGTCGTGGATGACGATGGCGGTCGGTTCGAGCGCCCAGGGCACCTGGTACACCGCCGTCGGGTCGGGGCGGCAGACCATGTCGATGTCGGCCGGGTCCAGCAGGCCGTAGTAGATGTCGTCGTCGACGAAGTCGCCGGTGACCGTCTGCAACAGCACGCTTTCGGGCAGGCGCATGCCGCGCTCGTTGAGGAATTTGGCGGTCGGGGCGATCTTGCCGCGGGCGATGCCGGTCAGGTCGCTGACCACGCATTCGACTTCGGTGATCCGGTGTTCTTTCAGCCAGGCGGACAGCTGATCGAAGGGGGCGTTCATACAGACCTCTTGGTTGGGTGTTTTCGGCGCTCGGTTCAGGGGGAGCTTCCCCTGAAGCGCACTGAGGACTATCTTGGGCGCTGCCCCCAGGGGCTATCTATCCGTTTTCTTCGTCAACGAATGCACCAGAAGAGTGCATATAGGACGCCGCGTGAATACGCACAATGCCTTGCAGGTCCAGGCTTTCCACACCACCGATGTGACCGAACAGGTCCGCGCCACCCCCGGTTGGCAGCAGCAATACCGGCAGATGTCGCCGGGGCATTTCAGCGGCCAGCTGCGTTGCCTGGGGCTCGATGGCGTCGAGGTCTACGAAGAGCGCCTGAATACCCGCGTGGAGCAGTTCTTCCGCGCGCCGAGCGGGTCGTTGGCGTTCTGCTTCGACCGTATCGACAACAGCCTGTACCTGCTCAACGAGCAGAGCCGCAATATCTGGATCACCCCGGAAAACTACCAGGAAGTGGCGGTAGTGTTCGACCAGCCGTTCCTGGCACGCCATGGCCTGGACCTGGACCGTCTGCGGGGGTTGTTCATGGTGCCGCTGGGCAGTGGCCAGAATGCCTTGTTTGGCAGTTGGCTGAGCGCCACCCTGACGCGCTTGACCGAGGCTGATTGCCCTTTACAGGGCCAGGCCCTGGCCGAGCAATTGCTCGACGATTGCCTGTTCATCCTCGACAACGCCTGCCAGCGCTTGCAGGGCCAGGCCTTGGGGCGGCGGGGAGAGGAGCGGGCGATCATGCAGCGGGTCAGCGAGTGGGCAGCCGATTGCCCGGAAGAAACGTTGAACCTGGTGGAGCTGGCGCAGGTGGCGGGTGTTTCGTTGCGCCAGTTGCAACAGGCGTTCAAAGCCTTCACGGGTATGCCGCCGGCGCATTGGCTGCGTTTGCGTCGGCTCAACGGGGCTCGGCGTGATTTGTTGCGTGGCGGGAGCGAGGCGACTGTCGCCGAGGTGGCGATGCGCTGGTCGTTCTGGCATCTGGGGCGGTTTTCTGAAAGCTACCGGCAGTTGTTCCGTGAGCTGCCGAGCGAAACCTTGCGGCGTAGCCGTTGATGCTACGGTGCAGGGCAGGCCATGCCAGTGTTCGCAGACAAGCCCGCCCCTACACATCCTGCACGATTCCTGTAGGCGCAGGCTTGCCCGCAAGCACCGGTAAAACCGGTGCCATACGCTTGATCAGTTACGGTCCAGCCACACCGTCTGCACGTTGGTGAATTCGCGCAGGCCAAAGTGCGACAGCTCACGCCCGAAACCACTTTTCTTCACCCCGCCAAACGCCACCCGGGGGTCGGAGGCGCAGTAGCCGTTGATGAACACGCCACCGGTCTCCAGCGCGGCAGTCATGCGTTCGGCCAGGGCGTAGTCGGCGGTGTAGAGGGTTGCGGCCAGGCCAAACTCGCTGTCGTTGGCCAGCTCCACCGCATGCTCGGCATCCCGGGCGCTGATGATCGCCGCCACAGGCCCGAACAGCTCCTGCTTGAAGGCCGTCATTTGCGGGGTGACGTCGGCGAATACGGTGGGCGCATAGATGTTCGCCGCGCCCTCGACCTTGTGCCCGCCCAGCAGCAGGGTGGCGCCTTCGGCCAGGGTCGCCTGCACCTGGCCGTGCAACTCGTCGCGCAGGTCGAAACGCGCCATCGGGCCGATGTAGGTGTCGTCCTCCAGCGGGTTGCCGACTTTAAGTGCCCGAGTCGCCTCGACGAACTTCTGGGTGAACGCCTCGGCAATGCTCTGCTCGACGATCAGCCGCTTGGCCGCCGCACACACCTGGCCGGTGTTCTGGTAGCGGCCAACCACTGCGGCCTTGACCGCAGCGTCCAGGTCGGCGTCTGCCAGCACGATGAAGGGGTCCGAACCACCCAGCTCGAGCACGCACTTCTTCAATGCCGCACCCGCCTGGGCGCCGATGGCCATGCCGGCGCGCACGCTGCCGGTGAGAGTGACGGCGGCGATGCGTGGGTCGTTGATGGCACGAGTGACACCCTCGGGGGTGACGTTGACCACCTCGAACACGCCTTCAGGCAGCTTGGCCTGTTTGCACAGTTCGGCCAGCAGGTAAGCCGAGCCCATTACGTTCGGTGCGTGCTTGAGTACGAAGGTGTTGCCCGCCAATATGGCCGGCACTGCGCCGCGCAGCACCTGCCACAGCGGGAAGTTCCACGGCATCACCGCCAGAATCGGGCCGAGCGGGCGGTATTCGATACGGGCCTTCTCGACCTGGGTCGGCTCGGGGGCGAGCATTGCCGGGCCGTGCTCGGCGTACCACTGGCACAGGCCGATGCACTTGCTCACTTCACCACGGGCCTGGGCGATCGGCTTGCCGATTTCCCGGGCGATCATCACCGCGCAGGCCTCGTGGTTGGCCTCAAGGGCCGCCGCCAGGGCGAGCAGGTATTCGCTGCGCTGACCCAGCGACACTTGGCGCCACTGGGCAAAGCCGGCCTTGGCGCGCTGCAGCGCCGCGTCCAGGGCGGCGTCGGTGTCGTAGGGGTAGTTGCCGATCTGCTCGCCGGTATAGGGGTCGACGGAAATGGCGTGGGTCTGGCTGCTGATTGTGCTCATGGCGGGTGCCTCATTGTTGTCTTCGCGTGAAGCCCAGACTAGTGGCGTGCAGTTTTTCTGAAAACTGAATAATAATGAGCGAAACATTCACGTATGGAGAAAGCCTGTGGACCTGGTGCAACTGGAGATGTTCAAGGCTGTCGCCGAGCACGGCAGCATCAGCGCTGCCGCCCAGCAGATCCACCGGGTGCCGTCGAACCTGACCACCCGCATCAAGCAGCTCGAGGAAGACCTGGGGGTGGCGTTGTTCATCCGCGAGAAAAGTCGCCTGCGCCTGTCGCCGGCAGGCTGGAACTTCCTCGAATACACCCGGCGTATTCTCGAACTGGTGCAGGAGGCTCGGTTGACGGTGGCCGGTGAAGACCCACAAGGCACCTTTGCCCTGGGTTCGCTGGAAAGCACAGCGGCGGTGCGTATTCCCGGGCTGCTGGCGGCCTACAACCAACGCTACCCGAAGGTCGACCTGGACCTTTCCACCGGCCCTTCCGGCACCATGCTCGAGGGGGTGCTGGCGGGGCGCCTGGTGGCGGCTTTCGTCGACGGCCCGGTGCTGCACCCGACCTTGGAGGGCATGCCGGTGTTCGAGGAAGAAATGGTGGTGATCGCGCCGCTCAACCACGACCCGGTCAGCCGTGCCCGCGACGTCAATGGCGAAAGCATCTATGCGTTTCGCGCCAACTGCTCGTACCGGCACCATTTCGAGAGGTGGTTCGTGCAGGACCACGCCGTGCCGGGCAAGATCCATGAAATGGAGTCGTACCACGGCATGCTCGCCTGCGTCAGTGCCGGCGCCGGCCTTGCGCTGATGCCCCGCAGCATGCTCGACAGCATGCCCGGCGCCAGCACGGTCAGCGTATGGCCGCTGTCGGAGGATTTCCGCTACCTGAAGACCTGGCTGGTATGGCGCCGTGGCACGGTATCGCGAAGCCTGGGCATGTTCGTGCGCCTGCTGGAGGAGCACAACGAAGCCAAAAAAAGCTGAAACCTTTGGTTACGCCCAGTGGTCCATCGCCAAGAGGGCACACCGCCGAACGAAGAGAGATGTGAAAAATCGTATTTTCTCTCATTCAAAGGCGGCAAATGGCTTTCAACTTTCTGATTACTTGTCAATAATCGGAAAAGTATTACCACTTATGACTTGGCCTCATAGGTCGGGCATGAATTTATAACAAGGGGCAAAACCCCACTCGTAGCAGGTGCTGCCCAAGAAGGGTGACCTGCCCGTGAAGACCATCAGGAGAAGTCATCAGATGAAAACCCGTTTCGCTGCATCGTTGGCGGTAGCGGTATTGGCGCTGGCTGGCGCCAACCTGGCGCAGGCGGCACAAGTGTCTGGCGCTGTAGGGGCAACCGGTCAGGGCGACATGGCCTACCGTATCGGCCTGTCCTTCGACTGGGACAAGAAGTGGCTGGAAAGCAGCACCGGTCATCTGACCGGCTACTGGGACGCGGCCTACACCTACTGGGAAGGCGGCGAGGCCAGTGCCGCACACTCGCTGTCGTTCAGCCCGGTATTCGTTTACGAGTTCGGCACTTCCGGCTACGTACCCTTCATCGAGGCCGGTATTGGTATTGCCGCCTTCTCCAAGACCGACGTAGGCGACCAGCGCCTGGGCTCCTCCTTCAACTTCGAAGACCGCATCGGCTTTGGTGTGAAGCTGCCGGGCCAGCAGAAGGTCGGCTTCCGTGCGATGCACTACTCCAACGCCGGGATCAAGCAGCCCAACGACGGGATCGAGTCGTACTCGCTGTTCTATAGCGCGTCGTTCTGATCGAACCGGTAAAGACCTCTTCGCGGGCAAGCCCGCTCCTACCTGCCCAGCGCTGGCTCCAAGTACAGCGCTGAATCTGTAGGAGCGGGGCTTGCCCGCGAAAAGACCGGTATCGACTCCCACCCAATTCCCTCTGTCAGCGCACTGCCTTGATCGCCAGCACATTGCACAGCGGGTGCTCAAGCACGTGGGCCGTGGTACCGCCCAGGTAGGTCTGCATCGCGTCGTGGCGGTGGCTGCCCATGACGATCACGTCCACCCGCCCATGGCTGATGAACTGTGCGATCGCTCGTATCGCAGGTCCCTCAAGAAAATGTCGGCGCTCCAGGGCCACTTCATGGTGGTCGCCCAGGCGGTTGAACGCCGTGCGCTGCGCCGTACGCACGCTACCCTCGAAGCCCGGCATGGTCACGGTGCCCGCGCCGAAGTCGGCGATATGGGTGCGGCTGGCGTCGCATACGTGCACCAGGTGCAGTTCGGCGTTGCATTGCAAGGCCAGGGCACGGGCGCTGTGGATCACCTGTTGGTCCAGATGTTCGCCAGGGCCGTGGGTATCAAGGTCGACGGCGGCGGCGATCTGCCGTGGCAGCGGCAGGCGGATATCGCTGACCAGGTGCACGGCGATGGGGCTCTGCTTGAGCAGCAGCCAGTCCAGTGGCGTGACCAGCAGGCGCTTGAGCACGGGTTCATGCTGCACGTCCTTGACCAACAGGTCGCAACCCAGCCGTTCCAATTGCTGCAAGGCCGTGGCCAGGGGGTCGCGGGTGAGCAGCAGGTCGGTGGACACATCCAGCCCGGCATTGCGTAGCTGTTCGGCTTCGTCGGCCAGCCACTGGCGATTGTCCGAAAGCAGCCGCTCGCGCTCCTGGGTATCGCCCATCAAGCCGAAGGTGTCGACATCGTCGACGAAGACATGGATATCCAGCAGTGACCCACTGGACTCGGCCAGCGCGGCCGCCCGCTGCAAGGCGGGCGTGTGGCGCATCTGGGGGCCGAGCATGACGAACAATCGCTTGAACTGGCTCATCTCACACCTCCACGTGTGGCAAGCCCCCCTTGCGTGCCGTTGACGGTCGTCGGAATGCTTTGTTCAGTCTAGCCCGTTGGCAGATCGTCGGGGCGATCGATGTCTTTCAGCACACCGGGGTCGTGCGTTTCCACTGTCAGCAGCGCTTGAGGATGCGACGCCACTACCGAGCGTGCGCCGTTGTCGCCCTGCAGCTCACACAGCGCCGGCCAGAACGCACGGCCAAACACCACCGGGTGCCCTGGCCGCCCTTGCCAGGCCGGTCGGCAGATGCGTTCGGCAGCGGCCTGGGCGAGCAAGGTGTGCACTGTCGCAGGTTGGATGAACGGCATGTCGGCGAGAAACACCGCAAGTGCCTGCGCCGAACTGGCCTGGGCGATGTGTTCGACGCTGGCGGCGATGCTGTGGCTCAGGCCCAGCAGGCTGTCGGCCGATTGCAGCACGTGTACGTTGCCCGGCAGGTTCGCAGGCACGGCTTCGTCGGCGCGCAGGGCCAGCCAGACCTCATCGAAGATCGCGCAGGGCAGGGCCAGGCTGGCCAGCAGCAGGGTCTGGCCATCGGCCAGGCGGTGTTGGCGTTTGTCGCTGCCGAAGCGGCGGCTTTGGCCGGCGGCCAGTACCAGGGCGCAAGACGGGACCAGCATCGGAAGTGCCTTTGTAGGTAGAGGACGGATCATCACGCGCGCCCTGGAGAAGATCAACCGCAGAAAACGGATAGCGGTCTGCACGATCCGGATATTGCCACTAGCCCCACACACATAACCTGACCCGGCCTGAACAATAACAATGGAGGCCCTGGCCATGTCCCTGGGATTCGACTACCTCAATGCCATGCTCGAGGATGACCGGGAAGCCGGCGTCTACCGCTGCAAGCGGGAGATGTTCACCGACCCGCGCCTGTTCGAGATGGAAATGAAGCACATCTTCGAAGGCAACTGGATCTACCTGGCCCACGAAAGCCAGGTCCCTGAGAAAAACGACTTCCTCACCCTGACCATGGGGCGCCAGCCGATCTTCATCGCGCGCAACAAGGACGGGGAGCTCAATGCCTTCCTCAACGCCTGCAGCCACCGCGGCGCCATGCTGTGTCGGCACAAGCGTGGTAACCGCGCAAGCTATACCTGCCCGTTCCACGGCTGGACCTTCAACAACAGCGGCAAGCTGCTAAAGGTCAAGGACCCAAGCAACGCCGGATACCCCGACAGCTTCAACTGCGACGGCTCCCACGACCTGACCCGCGTTGCGCGTTTCGAGTCGTACCGGGGCTTTCTGTTCGGTAGCCTGAACGCCGACGTGAAGCCGTTGGTCGAGCACCTGGGCGAGTCGGCCAAAATCATCGACATGATCGTCGACCAGTCCCCTGATGGGCTGGAAGTGCTGCGCGGCGCGAGCTCCTACATCTACGAAGGCAACTGGAAGCTTACCGCCGAGAACGGCGCCGACGGCTACCACGTAAGCTCCGTGCACTGGAACTATGCCGCCACCCAGAACCAGCGCAAGCAGCGCGAGAGCGGCGAAGAAATCAAGACCATGAGCGCCGGCGCCTGGGCCAAGCAGGGCGGTGGGTTCTATTCCTTCGACCACGGCCACTTGCTGCTCTGGACCCGCTGGGCCAACCCCGAGGATCGTCCGGCCTACGAGCGCCGCGAGCAGTTGGCCGCCGACTTCGGCCAGGCCCGCGCCGACTGGATGATCGAGAACTCGCGCAACCTGTGCCTGTACCCGAACGTGTACCTGATGGACCAGTTCAGCTCGCAGATCCGCGTGGCCAGGCCCATTTCGGTGAACAAGACCGAAATCACCATCTACTGCATCGCCCCCCGTGGCGAGAGTGCCGATGCCCGTGCCAGGCGCATCCGCCAGTACGAAGACTTCTTCAACGTCAGCGGCATGGCCACCCCGGACGATCTGGAGGAATTCCGCTCCTGCCAGACCGGCTATGGCGCAGGCACCGGCTGGAACGACATGTCTCGTGGCGCCAAGCACTGGGTAGAAGGGGCCGATGAAGCGGCCAAGGAGATCGAGCTCAAGCCGCTGCTGTCTGGCGTGCGTACCGAAGACGAGGGCCTGTTCGTGCTGCAACACAAGTACTGGCAGGACACCATGCTCAAGGCCCTGAAAGACGACCCGCGCCTGATTGCCGTGGAGGCCGTGCAATGAGCCTGCATGACACCGTGCGCGACTTCCTCTATCGCGAGGCGCGCTACCTGGACGACGCCCAGTGGGACCAGTGGCTGGAGCTTTATGCCAGCGACGCGAGCTTCTGGATGCCGGCGTGGGATGACGACGACACCCTCACGCAGGACCCGCAAAGCGAAATCTCGCTGATCTGGTACGGCAACCGTGGCGGCCTGGAAGACCGAGTGTTCCGGATCAAGACCGAACGCTCCAGCGCCACCGTGCCGGACACCCGCACCTCGCACAACATCAGCAACATCGAGATCGTCGAGCAGGGCGAGGGCAGCTGCCAGGTGCGTTTCAACTGGCACACCCTGAGCTTTCGCTACAAGACCACCGACAGTTACTTCGGCACCAGTTTCTACACCCTCGACCTGCGCGGCGAGCAGCCGCTGATCAAGGCCAAGAAGGTGGTACTGAAAAACGACTACGTGCGTCAGGTCATCGACATCTACCACATCTGAAGCAGGTGCCTTATGAGCTTCCAGATCGCTTTGAACTTCGAAGACGGGGTTACCCGCTTCATCCACGCCGAAGGCCATGAAACCGTGGCCGATGCCGCCTACCGCCAAGGCATCAACATCCCATTGGACTGCCGTGACGGCGCCTGCGGCACCTGCAAGTGCAAGGCAGAGTCCGGGCAGTACGACCTGGGCGAGGATTTCATCGACGACGCCTTGAGCGAGGACGAAATCGCCGAGGGCTACGTGCTGACCTGCCAGATGCGCGCCGAAAGCGACTGCGTGGTGCGCATTCCAGCCTCGTCGCAAGTGTGCAAGACCGAACAGGCCAGCTTCGAGGCGGCCATCAGCGATGTGCGCCAGCTGTCGCAGAGCACCATTGCCTTGTCGATCAAGAGCGAGGCATTGAGCCGCCTGGCGTTCCTGCCGGGGCAGTACGTCAACCTCAAGGTGCCGGGCAGCGAGCAGAGCCGGGCCTACTCCTTCAGTTCGCTGCAAAAGGACGGCGAAGTCAGCTTTCTGATTCGTAATGTGCCGGGCGGGCTGATGAGTAGCTTCCTGACCGGCCTGGCCAAGGCCGGCGACCGCATGAGCCTGGCAGGGCCGCTGGGCAGTTTCTATTTGCGGCCGATCCACCGCCCCTTGTTGCTGTTGGCTGGCGGCACGGGCTTGGCGCCGTTCACCGCGATGCTGGAGAAGATCGCCGAGACCGGCAGCGAACACCCGCTGCACTTGATCTACGGGGTCACCCACGACTTCGACCTGGTCGAGCTCGACCGCCTGCAGGCGCTGGCTGCACGTATTCCCAACTTCAGCTACAGCGCCTGCGTGGCCAGCCCTGAGAGCCAATACCCGCAGAAGGGCTACGTCACCCAACACATCGAGCCGGGCCACCTCAACGACGGCGATGTGGACGTGTACCTGTGCGGGCCGCCACCGATGGTCGAGGCGGTGAGCCAGCATCTGCGCGAGCAGGGCATTACCCCGGTGAACTTCTATTTCGAGAAGTTTGCAGCGGCGGCCTGAGGTTTTCGTATTCCAGGTTCAAGGCGAGGGTTGCCCGCGATGAGCACACCACGTCTCAAGAGGGAGATTCGCAATGGCTACAAGGTTCCAGAACAAGGTCGCCCTGGTCACCGGTGCCGCTCAGGGCATCGGCCGCGGCGTGTGCCAGCGGCTCAAGGCAGAGGGCGCGCAAGTGGTGGCGGTGGACCGCTCCGAGCTGGTCCACGAACTGGCCGAGGAGGGCATGCTGACCCTTACCGCCGACCTCGAACGGCACGAAGACTGCGCCCAGGTGATGGCCACGGCGGTCAAAACCTTCGGCCGCCTCGACGTGCTGGTCAACAACGTCGGCGGCACCATCTGGGCCAAGCCGTTCGAGCACTACAGCGTGGCGCAGGTCGAAGCCGAAGTGCGCCGTTCGCTGTTCCCCACCCTGTGGTGCTGCCATAGCGCGTTGCCGTACATGCTCGAACAGGGCGCCGGGGCGATCGTCAACGTGTCGTCCATCGCCACCCGTGGCGTCAACCGCGTGCCATACGGCGCGGCCAAGGGCGGCGTCAATGCGCTCACCGCGTGCCTGGCGTTCGAGACCGCCGACCGTGGTGTGCGGGTCAACGCCACGGCTCCCGGCGGCACCGACGCGCCCCCGCGGCGCATTCCGCGCAACGAAGCCGAGCAAAGCGAGCAGGAAAAGGTCTGGTACCAGCAGATCGTCGACCAGACCCTGTCCAGCAGCTTGATGCACCGCTACGGCAGCATCGACGAACAGGTCGGCGCCATTCTCTTCCTGGCCAGCGACGAGGCCTCCTACATCACCGGCGTGACCTTGCCGGTGGGCGGTGGCGACCTGGGCTGACACCGCTGGCGGCAAGGTTTTCTTCACACAACAAGAACAAGAGACAGATGCCATGCGAACACTCGATATACACCCGATCATCGATAACGCGCGCTTTACCCCCTTCCACTGGATGGTCATGGCCTGGTGCGGCCTGCTGCTGATCTTCGACGGCTACGACCTGTTCATCTACGGCGTAGTGCTGCCGGTAATCATGAAGGAATGGGGCCTGACGCCCCTGCAAGCCGGTGCGCTGGGCAGCTACGCGCTGTTCGGCATGATGTTCGGCGCCCTGGTGTTCGGCAGCCTGGCCGACCGGATCGGGCGCAAGAAGGGCATCGCCATGTGCTTTGCGCTGTTCTCCGTGGCTACCATCCTCAACGGCTTCGCCAGCAGCCCCAGCGAGTTCGGTATCTACCGCTTCATCGCCGGGCTCGGCTGTGGCGGGCTGATGCCCAATGCCGTGGCGCTGATGAGCGAGTACGCGCCCAAGCGCCTGCGCAGTACGCTGGTGGCGATCATGTTCAGCGGCTATTCGCTGGGCGGCATGCTCTCGGCGGGTGTCGGCATCTTCATGCTGCCGCGCTTTGGCTGGGAGTCGATGTTCTTCGCCGCAGCCATTCCGTTGCTGCTGTTGCCGGTGATTCTCTACTACCTGCCTGAATCCATCGGGTTCCTGGTGCGTCAGGGCCGTCTGGAGGAAGCACGCAAGCTGCTCAAGCGCCTGGACCCGCAATGCGATGTGCAGGCGGACGATACGTTGCAGGCGGTCGAGCGCAAGGGCAGCGGGGCGTCTGTATTGGAACTGTTCCGCAATGGCCTGGCGGTGCGCACCCTGGCGCTGTGGCTGGCGTTCTTCTGCTGCCTGCTGATGGTCTATGCGCTGAGCTCCTGGTTGCCGAAGCTGATGGCCAATGCCGGCTACAGCCTGGGCTCGAGCTTGTCGTTCCTGCTGGCGCTGAACTTCGGTGGCATGGCCGGGGCGATTCTGGGTGGCTGGCTGGGCGACCGTTACAACCTGGTCAAGGTCAAGGTGGCGTTCTTCATAGCGGCAGCGCTGTCGATCAGCCTGCTGGGGGTCAACAGCCCGATGCCGGTGCTGTACCTGCTGATCTTCATTGCCGGGGCGACCACCATTGGTACGCAGATCCTGCTGTATGCCGGTGCGGCGCAGCTGTATGGCCTGTCGGTACGCTCAACAGGCCTGGGCTGGGCGTCGGGGATCGGCCGCAATGGCGCGATCGTAGGGCCGCTGCTGGGTGGTGCGCTGATGGGCATCAACTTGCCGCTGCAACTGAACTTCATCGCCTTTGCCGTTCCTGGGGCGATCGCGGCACTGGCCATGGCGGTGCATCTGGTTAGCGGGCGGCGCCAGACCGTGGCGGCTGCCGCCTAAACCGTGGCGCTTTCTTCGCGGGTAAACCCGCTCCCACAGGTTCACCTGCGGTCTTGGGAGCGGTGCAGTACCTGTGGGAGCGGGTTCACCCGCGAAGAGGCCGGCACTGACTCAACGAGGCCCCATGAAGAACCTCCTGAAGGACAGCTCGCTGTCCGCGATCCTGGCTGGCCTGCTGGCCACGCTTATCTCCTACGCCGGCCCCTTGGTCATCATCTTTCACGCCGCCGAAGCCGCCGGGCTGTCACACGGCGAGCTGTCGTCATGGGTATGGGCGATATCCATGGGCAGCGCTGTGCTGGGCGCGCTGCTGAGCCTGCGCTACCGGGTGCCGGTGGTGATCGCCTGGTCGATTCCGGGGTCGGCGCTGCTGGTCAGTGCCTTGCCCCAGGTGGGCCTGGCACAGGCCGTCGGCGCCTATTTGATGGCCAACCTGGTGCTGCTGGCAATCGGTACCAGCGGCGCCTTCGATCGCATCATCGCCCGGCTGCCGGGCTCGATCGCAGCCGGCCTGCAGGCGGGCATCCTGTTCAGCTTCGGCACCGAGGTGTTCCGCGCCTTGCCGACGCAACCGTTGCTGGTGCTGTCGATGTTCGCCGGCTACCTGTTGGTGCGCCGGCTGCGGCCACGCTACGCCGTGGCGGCGGTGCTGGCGATCGGCGCGTTGGTCACGGTGGCCACGGGTCAACTGCGCACCGAAGCGCTGGTGCTGGAATTGGCGTCCCCGCAATGGGTGACCCCGCAGTTCAGCCTGACCGCGCTGTTCAACCTCGCGCTACCGCTGGTGCTGGTAGCGCTGACCGGGCAGTTCATGCCGGGCATGGCCGTGCTGCGTAACGCTGGCTACAGCACGCCCGCCAGCCCTTTGATTCGCGCCAGCGCCATTGGCGGAGCGCTGTTGGCACCGTTCGGTTGCCACGGGCTGAACCTGGCAGCCGTTACCGCCAGCCTTTGCACCGGGCGCGAAGCCCATGAAGACCCGCGCCGTCGCTACGTGGCAGCGGTCGCCGGCAGTGGGTTGTACCTGTTGCTGGGTGTGGCTGGCGCCACCCTGATGTCGCTGTTCGCCGCCTTTCCGGCGGCCTTGGTGGCCGCACTGGCGGGCCTTGCGCTGTACGGCGCGATCAGCGAAGCCCTGGCGCGCAGCCTGGCCGAACCTGCAGAGCGCGATGCCGGGCTTTTCACCTTCCTGGTGACCGCCTCGGGGGTTTCCTTCCTCGGCCTCTCGGCGGCGTTCTGGGGCTTGCTGTTCGGGCTCGCCGCCCACGCAGTGCTGCGCCTTCGCGCAGCGCCAGTTGCAAACGCTTCAACCATAACAACAAGATCAAGAGAGCTATCGGAATGAACCAAACGCCATGCCTCGCCCTGGGCCTCGCAGTGCTCAGCCAACCCGTGCTTGCCGCCGAAGGCGGATTCTTCGAGGACGCCAAGGCCAGCCTCAGCGCTCGCAACTACTACTTCAGCCGCGACTTCTCCGATATCGTCGGTGCCAACCAGCAGTCCAAGGCCGAGGAGTGGGCCCAGGGTTTCATCCTCGACTTCAAGTCGGGCTACACCCCTGGCACCGTGGGTTTTGGCGTCGATGCCCTGGGCCTGTTGGGCATTCGCCTGGACAGCAGCCCCGACCGCGTCAACACAGGCCTGTTGCCGGTGCACGGCGATGGCCGCGCGGCCAGCGAATACAGCCGCCTGGCACCGACCTTCAAGGCGCGTCTGTCGAAGACCGAACTGCGCATCGGCGAGCTGCAACCAAACCTGCCGGTACTGGCCTTCAGTGATATCCGCCTGCTGCCACCGACCTACCAAGGCGTAAGCGTCAGCTCCACCGAGCTGCAAGGCTTGACCCTGCAGGCCGGTCATCTGAGTAGCACGCACCTGCGCAACGAAGGCGGCTACGGCAAGATGAACGCCATGCTTGGCCATGTGCCGATGCGCCAGGCTGAAAGCGATGCCTTCAACTATGCAGGTGCCGACTATGCCTTCAACGCCAACCAGACCTCCGCCAGCCTGTGGTACGGGCAACTGGAAGACATCTACGAGCAAGGCTTCCTGGGGCTGAAGCACAGCAAGCCGCTGGGCGACTGGGTACTCAGCGCCAACCTGGGCTACTACACCGCCCGCGAGGACGGCGATGCCTTGCTTGGGCGCATCGACAACCAGGCGTTCTTCTCGCTGTTCACCGCCCGCCATGGCGGCCATGCATTCCATGTCGGCTACCAGGGCATGTATGGCGACAGCCCATTCCCACGGGTGTTCGCCAATATCACACCATTGGGCAACGAGGTGCCGACCTACGAGTTCGCCTATACCGACGAACGCTCGTACCAGGTGCGCTACGACTACAACTTCGCAGCCATGGGCATTCCAGGCCTGACGGCGACGGTGCGCTACATCACCGGCGACAATGTCGACACCGGGCGGGGGTTCGAGGGGCGTGACCGCGAGCGCGACATCGACCTGGGATACGCGGTGCAAAGCGGTGTGCTCAAGGGTCTGGGCATACGGGTGCGCAACGCCATGGCGCGCTCGAACTACCGCAGCGACATCGATGAGAACCGCCTGATCCTGGTCTACACCTGGCAGCTGTTCTGATACCGCTGGTATCGGTTTGGGGTTTGCACAACCGCCCAGGTTGCGGGTAGTTTCCGGCAACTACCTGCACAGGAAGCGTTTCCGTGGACTCAATCACCCAAGCCGTGCTGGGCGCGGCCCTGCAGGGCACCGTGCTGGGCCGTATCCAGGGCCGACGCGCCTTGCTCTACGGCGCCGCCCTCGGCACCGTGCCCGACCTGGACGTCGTCATTCGCTATGCCGACCCGGTCTCGCAGATGACCTACCATCGGGGCTTTTCCCACTCGATTTTCGTACTTACCGGCGTTGCGTTGCTGCTGGCCTGGCTGGTGGCCTGGCTCGGCAAGCGGTATTGGCCCGAAAAAGGCTACCGCTGGCCACGCTTGTTCCTGGCGTTCTGGCTGGTGCTGGTGACCCACCCGATACTCGATTCGTTCACGGTGTACGGCACGCAATTGTTCTGGCCCTTGCAGTTCACCCCGGAAAGCTGGGCGGCGGTGTTCATCATCGACCCGATCTACACCGTGCCGCTGCTGGCCACGGTGCTCTTCGCCGCGTTGCGTGGTATGGCCGGGCGCGCCGTGCCTTGGATGGCCGCGGCCTTGCTGTTCAGCACGGCCTACCTGGGGTTCGGCCTGGCCGGGCGCATGGCCGCCGAGCAGCGTTTCGCCCACGCCCTGGAGCAGCAAGGGGTAGCCACGAGTGCAGTGCGGGCGATACCCATGGCGTTCAACAGCCTGGTCTGGCGCGTACTGGCCAAGACCCCGGATGGCCATTACTACGAAGGCGTCAGCAGCTTGTTCGACCACCAGGCGCCGGAGATGCAGCGTCTGTCCCTGAACCTGGAACTCGCCCAGGCTCTAGGCGATGACCCGCTGCATGCGCGGCTACGCTGGTTTACCGACGACTGGCTGCGCTACGACGCGATCGACGGCACCCTGGTAGTGTCCGACCTGCGCATGGGTATCCCCGGCAACTACACCTTCCGCTTCAATATGGCCCACCGCGACGGGCAGGGGCAGTGGATCGTCGACACCCCCACGGCCTGGATCGGCGCGGGTGTCGGCTCGATGTTCAACCTGGATGATCTGCAACTGATCTGGAGCCGCATTCTCGAGCAGCAACCACCCCTGCCGCTGGCGACATGGACCAACCGCTACCTGGGCGAGGCGCGACCCTGAGCAGGCGTTCGGCCGGGCTGGACCTGGTCAAGTGGACGGCGATGGTAACGATGGTCGCCGACCACTTGCGGTTTCTCTGGCCTGGCGCCGATAACCTGTTCGTGCTGGGGCGGCTGGCCTTTCCGCTGTTCTGCCTGGCGATCGCCTGCAACGTCGCGCGCAGCATGCCCGGCACCTTGTACAGACGCTCGAACGCACGCTACCTGGGCCTGATGCTGCTGTTCTCGTTGCTGTCGGAAGGGCCTTATCGCTGGCTGGACAGCGGCTCGCAGACCCTCAGCGTGATGCCTACGCTGACCTTGGGGCTGCTGCTGGCCTGGGCCGTACACCATCCCCAGGCCTTGGCGCGGCTGGCCGGTGGTGCTGCATTGGCGCTGGCGGTGCTGTTCGGCGAGCGACTGATGTACGGCCTGCCAGGCGTGCTGCTGCCCGCCGCGTGCGTTCTGGCGCTGCAACAGGGTACGAAGGGGTGGCTGCTGGGGGCTGTTCTGGCCATGGCCGGCAACCTGACCAACAGCTGGTTGTATGGCCACCTGTGGCAGCCTTTCACCTGGCTGGTGCTCGCCACCGCCGCCTTGGCGTTGCCGCTGGGCAAGGGGTTGCTGGGCTGCGACGGGTGGCGAGTACCGCGGGTGGGGCGCTGGGGCTATGGGTTCTATCCGTTGCACCTGCTGGCGATCAAAGGGCTGTCGCTGATGTAACGAAACGATCCCGCTGCACAGGTGCAGCGGGATCCTTTGCCAAGCATGGTGTTTTCTACTGGGCGAAGTCGGTGGACATCGCCAGCTCCCGCCACTGCACCAGCTCACCCTCGACGAACGCATGCTTGGAGGCGATGCGCGCTACCGCATCGCTGCCCAGCGGCAGGCGCTGAGGCGGATTCGCCGCGTTGACCAGCTCCAGCATGGCCTTGGCGAACTTGTCCGGGTCGCCCGGCTGCGCGTGGTTGGCGGAGGCGGCGAACGTGCGCATCTGGCCGACGGTTTCGTCGTAGTCCGACAGTTCCAGGGCAGTCTTGATCAGCGATTGCTCATCAAGGAAGTCGGTACGGAAGAAGCCAGGCTCTACCACGGTGACATGGATGCCCAGCGGCGCCAGCTCCTGGTGCATGGCCTCGCTGATGCCTTCGACGGCGAACTTGGTAGAGCCGTACACGCCCCAACCCATGTAGCCTTGGTAGCCACCCAGCGATGAGATGTTGATGACGTGGCCGCTACGCTGACGGCGCATGTGCGGCAGTACGGCGCGGGTCACGTTGAGCAGGCCGAAGACGTTGGTGGCGAACAGTCGCTCGGTTTCGCTTGCGCTGGTTTCCTCGACTGCACCGAGCACACCGTAGCCTGCGTTGTTGATCAGAACATCGATGCGCCCGAAGCGCCTGATGCCCTCTGCAACGGCCTGGTGGGCCTCTTCCTCACGGGTGACGTCCAGGCGCACGGTCAAGAGGTTAGGGTGCTCGCCCAGGCGGGCCACGACGTCTTCAGGCTTGCGTGCGGTGGCGATGACCGCGTCGCCGGCCGCCAGGGCCTGTTGTGCAATCAGGGTACCGAAACCACGGGAAGCGCCAGTAATGAGCCAAGTACGCATGTCAACTCCTCCTGTCATGGACCCTGCGTTGTGCAGGGCCTTCTCGATGAGTTGACGCAACTGTAAAGCCGGACTATTTCTGTGATAATCCCACGAATTTTGGATGGTCCTGTGAAGGTTGTTCACAAATGAAGGCGCCCAGCACCGCCGATCTTTCGCTATTCCTGTGCATTGCCAGGCACCTGAACTTCAGCCGTGCAGCAGTGGAACTGGGGCTTACGCCTTCGGCCTTGAGCCATGGGTTGCGCGCGCTGGAAACTCGCCTGGACGTACGCCTGTTCAACCGCACCACGCGCAGCGTGGCGCTGACCGAGGCGGGCGAACGCCTGTACCAACGCCTGCAGCCGGCGTTTCGCGATATCGCCGATGCGCTCGAAGACCTCAACAGCTTTCGCGACAAGCCGTCCGGCAACTTGCGTATCACGGCGGGGCGAATAGGGGTGGAGCTGGTGCTGTTGCCATTGGCCAACCCGTTCCTGGCGCAGTACCCGGACGTACGCCTGGAGATCAGCGGCGATGACGCGCTGGTGGATATGGTGAGTGGTGGTTTCGACGCGGGCGTGCGCCTGGGCGAGCGCTTGCAGGCCGACATGGTGTCGCTGCCCATCGGGCCTTACCTGCGCTCGGTGGTCGTGGGTTCGCCGGCGTTTTTCCAGCGTCATCCGCTGCCGCAGCAACCCCAGGACCTACGCGGCCTGCCGTGCATCGGCCATCGCTTCCCCAGTGGTGCGCTGTATCGCTGGGAGTTCGAACGCGGCGGCATGCGCCTGGAAGTGGATGTGCAGGGGCCGATGGTGCTGGATGACGTGCGCATGATGACCCGGCCAGCGCTCGATGGCGTGGGCTTGGCCTATGTATTCGAAGACATGGTGCGCGAGCATCTGCAAAGCGGGGAGTTGGTGCAGGTGCTGGGAGACTGGTCCCACTATTACCCAGGCTTCCATCTGTACTACCCGAGTCGCCGCCAGGTGCCGGCGGCGCTCAAGGCCTTCATCGAATTCGCCCGCAGCCAGCGGGACTTGCCGGCCTGAAGCGGGCGGTGCGATTCAATTGCGTGGCAGGCGGCCGCTGACGAAGTGCGCCACATCGTTGAACCCAGGCGTGGACGCATGCCCCGGCGTTACCAGCGAATCGATGAAGGCTTCGTCCTCGGCGGTGATCTCTACCTCCAGCGCCCCGGCGTAGGTTTCCCACTGCTCCTCGGTCCGCGGCCCGACAATGGCCGAGCTGACCAGCTGGTTGTTGAGTACCCAGGCAATGGCGAACTCGACGATGCCCACGCCCTTGGCTTCGGTGTAGGCGTGGATCTTCTGGGCGATGGCCAGCGACTCCTGGCGCCATTCCACCTCCATGATGCGCTTGTCCTGGCGCCCGGCGCGGCTGCCTTGATCGGGCGTCGCGCCGGGGGCGTACTTGCCGCTCAGCACGCCACGGGCCAGTGGGCTGAACGGCACCACGCCCAGGCCATGGAAGGCCGCCGCCGCCAGTTGCTCGGGCTCGGCCTGGCGGTTGACGATGTTGTACAGCGGCTGGCTGACCACTGGCTTGGCCACACCCAGGCGCTCGGCCAGGTTGCAGATTTCGCTGATGCGCCAGCCACGGAAGTTGGACACGCCCCAATAGCGCACCTTGCCTTGTTGCAGCATGTCGCCGATTGCCCGCACGGTTTCTTCCAGCGGCACCTTGTGGTCTTCGCGGTGCAGGTAGTAGATGTCCAGGTAGTCGGTGCCCAGGCGGCTCAGCGAGGCTTCCAGGGCATTGAACAGGTGCTTGCGCGAAAGCCCGCTGCGGTTCGGCAGGCCATCGGCCGGGCCATAGCCGGCCTTGGTGGCGACGATCCAGTCCTGGCGGTTGCGTGCCACCGCTTCACCGACGATCTCCTCGGAGCGTCCGGCATTGTAGACATCGGCGGTGTCGATGAAGTTGATGCCCTGGTCCCAGGCACGCTCGATGATGCGCAGCGACGCTTCGGTGCTGGTCTGTTCGCCGAACATCATACTGCCCAGGGTCAGGGCGGAAACTTGCAGGCCGGATTGGCCGAGGGGGCGGTAGAGCATGCGCAAATCCTTGTCGTCGCGGGGAGTGAATGGCCTGTTTTACACAGATCCGCCCCGCTTTGAAAGCGCATGCCTACGCCCCGTGGGGTGGGCTCAAGAGGCTGGGCGCTCGGTGCTACCCTGGGTTTGTGGTGCGGGTTGCGCGTCGCGCTTGGCCAAGGCCTCTTGCTGCTGTTGCTGGCGCTGCATGGCCCATTGGTCGCTGCGCTGTTTGAGGCGGTCGGAACCGCCTTCGGCCAATGCCGAGGTAGCGGTGGTGGCGGCAAGCAAAGTCAGGGCGAAGGTAAGGGCTTTCATGGGCAGTTCTCCATCATCGTTTAATCGCAGGCGTGCAATACGCCGAACGAGGCCGATGATGGAGAGACAGGATTTTCCCAGGATTAACGGCGATGACCGCTGGTCCTCGCGAAACAGGGCTACTTGCTACAAAACAATACAAAACCTTCGCGGTTCGACACATTGCCGATACATCCGCGAAGTCTCATGATGCTTACCTTCAAGCACCTGCACACGGAGCACTGTCCATGTCCAGCAACAAACTCCAACGCGGTATCCAATGGCTCGGCCGCTTCAGCCGCCTGCTGGTGGGCATGC
Organism: Pseudomonas sp. LS_2; assembly: GCF_042709235.1. NCBI lineage: Bacteria > Pseudomonadati > Pseudomonadota > Gammaproteobacteria > Pseudomonadales > Pseudomonadaceae > Pseudomonas > Pseudomonas sp. LS_2. The sequence continues at coordinate 221,626 of NZ_JAVAYC010000003.1, read as the reverse complement.
CGGACTACGAGCAGTACGTGGCCTTGCGCAAAGCCAACCATCCCGGTGAACCGGTGATGAGCCAGAAGGAGTTCTTCCGCGAGCGCCAGGAGGCACGCTACGGCAAGCGCCAGTGCAACACCCGCTGCTGCTAAGCCTTCCTGCGCAGCAACACGATGAAGAACAAGCCACCGATGGCAGCGGTGGCGATGCCGATCGGCAAGTCCTGGGGGGCGATCAGGGTACGCGCGCCCATATCCACCCATACCATGAACAGCGCGCCCAGCAGCGCACACACCGGCAGCAGGCGGCGGTGCTCGGCGCCTGCCAGGCGCCTGGCCACATGCGGCAGCATCAGGCCGACGAAACCGATGGCGCCGGACAACGACACCAGCACCCCGGTCAGCAGGGCCGAGCCCACGAATACGTGGGCACGCACCCGACGGGTATCGAACCCCAGGCTGACGGCGGTCTGCTCGCCGCTCATCAGTGCATTCAAGGCACGCGCCAGGCTCATCAGCAAGACGAACCCCGCCAATACGCAGAGCGCCGGCAGCCACAGCAACGACCATTGCGCCAGGCCCAGCCCTCCGAGCATCCAGAACATCACCGAACTGGTAGCGTGAGGGTCGCCGGTGTACAGCAGCAGGTTGGCCGCCGCCATCACCACGAACGACACCGCCACCCCGGCCAGTAGCAGACGGTCGCTTTCCAGGCGCCCGCCACGGCTGGCCACGCCCAGCACCAGCAGCATGCTGCCCAAAGCACCCACGAAGGCCGCCACCGGCAAGCTGAAGACCCCGGCGAACTGGCCCAGGAACAGCACCACCATGACCGCGCCGAACACCGCGCCCGCGCTGACACCCAGCAGGTGCGGGTCAGCCAGCGGGTTGCGGGTCACCGCCTGCAACGCCCCACCGACCAGGGCCAAGCCGGCACCCACCAAGGCCCCCAGCAGCACCCGTGGCGCGCGGATCTGCCAGACGATCTGTGCCTGGCCACGGCTGGCATCGCCGCCGTTGCCCACACCGAGCTGTTGCAGCACGATGCTCGCCACTTCGCCCAGGGGCACCTGGGCAGCGCCGAAGCCTAGCGACAACAGGCACGACAGCAGCAGCGCGGCGGACAGCACGACGATCAGCCCACGGTAGGCCACGGGGTTGCGGATGGGCATCAACGTGGCGCCTGTTCGATCAATTGCGGATGCAGGGCCGACGCCAGGGTTTCGATGGCGCTGGCGTTTTCCACCGACGGCGTCACTTGCAGATACGACAGCACCACGAAGCGCTGTTTGCGAATGGCCTCGACACCACCCAGGGCCGGGTGCTGCAGCAGGAAGTCGCGTTTCTGCTGCCAGCTGGTGGGGCCGTAGTCGACGATCACGATCACCTCTGGGTCGCGCTCCACCACGCTTTCCCAGCTGACCTGGGTCCAGCTGGCAGCCACGTCGGCCATCACGTTGTCGCCACCGGCGGTGGCGATCAGCGCCTGCGGCATGCCCAGGCGCCCGGAAGTGGTGGGGCGGTCTTCGCCGCTGTCATAGAGGAATACCCGTGGATGTTCGGTGGCCTTGGCCAGTGCCGCGCTTACCTGTGCGACTCGTCGGCGCAATTGGCCGACCAGCGCCTGGGCGCGCTCGGGTACGTCGAAGATACGCCCGAGGTTGTCCAGGTCGCGGTAGAGGTCTTCGAGACTTGCCGAGCGTTGCGGCATGATCCACGAACAAGACTCGCTCAGCTCGTACACCGGGATATCGAACCGCGCCAGGGTCTGCGGGGTGACCGGCCCGCCGATGCGCATGCCGTAGTTCCAGCCAGCGAACAGCAGGTCGGCGTTCACCTCCAGCAGGTTCTCAACCGAGGCATAGCGTGGGGCGATTTCCGGCAGGCCTTCCAACGCTTTGCGCAGCGCCGGGTCGAGGGTCTTCCAGCCGCTGATGCCGCTATAGCCGACCATGTGCTCGCGCAGGCCCAGGGCCAGAAGCATGCCGGTAAGGTTGATGTCGTGGCTGACCGCGCGGGTGGGCGCCTCGGTGAACGTGACGTCGCGCTCGCAACTGCGCACGGTCAACGGGTAGTGGCTGGCGTGGGCGGCGAGGGGCAGGGTGGCCAGCAGGGCCAGGCAGGGGAGCAGGGCTTTCATGCGCAGGTGATCCAGGTGATGCGTGGATGGGCGGCCAACGGGTGACGGTCGACCAGCGCCTGCACGCCGAAAACCTCGGCCAGGCAATGTTCGGTCAGCACCTGGTGCGGTGTACCGCAGGCGACGATGCGCCCGGCGTCGATGACGTACAGGCGGTCGCAGAAGGCAGCGGCCAGGTTCAGGTCGTGGAAGCTGGCCAGCAGGCTCAAGCCGGTGCCGCGCAGTTGTTGCAGCAGGGCGAGCTGAAAGCGTGGGTCGAGGTGGTTGGTCGGCTCGTCGAGAATCAGCAATTGTGGTTGCTGGACCAACGCGCGGGCCAGCAGCACGCGTTGCTTCTCACCGCCGGACAGGCGGATGAACGCCTGGTCGGCCATGGCCTCCAGCTGAAGGCGCGCCAGGGTGGTCTCGACCAGGGCAGGCTCGCGGTCGCCCTCCAGCCACCCCAGGTGCGGCGTACGCCCCATGGCGACGATATCGCGCACGCTCAGGCCGAAGTCCTCGGGAAACTCTTGCAGCATCACCGCAATGCGTCGGGCAACCCAGCGTGGGGGATGCTGCCAGATATCTTCGCCGGCCAGCGTCACCTGGCCTCGATGGGGTCGGTTGAAGCGGTAGGCGCAGCGCAGCAGGCTGGTCTTGCCGCTGCCGTTGGGGCCGATCAGGCCGACGAATTCACCTGCGCCGACTTCGAGGTCGATGCCTTCGAGCAGCGTCGTCTGGCCCGGGCCGGGTGCCCAGTGCAGGCCTTCGATGCGCAAAGTGGGGGAGGACATGGCGATGCGACCGTTGCTGGGTGAGTTCGACCCGAACGGAGGACGCGCTGGAAGGCTCGCCGGCACAAACATGCCGCGGATACCGGCCTGCGCCCGCCCACCGCGGGAGTTGCCAACTGCTGGACCAGGCCGGTCTCCGGGCTTGCGAGGGGCGTGAGGCATTCGCCTTCCCATGCCGGCTGGCACAGTGGCGTCTCGAATGCATCGCTCGCTTACCGTTGCGGGGGCAGCGCCGGACTGATCGCGCAGGGCGAGTCACCGGCTTCCCGTTTAATCCCTCGCGCGGCGGCGGGGGACACCTGGAACAAGGGGCGCATCTGAGCATTATTGGGGGAGGGAGTCAACCGCGTCAGGTCGCGGGCAGCAGCTGGGTCAGGCCCGTTCCGCCATCGCCGCCAGCGCCACGGACATCGCTGCGGTACGGGTCTCGACCCCCAGCTTGACGAACACATGCTCCAGGTGTTTGTTCACCGTGCGGGGGCTCAGTTGCAGGATGTCGGCGATGTCCTTGTTGGTCTTGCCGCAAGACACCCAGCGCAGCACCTCCACCTCGCGCTCGGTAAGCTGGAAACGCCGCGACAGCGTGCCGTAGGCCGGGGCATGGTCCAGGCCGATGGGTTGCGAGGCCTGGCGCGCGGCCTGCAGGATGCGCGCGGTACGCAGGTGCGAGGCCACCCGGGCAAGCACCTCGGCGCACTGGATCGGCTTGGTGACATAGTCGATGGCACCGGCCTCGAAACCCTGCACCACATGCTCGCTGTCGGTCAGCGCGGTCATGAACAGCACCGGGATATCGGCCGTGTCGGGCTGCTGCTTGATGCGCCGGCAGGTTTCGAAGCCGTCGAGCCCGGGCATCATGGCGTCCAGCAGGATCAGGTCGGGGCGCCTGCGCTGCAGGCGGGTCAGGGCGCTGCTGCCGTCGAGCGCCACCAGGACCATGTAGCCGGCCGCGTCCAGGGCATCGGAGAGCAGCGCGAGGTTGTCCGGGGTATCGTCGACGATCAGGACCACGCCGTGATCAGCGGGTGAGGTCAGGGTGCTCATTGAGGGCCTCCTTCAGTTGCAGGCTGAGTTCATCCAGGCGGAAACCCTTGGCCAGGGCGCGCAGCCTGGCGATGAACGCGGCGCTGTCGCTACCGTTGCGTTCGAGCATGTCGAGCTTTTGCTGGATCCCGCGCATGTAGCCCAGCCCACACAACTCGTAGAGTTCCTCGAGGTCCTTGCGCGGTGGCAGCATCCACGGCGATTCGCTGGCATGGCTGGGCGACGGCCGGCGTTGCCAGTGCAGGTGCAGGTGGCGGGCGAGCAGATCGAGCAGTTGCTGCAGGTGCACGGGCTTGGCCAAGTAGTCGTGCTCCATGGATGGCAGTTCACTGTCCTTGTCGTCAGTGAAGGCGTTGGCGTTGGCCGACAGGACGATGACCGGCGCCTGGGACAACGCGTTGCGGCGGATCAGGCGCAGGGTCTGCCAGCCGTCCATGTCCGGCATCGACAGGTCCATCAGGATCAGGTCCGGGTGGTGCAGGGACACTTGCCGGATGGCTTCCTGGCCATTGGCTGCCTCTATCAGGTCGAAGCCCAGAGGGCCGAGCAGGCCGACGATGACCTTGCGGTGCTCGATATGATCGTCCACCACCAGAATGCGCTGGCGCTCGCCTGCATAGCCGACCACGTCGTGATCGACCGCGATGACCGCCTTGGGCACCCGCACCTCCGAGAGAAACAGGCGCACCTGGAAGCGCGTGCCTTCGCCGGGCTGGCTGGTGACCGACAACGCCCCGCCCATCAATGAGGTGAGCATGCGGGTAATCGTCAGGCCCAGGCCCATGCCTTTGTCCTGGCGCTCCAGGCCTCCGCGCTCGAAGGGTTGGAAGATGCGCTCGATCTGCTCCGCAGCGATGCCGATGCCGCTGTCGATCACCTCGAAAATCGCCGTTTCGCGCCGGTAGCTGACCCGCAGGCAGACCTCGCCGCTGTCGGTGAAGTTGACCGCGTTGCCCAGCAAGTTGATGAGGATCTGGCGCACCCGCTTCTCGTCGCCGCGTACCACTGTCGGCATGCGCCCGACCAGGTCCAGGCGAAAGCCCAGGCCTTTTTCCCGGGCGGTGCCGGCGAACATCTGCTCCAGGTCGCTCAAGAACTGCTGCAAGAGGATTTCCGACGGCTCCAGGCGCAGCTTGCCCGCCTCGATCTTGGCCACGTCCAGCAGCCCGTCGATCAGCGACAGCAGGTGCGAGCTGCTGCGCAGGATGGTCGCCAGCGAGTCCTGGTGCTGGACGGGGGTCGCCGGGTCGCGCTGGAGGATCTGGGTGAAGCCAAGAATGCTGTTCAGCGGTGTGCGCAGCTCATGGGAGAGCCCGGTCACATAGCGGCTCTTGGCGGCATTGGCCGCTTCCGAAGCCTCCTTCGCTTCCTGCAAGGCCTGGTCGGTTTTGTCGTGGGCCTGGATTTCCTGGATCAGCAACTGGGTCTGGCGCTCCGACTCCTCCAGCGCCACCCGGCGGCTTTCCCGAGTCAGCACCACCCACCAGGCCAGCACCCCGGCAAATACGCAAAAGGTCAGGAAGGCCTTGAGAAAGGCCAGAAGCAGCGTGCGATAGGCCTCGGGCGACTGGTCGACCAAGGCGTGGGCGACCTGGCTGTAGACCAGCGCCAGGGCGCCGGACAAACCTAGCACCAGGATCGCCAGCAAGCCCAGGTACTGCGCCAGGCGCGTGTGCAGGTAGCGGCGGGGCAACAGGCGGCCGAGCAGGTCCTCGAACTGCATCGACAGGCGCGCCCTTTGCTTGCAGCGGTCGGCGCAGCGCGCGTCCAGCGAACAGCACAGCGAGCAGATCGGCGAGCCCGTACGCTGGGCACCAGGCCATGTCCGCAGCCTCGAAGGCGTTGTTGCACAGGCCGCATTGCAGGTTGGCCTGGTCGCCATGGGGATAGAGCAGGGCTTCTGGGCTGGTGCGGGCAATGTAGTAGCGGCCCCGGGTCAGCCAGGCGAGCAGCGGCGTCACCACCAGTGCGATCAGCAGCGAGATCAACGGCGGCGCCGCCTGGGCCGTTGCGCCGAACAGGCCGAAATGCGCGGCGAACGCCGCCAGCGAGGCGATGGACATGGCGCCGACGCCCACCGGGTTGATGTCGTACAGGTGCGCACGCTTGAACTCGATGTGCCTGGGCGAAAGGCCCAGCGGCTTGTTGATTACAAGGTCAGCCACCAGCGCGCCAATCCATGCGATGGCGATGTTGGCGTACAGCCCCAGCACCTGCTCGATGGCCTCGAGCACGCCCAGCTCCATCAGTACCAGCGCGATGATGACGTTGAACACCAGCCAGATCACCCGCCCTGGATGGCTGTGGGTGACCCTGGCGAAGAAGTTCGACCAGGCCAGCGAGCCTGCATAGGCGTTGGTCAGGTTGATCTTTATCTGGGAAATGATCACGAACAGGGTCATCGCCGCCAGCGCCCATTCTGGCGAGGCGAACACATAGTGGAAGGCCACCAGGTACATCTGGGTGGGCTCGATGGCCCGGTCGATGGGCACTTCGTGCTGCAAGGCGAGGAAGGCCAGGAAGGCCCCGGCCATGATCTTCAGGGCGCCGGGAATGATCCAGCCGGGGCCGGCCATCAGCAGCGCGGCCCACCAGCGTCTGCGATTGGCCGCGGTTTTCTCGGGGAGAAAGCGCAGGTAGTCGACCTGCTCACCGATCTGGGTCACCAATGACAGGGCCACACTGAAGGCTGCACCAAACAGCAGCAGGTTGACGGTGCCGCCTTCGCCCTCGCGGCCGGCGAAACCGGTCAGGTCGCCGAGCACATCCGGGTTCTTGCTGATCACGAACACATAGGGCACCAGCAACAGTACCAGCCACAAGGGTTGCGACCACATCTGCAGGCGGTTGATCAGGGTGATGCCGTAGGCCACCAAGGGAATCACCACCACCGAACAGATGACATAGGCCAGTGCCAGCGGAATGCCGAAGTAGAGCTCCAGGGCCAGGGCCATGATCGCCGCTTCAAGGGCGAAGAACAGAAACGTGAAGCTGGCATAGATCAGGGAGGTGATGGTCGAGCCGATGTAGCCGAACCCTGCGCCGCGGGTCAGCAGGTCCATGTCGACACCATAGCGCGCAGCGTAGTAGCTGATCGGCAGGCCGGTGAGGAAGATCACCAGCGCCGCCGCGAGGATGGCCCACAGGGTGTTGCTGAAGCCATAGCTCATCACCAGGGCGCCGCCGATCGCCTCCAGGGCCAGGAACGACACGGCGCCCAGCGCGGTATTGGCGATGCGCAGCTCGGACCATTTGCGAAATGCCTTGGGCGTGAACCGCAGGGCGTAGTCTTCCATGGTCTCGTCGGCGACCAGGCTGTTGTAGTCGCGGCGGATCTTGACGATGCGTTGAGAGCCTGAAGGTCGCACGGGGCCGACTCCTGACAGAGCTGTGGAAGGTCGATGCAGCAACATCCATGCCTGTCGCTTGGCCCGCCTGCATTCCGGCTTGCTGGGCAGCTGTGTTTCTCGCGGGCGTCAGCATGACCGGGCCGCGGCTTTTTCGCGCTACGTCAAATGACGTATGCGCTTACGTCATGCTGCGTATACCCCGGTTCCGGCACGCACCTCATGCTGGCTGTCACTCGCGACAAGGCGCCCACAGAGCACTGGCGAGAACGACGACCCATACAGGAGCCGGAACCATGGATTCACCTCAGACTGCTGCAAAACGCTTTCTCCCTCGACGCCTGAGCCTGGGCGCGGCGGCGCTTTCACTGGTCGCGGCCAGCGTGTTCGGGCAACTGGCGGTGGCCGACGAGGCCAACACCACCGGGCTTGCGGTGACCGCCACCGAGGTGACGGTCGGCCAGCTTCACTCGGCCACCGGCACCATGGCCATTTCCGAAACCGGTTCGATCCAGGCCGAGCGCCTGGCCATCGAGCAGATCAACGCCTCGGGCGGTGTGCTGGGACGGCAGATCAAGGTCATCCAGGAAGATGGCGCCTCCGACTGGCCGACCTTCGCGGAAAAGGCCAAGAAGCTGCTGGCCGGCGACAAGGTGGCGGCGGTGTTCGGCTGCTGGACCTCGGCGTCGCGCAAGGCGGTGCTGCCAGTGTTCGAGAAGGAAAACGGGTTGCTCTACTACCCGACCTTCTATGAAGGCCTGGAGCAGTCGAAGAACGTGATCTACACCGGCCAGGAGGCTACCCAGCAGATTCTCGCGGGCCTGGACTGGATCGCCAAGGAGAAGGGCGCCAAGACCTTCTACCTGATCGGCTCGGACTACATCTGGCCGCGCACCTCGATGAAAATCGCCCGCAAGCACATCGAGAATGTGCTCAAGGGCACCGTGGTCGGCGAGGACTACTACCCGCTGGGCAATACCCAGTTCGGCTCGCTGATCAACAAGGTCAAGCTGAAGAAGCCCGATGTGGTCTTCGCTGCGGTGGTCGGCGGCTCCAACGTGGCGTTCTACAAGCAGATGAAATCCGCCGGGGTGACCGCCGCCAAGCAGAACCTGCTGACCCTGTCGGTGACCGAGGACGAGCTGCTCGGCATCGGTGGCGAGAACATGGAAGGCTTCTACGCCTCGATGAAGTACTTCCAGAGCCTGGACAACCCCAACAACAAGGCCTTCGTCGATGCATTCAAGGCCAAGTACGGCAAGGACGCGGTGATGGGCGACGTCACCCAGGCGGCTTACCTCGGCCCGTGGCTGTGGAAGGCGGCGGTCGAAAAGGCTGGCAGCTTCGACATCGACAAGGTGGTGGCGGCCTCGCCAGGCATCGAGCTGAACAGCGCACCGGAAGGCTATGTGAAGGTCCACGACAACCATCACCTGTGGAGCAAGACGCGCATTGGCGAAGTGCAGGCCAACGGCCAGTTCAAGGTGATCTACGAGTCCGACCTGATCGAGCCGAACCCCTTCCCCAAGGGCTACCAGTAATTGCGGCGGCGAGCTTCCAGCCTTTGGCTGGAGGTTCGCCGGCCTGGTCCGGGTACGCGCACTCAGCATCCACCACATTCCCGAGGAGGGACCACCATGCAATGGCTATCTGATTTCGGTGCCATCGCCGCCATGCAGGGGTTCAACGGCCTGTCCGTATTCTGCGTGCTCCTGCTCATGGCCCTTGGGCTGGCGATCATTTTCGGCCAGATGGGCGTGATCAACATGGCCCATGGCGAATTCCTCACCATCGGCGCCTACACCACCTACGTGCTGTCCACCCTGGTCAGGGACTTCCTGCCATCGATGCAGCCGTACTACTTCTTCTTCGCCATCGCGCTGTCGTTCCTGGTGGCGGGCGCGATCGGCTGGGTCGTCGAGCGAGTGATGATCAGCCGCTTGTACCACCGGCCGCTGGACACGCTGCTGGCGACCTGGGGCCTGTCGCTGGTGATGCAGCAGGCGTTTCGCTCGATTTTCGGCGCCCGTGAAGTCAGTGCCAACCCGCCGGACTGGCTGATGGGCGCGGTGAGCCTGACCGACGCTATCGAGATTCCGCGCAACGGCCTGTTCGTCATGGGCCTGACCCTACTGGTGACCGGCGCCATCTTCCTGATGCTGTACCGCACCCGCTGGGGCCTGCAGGTGCGTGCCACAGTGCAGAACCGAGTAATGAGCCGCGCCGTGGGCATCAATACACGCCAGGTCGACCGCATGACCTTCGCCCTCGGCTGCGGCGTGGCCGGGGTGGCCGGGGCTGCGTTCACCACGATCGGCTCCACCGGGCCCACCGCTGGCTCGCTGTACATCGTCGACACCTTCCTGACGGTGGTGTTCGGTGGCGCGCAGAGCCTGCTCGGCACCATCGCCTCGGCCTTCGCCATTGCCCAGACCCAGTCGGTGTCGGAGTTCTTCATGAGCGGCTCGATGGCCAAGGTGCTGACCCTGTCGACGGTGATCCTGATCCTGTTGATGCGCCCGCAAGGGTTGTTCTCCAGCAAAGTTCGCAAATAGGGGCGCACAGATGAACGCTTTGCACAAACTCATGGGCGGGCGCCAGGGCACTTACGGCCTGTTGATCCTGGCGGCGCTGATCCTGGTGGTGTTCCCGCTGGTGCTGGACGCCTTTCGCCTGAACATGGTCGGCAAGTACCTGACCTATGCCTTCGTCGCCGTGGGGCTGGTGCTGTGCTGGGGCTACGGCGGCATCCTCAGCCTGGGGCAGGGGGTGTTCTTCGGCCTGGGCGGCTACTGCATGGCGATGTTCCTGAAGCTGGAGGCCAGCGACCCCGAGAGCACCAAGATCCAATCTACCCCGGGCATTCCGGACTTCATGGACTGGAACCAGCTGACGGAGCTGCCGACCTTGTGGGTGCCGTTCCACAGCTTTGGTTTCACCCTGTTCGCCGTGGTGGCCGTGCCGGTGGTACTCGCGCTGGTGATTGGTGCGGCGCTGTTCAAGCGCAGGGTAGGGGATGTGTACTTCTCCATCGTCACCCAAGCCATTGCGCTGATCCTGACCGTGCTGATCATCGGCCAGCAGGGCTTGACCGGCGGCGTAAATGGCATCACCGACCTCAAGACCCTTTTGGGCTGGGACATCCGTGGCGACGGCGCCAAGCTTGCGTTGTATTTCATCAATGCCGCGCTGCTGCTGGGCTGCATCGTGATCGGCAAGTTCATCCTGGCTTCCAAGCTCGGCCGCCTGCTGATGGCCATGCGCGACAAGGAAGAGCGGGTGCGTTTTTCCGGCTATGACGTGGCCAGCTTCAAGGTGTTCGTCTATTGCGTGGCTGCCGGTTTCTCGGCCATCGGCGGGGCGATGTTCGCCTTGCAGGTGGGTTTCATGTCGCCGTCGTTCGTCGGCATCGTGCCGTCGATCGAGATGGTGATATTCGCGGCGGTCGGTGGGCGCATGTCGCTGCTGGGCGCGGTGTACGGTGCGCTGCTGGTCAACTATGGCAAGACCTACTTTTCCGAGTCGTTCCCGGAGCTGTGGCTGTACTTGATGGGCGGGCTGTTCATCGTCGTGGTCATGTACTTCCCCAATGGCCTGGCCGGCTTGTGGGAGAGCCACGGCCGCAAATGGCTGGCAGTGTTCAAGCGCCGGCCGCTGCCAGCCGTCGTGGCGGCGCCCGGCAAGCCGATGCCGTCTCGCGTCGATACAACGACCAACACTTCGCTGGAGACCCAGCCATGACCATCACCAGCGGCTTCCAGATGCCCAAGCCGGTACTGGCCATCGAGGGACTGACCGTGTCCTTCGACGGCTTCAAGGCCGTGGACGACCTGAACCTGTACATCGACCGCAACGAGGTACGCGTGGTCATCGGCCCCAACGGGGCCGGCAAGACCACTGTACTCGACCTGATCTGCGGCAAGACCCGCGCCACCGGCGGCAGCATCCAGTTCAACAACCGCGAGCTGACCCGCATGAAGGAGTACGACATCGTGCGTGCCGGGGTCGGGCGCAAGTTCCAGACTCCGTCGATCTACGACAACCTGAGCGTGTTCGAGAACCTGGAGATGTCTTTTCCCAAGGGCCGCACGGTGTTCGGTGCGCTGTTCTTCAAACGCAGCCAGGAGGTGACCGCGCGGGTCGATGAGGTGGCGGCGCAGATCTTCTTGTCCGACCTGTTGCAACAGCAGGCAGGCCTGTTGTCTCACGGGCAGAAACAGTGGCTGGAGATCGGCATGCTGCTGATGCAAGACCCCGAATTGCTGATGCTCGACGAGCCGGTGGCGGGCATGAGCGTCAGTGAGCGGGCGCAGACCGCCGAGCTGCTCAAGCGCATCAGCCAGGGGCGCTCGGTGCTGGTGATCGAGCACGACATGGAGTTCGTCAAGAGCATCGCCCACAAGGTCACCGTGCTGCACCAGGGCAAGGTGCTGGCCGAAGGCAGCATGGAAGCCGTGCAGAACAACCCGAAAGTCATCGAAGTCTACCTGGGCCACTGAGGAGCGCGGCATGTTCACCATCAATCAGCTGGCCTGTGGTTATGGCCAGAGCCAGATCCTGCATGACCTCGACCTGGCCGTGGAAAAACAGGAAATCGTCGCGGTCATGGGCCGCAACGGCATGGGCAAGACCACCCTGTTCAAGAGCCTGATGGGCATTCTGCCGCAGTGGCGCGGCGCGGTGGCGGTCGACGGGGTAGAGGTGTCGGCGATGGAAACCCACGCGCGGGTGGCCCATGGCATGGCCTACGTGCCCCAGGGGCGAATGATCTTCCCGGCGATGACGGTGCTGGAGAACATCCAGACCGGCCTGCCGGCGTCGGCCAAGGGCAGGGTGCCTGAAGACCTGTATGCCTTGTTCCCGGTGCTGTTCGACATGCGCGGGCGCCGCGGCGGCAACCTGTCCGGCGGCCAGCAACAGCAACTGGCAATCGCCCGGGCGTTGGCCACCAACCCCAAGGTGTTGCTGCTGGACGAGCCTACCGAAGGCATCCAGCCGTCGATCATCAAGGACATCGCCCGCACCCTCAAGGAGATCCGCAGCCTGCGCAACCTGACCATCGTGGTGTCGGAGCAGGTGCTGTCGTTCACCCTGGAGATCGCCGACCGTTTCCTGGTGATCGAGAAGGGCCGCTTCGTGATCGAGGAAACACGGGCCAATGTCGACGAGGCGACCATCAGCCGCTACCTGTCCGTCTAGCACAACACCCATTGATTGCGCATCAACCACAGGCGCCGTGCGGCTGCCTGGCGGGGAGCGCTTGCTCGCGACCCATGCAACAGACCGACCCAGCCAACCAAGGAGCACACCCATGACTGACGTCTTGATCAAAGTTGACCTGAACCAGCCCGCCACCGAAAACGAGCAGGTGCACAACCGCTGGCACCCGGACATTCCCATGGCCTGCTGGGTCAAGCCGGGCGATGACTTCATCCTGGAAACCTACGACTGGACCGCCGGCGCCATCAAGAACGACGACGATGCCAGCGATGTGCGCGATGTCGACCTGTCCACGGTGCACTACCTGTCCGGCCCGGTAGGCGTTCATGGCGCCGAGCCTGGCGACCTGCTGGTGGTCGACCTGCTCGACATCGGCGCTCGCGCCGACTCGCAGTGGGGCTTCAACGGGTTATTCTCGAGGCAGAACGGCGGCGGCTTCCTCACCGATCACTTCCCCTCGGCGCAAAAGGCCATCTGGGACTTCAAGGGCATGATGACCAGCTCCCGGCACATCCCTGGTGTGGAGTTCGCGGGCCTGATCCACCCCGGCCTGATCGGCTGCCTGCCCGACCACAAGATGCTCGCCGACTGGAACCGCCGCGAGCAGGAACTGATCGACACCGAGCCAGGCCGTGTACCGCCGCTGGCCAACCCGCCGTTCGCCAAGACCGCGCACATGGGCAAGCTCAAGGGGGCGCAGCGTGACATGGCCGCCGCCACTGGCGCCCGTACCGTGCCGCCGCGCGAGCATGGTGGCAACTGCGACATCAAGGACCTGTCCCGCGGTTCGAAGGTGTTCTTCCCGGTGTACGTCGATGGTGCGGGCCTGTCGGTAGGGGACCTGCACTTCAGCCAGGGCGATGGTGAAATCACCTTCTGCGGCGCCATCGAGATGGCCGGTTGGGTGCATATGCGCGTCGAACTGATCAAGGGCGGCATGGCCAAGTACGGCATCAAGAACCCGGTGTTCAAGCCCAGCCCCATCGTGCCCAACTACAACAACTACCTGATCTTCGAAGGTATCTCGGTGGACGAGGCCGGGCAGCAGCACTACCTGGACGTCAACGTGGCCTACCGCCAGGCGTGCCTGAACGCGATCAACTACATGACCAAGTTCGGCTACTCGCCAGCGCAGGGCTACGCCTTGCTTGGCTCGGCGCCGGTCCAGGGGCATATCAGCGGAGTGGTCGACATTCCAAACGCCTGCGCAACCTTGTGGTTGCCGACGGAGATCTTCCAGTTCGACATCAACCCGAGCGCCAGTGGCCCGACGAAGTTCATCGATGGCAGCGTCGACCTGCCGATCGCGCACGATAAGTAAACCGGCTTGGTTTTGAAGAGCAACGCAATCTGTGCAGGAGCGGGTAAACCCGCTCCTGCATATTTTGGAAGTCACGCTGTGTGAGGAAACGAGCATGCCTTTGTACGAATATGAATGTGCCTATTGTGGCGACTTCGAGGCGCTGCGCCCCATGGCCGAGAGCGCGTCCCCGTGCCCATGCCCTAGCTGTGGGGCTGGCAGCATGCGAGTCATCCTGTCCGCGCCGGGATTGGCAACGATGGCAAGCGACACGCGAAAATCCATCGCCATCAACGAGCGTAGCGCTCACGCGCCGCAGACGCTCGACCAATACAAGGAAAGCCGACGCCATCCCAGCGGCTGTGGTTGCTGCGGTCCGAGCCGCAAGGTCGAGCCGAGCAAGACCAATCCCCATGCATTGAAAGGGAAAGCGGCGGGGCGGCCGTGGATGATCAGCCATTGATCGTGGGTAAGGGGAGAGCTGAGCTGTTGGCTTATCGATAGACGTGATAGCTACCATCGATATTTGTCGGTTTTCTAGCGGCCAACGGGGTTGGACAATGCGCTATCTCTTTTCTCCACCTTGTTGGGTATCAGTCCGATGCGTATACCGACTCTTTCTTGCCTGGCCGTCGCTCTTGCCGTAGTGGCGGGCTGCACATCCACACCAAACCAGCCAACGCTGGAGCTCACGACGTCCAAGTCGCCCGAGGCCTATTCCACCTGTGTCGTGGAGAAGTTGCGGGAAGGCCACCAGCAGCCCGACCTGTCGCAATCCAACCGCGGCTACCGAGTGGTGTTGGCCAGCCCCGTGGCGGCGAGCAATGTCATCGAGGCCTACAAAGGCAATACCGGTGGGAGAGTGTACGTTTACCAACGTAGTCTTTTCGGTAATGACCTGACTCAGGTAGCCACTGCTTGTGCGTGAGTCGAGCGATTCAGCTCGCGCCAGGCTTGGCAACGCTTGGGGATCAACAAGCTAGTTGGCGTATGCGCCGATGCCGAATAATCGGAATTAATATAGCTCAACTAAATGAATATTTAGTGTAGTTATGCCTTGCATCTATATAAAGGCAGAGGAGACGGGCGGTCAGACGGTAACGATGCCTTCTACCGCTACAGGTCGAAAGGGTCGTTGAAGTCGAGGGGTTTCAGCCTCAGTGTCAAGGCATCGGTGAACTTGATCTCAGGCGCCTGTCGCAATAACAGCTCGAGGTCATCGTGCACACTGATATAGCGTCCATTAAGGGCGTCATAATCCCCAGTTGCCAGTCGAAGTACTCCATTGGCGCTGTCTGACGCGGTCACCGAATTTCCAGCGAGGCGTTGCTCTTCGACCCAGGCAAGCAAATGGGCGTGGGCGGATTCTGATGCGGCAGGCACCGCCCGCAAATTGCTGACCAATCCGGTGCCGATGACAATCCCAGGATGATAAGCGAACAGCTTGATTCGCGTTGATTTGGCTTCCACTGCAACGTTCTCGGTGAATTTGATCAGCGCTGCCTTGGCCACGGAATAGGCGCTGGCCGTGGGCCAACGATAGACGCCTGCATGACTGACGATGTTTATGATGCGGCCTGGCTTGTGTGGCGGCATCAGCGGCATGACGGCGTGCGTACAGAGAAAGCTGCCCAGCAGGTGGGTTTCAATGGTTTTCCACCATTGCATGACGTCGACGTCCCATGTATTGCCCAATGGACCCATGTTGCCAGCGTTATTCACCAGCAGGTCGATGGCGCCGTGTACGTCATTGATCTGGGCGAAACATTGCTGCACTGCAGTGACATCGGTGACATCCAAGGTCATTGCGTACGCCTTTGCGCCTTGGCAGCAGATCCGTTCAGCGGCAGCGCTCAAAAGGTGCCCAGATCGTCCCAGCATGACGACCGTCATTCCTGCCAGAGCTAGCGTGCCGGCGATGACCTCGCCAATGCCTCGACCTGCGCCAGTGATGACAGCGACTTGCCCGGCTAATGAATCATATGACTCGTACATGGCAGCGCAGTCCTTCAACGAGCGTTCTGATCTGTGGGGTCATGGTGCAGAGTATTCGGTGTGAGAGCTACTGGCAGAATTGACGGTTTTTACCCGGTGGGAAACGGCTGGAGCTTTCAGTGGAGAGCGACTGGTGCGCTGGGATCGGTTGGGCTGCAACGTGGGTAGGCTCTGGATGTGTGAAGGTGCGCATAATGTATATTATGTTAAATGAGATAACAGGCCAGATATGTTCAGTGCCTGCCTAAGCCACTGATTCGACGAACCCGCTTCTTGCGTCCACTCTCTCAACGGACCAGGTCACTGCGTGTTCATGGCGAGTCGCCGATCAGTGACAGATATCCACCTTCAGATCATCCGCGCACTGATTCACCCGGGTGCTGCGGAGAATCCGTTTCCGGAGCACTTGCAGTTGCGCAATTGGCTAATGATTGAATTGTTGCTGGGAATCGGTATCCGCGGTACGACCTAGACCGCGTTACGGACGAACTGCGACGAGTTTGGGGTTGGTCTGAGACTTCGGCGATGCCACGCCGTCATGCGAGTCGCTACCTCGCCGAATCGGCCAACCGACACACGGCAGCTGGGGCCGACTTGAGAGGCGCCTTGACTGAACCAGCCGATCAAGAACACGCTCCGCCCTACTCTTCTCCAGCCTAAGTAAGCCATCGCGGCTCAACTGAACATTCATGAGAATGTCATGGCCGCGCTAGCATTCCTCGATATCCACGCTCACGCGATCTCATCTGCAAGAGCACGCCTGAGCGCTTGAGCGATTAACACTGATCTTCTTTGATCAGGAGGTCACGAGCCTCTCGTAGTCCGAGAAGGGTTTGAGCGCGCAGTACTGCACGTGGAGTAGGTTCTCTTTAACGTAGGGCAGCGCCTCGATGTATTCACGCGCCTCATCAAAGGTGGCGGACTCTAGCTCGAATGCTGCGCCGGGACCATCAGCCAGTCCATGGACAGCGCGAACAATCCCGTCGGCGAAGCCTTGCCACACGTGCAGTACCTCCGGTTTCGCCAGTCGCTTGAAGTCCTCTGCCGCTCCATCAGCACGGCGAGTGAGAATCACGAGGGTTTTCATAACCTTCCCTCCGTTTCCAACTGCTGCCGCTGGACGGTTTCACCATCACGGACATGCGCCATTATGCCGGTCTGGCCGACGGCGACATGCGGTTTAAGCTCGTTGACGGAAGAGTACTCCCCTCCGTTCTGGGGCCGGAAAGGTATCGGCGCGTCTGTGAACAGATCCTCAAGACGTCTGCGCCAAGCCTCTCTGGCTGCGATAGCACCTGCGGCGGTCAAGTTGCCCGTGCCGTATACGGCGAACGTAGGCAACACATCGAACCCAGGGAAGTAGAGCGAGCCGTGCGTGATCGAAAACAGCAACTGCTCGAGTGGGCCGTTGATCCCGCGTGGCGAGTAGTCTTCTGCGGGGCCGCCGACGGCTACTGACAACATGGCCCGCTTACCCTTGAAGGCCCCATCCCCGTAGCGGTAGGCGTTGCCTGCATCCTTGTAGCCGTGAGCCAGTCCGGCTGCCCAAACGCGGTCTATCCATCCCTTCATGATGGCAGGCATGCCGTACCACCAGAGGGGAAATTGGAAAATGACAGCATCTGCTGCCAGAACCTTGTTTTGTTCTGCCGCGACGTCAGGGCTTTGGAGGCGATGACGATAGGCATGGGCCGATTCGGCGCCGAACGAGAGCCGCTCAAGATTTGCCCGCTGAGGAAAGTCATGTTCGTCGAACGTTGCTTTCCAGCCCATGGCGTATAGATCTGACTGCAGGACCTCGTGACCTTGCGCAGTAAGGCATTCAATGGATACATCCACCAGTTGCCGTGTCAGTGACGAGGGCTCGGGATGGGCATAGATAATAAGTACTTTTTTCGACATGAGTGACGGCTCCGCTGTGATGTCGATGAAGTGTCGCGGGGCCTGGGCGATCTGTGAAATCGCCAAATTTTTCTGCTAGCATCAGCCGGATGGATACCAAACGCCTTGATCTCAATCTGCTTGTGACATTGGAGACCCTGCTCATCGAGCAGAACGTGACTAGGGCGGCAGCGCGGTTGCATTTGAGCCAGCCAGCGGTGAGTGCGCAATTGAACCGCCTGCGCGATGTTTTCAACGACCCTCTTCTGATTCCCGCGCAGCGTGGAATGACGCCCACCGTCAAAGCGCTAGAGCTGCTTGTTCCGCTTCGCCAAGCGCTCGACCAGGTAAGGGCCACCGTCACTACTCACCTGAATTTCGAACCTGCGACGGCGAGCTTGACGGTATCGATCGCCTGCACGGACTACGTGCAGGCGGTATTGATCAAGCATGTCGTTGTCGCCATGCGGCGCGAAGCGCCGGGTGTTCGTATCGCATTGCGCATCCTGGACGTGCCACAGCTGGAGCTGCAAATGAGCCGCGGTGAGGTGGACCTGGCCGTGATCAACATGAACGGCGTTCCACCCGGGCTCCGCTCACATCACCTCTACGAGGAAAGTTACGTGCTAATCGGACGCCATGGGCATCCGAGCCTACGCAAAGGTCTGACCGTGGATGAGTTCGCGCAGCTGGAACATGTCGTGGTGTCGTTACGAGGCGGCGGCTTTTCTACCTCGGTTGACAACACCTTGGTAGCGCAAGGACTGCGGCGTAACGTAGTTCTGTCAGCGTCGTCATTTCTTCCAGTGCCCGAATTGGTAGCGCAGTCGGATTGCGTGGCGCTGGTTCCACGTCGACTCGTAGAAGGTCGCGGCGAGCAGTTGCTATGTGTAGACCCTCCTTTGCCGGTAGAAGGTTTTCCGATTGGCATGTTCTGGCATGAGCGCTCGGATGGGCACGCCGGATTTAAATGGGTGCGGGAGTTCATCGCGCTCATGGCAGATTCCCGGACTTCAGTCCTAACGCGGGATAACGGGTTCAACTGATCGAACACACTACCGAGTAGTCTTAGCGTTTCTGATCGCTGCTGTGTTATGCGCAGATCCTGCGTTCTCTCTGCAATTTGCAGCCTTATACCAATGGCCCAAATAGCCTCCAGTCGCAGCGGAGGTTATCTGTCCTTTGTTGCAGAGCTGACGGCAGCAGGAAATGTTTATGCGGAGCCCTGTGCATTAGAAAAAACAAGCGTGACCCGTCAGCGAAGCGGTTGCTAACCGGCCCGTAGCGAATACCCTCGTACTCATTTATATTGCTGACGTCGGAAAAGGCAGACTTGGTTTGGTAAGCCCAAGTCCTTCTTGTAACGGAAGCTCTGTCCTTGCCTCGTGCATGCGTCCCCTCGACGAATAACAAACGCTATCAATGCGTTCAAGTGTTCGTCCGCGTGGGTACCTTGATGGCATTCCGCTCCGGTCGAACGGCCATATGGAGCACTTCATGCAAAATTCTTCCCTGTATGACGTTGTGATCGCCGGCGCCGGCCCGGTTGGTCTGTTCCTGGCGTGCGAATTGCGCCTCGCCAATGTCTCCGTGTTGGTGTTGGAGCAGTCTCCTGCCTCGCGCTCACCGTTGAAGGTTCCTCCCTTCGGAGTTCGCAGCCTCACCATTCCCTCCGTCGAAGCATTCGCTCGTCGCGGATTGCTGCATGAAATCGCTAAATCGCAACAGGATAACGGGGCAAAGAATCAAACAATGTCCCCGGCACCTTGGATGCAACAAAAACACCGCCAAGGTGGACACTTTGCCGGGATCCAATTCAGCAACGATGCCATCGACGAATCAAAATGGCCCTATCAGCTACCCGAGTCGGCCTGCACGCAAGTGACCACGATGGCGCATATCGAGTCCGTACTCAGCGCTAGAGCGCTTGCGATGGGGAGCGACATCCGGTACGGCTGTGGAGTCGACGGTTTCAGTCAATCCACCGAGGAAGTGACGGTTTACGCAGGTAGCAAAGTGTTTCGTGGTCGCTGGCTGATTGGCTGCGATGGCGGACGCAGTACAGTGCGTAAAACGGGCAACTTCGAGTTTGCGGGCACCGAACCCGAGTTTACCGGCTACTCGGTGGTTATTGAGCTGGCAGATCCTTGTAAGCTCGTCGCCGGCCGACAATACACGCCAACGGGTATATACAATTTCCAACCGCCCGGGACCCTTGCAATGGTCGATTTTGATGGAGGCGCTTTCCATCGGAGTTCGCCCATTACGCGGGCGCAGGTTCAAGCGATACTCAGGCATATTTCTGGAGTGGATGTCACGGTCACTGCACTGCACCTAGCTACTACATGGACGGACCGAGCATACCAAGCAACGACTTATCGTAGCGGGCGGGTGCTCCTTGCTGGTGACGCGGCACACATTCATTCTCCACTCGGAGGTCAGGGCCTTAACCTTGGGCTGGGTGATGCCATGAACCTGGGCTGGAAACTCGCGGCTACCGTTCGCGGCAACGCTCCAGAAGATCTGCTGAACAGCTACTTTGCCGAGCGACATCCACAGGGCGCTCAGGTGCTTGATTGGTCACGCGCTCAAGTGACACTTATGCGACCGAGCCCAAGCTCGCGCGCGCTTGCGTCGATTATTCGTGACTTGATGGAGACCCCTGAGGCAGCAACGTACTTTGCAAAACGCACCTGGGGCGCCTCGGTTCGTTACGAACTTGGGGGCGACCACGACCTGGTTGGTCGTAGTACGCCAAACTTTCAGTTCGCAGACGGTACGAAGGTGAATGATCTGTTCCGAACTGGGAAAGGTCTTTTTCTGGATTTTGACCCGCGTGCACCTTTTCAAGCCATTGCAAGTGGGTGGCGTGATCAGTTGGACTACGTAGCGAGAGGCGTTCAAAACACGCTTGGCTTAACGGCATTGATGATCCGACCGGATGGCATTGTCGCCTGGGCTTGCGACGGAGCAGCTGTACCGGACGAAGTGACTCCGGCTGCTGAACGCTGGTTCGGCCGAAACTAGGGAGATGCCTGAATGCTCGCTTCGCGTACTTGAAAGTCACCAACCGCCCAACGCTCCACTCACGCCGGCTACCAACCCCTAGAAATCCACCCTGCCCCGTCCCGCCTTGACAGTACTGCGCCTTGCTTTTCCTTCGAGGCGGCGGGTCTTGGAGCCGAGGGTCGGCTTGGTGGGCCGGCGTTTCTTCTCGGTCTTGCCGGCAGTGATGATCAGCTCGGCAAGGCGCGTCAGTGCGTCAGCGCGGTTCTGCTCCTGGGTTCGGTACTGTTGGGCCTTGATGATCAGCACGCCGTCGCCGGTGATGCGGCTGTCACGCAGCGCCAGGAGCCGCTCCTTGTAGAACTCGGGCAGCGAAGAGGCACGAATGTCGAAGCGCAGGTGTACAGCGCTGGACACCTTGTTGACATTCTGCCCACCGGCGCCTTGCGCGCGGATGTAGGTCAGTTCGATGTCGGCATCTGGCAGGTGCACGTTATTGGAAATGATCAGCATGGCAAAGGTGGCATCGGGGAAGCCCTCGGCGTGGTCGGTTCAGGAGCCATCTTATCTGCAATCTATGCCTCATTCTTCCTCAGCAACCCTTTCACGCTCAGCGTCAACGCTTCAAGCGCGAAGGGTTTGGTCAGCACCGCTGAAAACGGCTCCAGCTGGGCATTGTCCAACACATTAGGTTGCGCATACCCGGTCATGAATAAGACCGGCAGCCCTGGCCTGTTGCTGCGTCCAGTGTCGGCCATCTGCTTGCCGTCGATTCCACCTGGCAGGCCGATGTCCGTCACAAGCAGGTCGATACGGGTATCGGATCGAAGCAGTTGGAGGCCCGCCTGACTGTCTGCCGCCTCGATGACAACGTACCCGCAGCTTCCCAGTATCTCGCTGACGAACATACGCACTGACGGTTCATCATCGACGACGAGCACGGTCTCGCCTGAGGCTATCAAGGGGGACTCAGGCAGCGGTGCTGGGCTGACCGCCTCTGCGATTTGCGCGGCGTGGCAAGGCAGTTGCAGATAGACCCGGGTTCCGCACCCCTCCTCCGACTCGATCCTGGCCTGGCCCCCCGATTGCTTGGCAAACCCGTAGATCATGGACAGGCCAAGGCCGGTACCCGCCCCCACGGGCTTGGTGGTAAAGAACGGCTCGAAAGCCTTGCTCAGCACCTCGGCACTCATGCCGACACCATCATCGGCAACACAAATCGTGAAGTACCTGCCTGGCGCCAGCTCGGGATCCAGCGCAGCCCCTTTGCCCAGTTCCTGGTTGTACGTCCTGATGGAAATAGTGCCGCCACGTGCCAAGGCGTCGCGCGCGTTGATACACAAGTTGAGCAAGGCGTTTTCCACCTGGGCGGGGTCGACCAGGCAGATGCAAAAGCTGGCATCGAGTTCGACCCTGAGCCCTATCAACGGGCCCACGGTCCGGCGAATAAGCTCTTCCATGTCGCTGATCAGGGTGTTCAGGTTGGTAGGTACAGGCATCAATGTCTGACGACGGGAGAACGCCAGTAATCGATGGGTCAACGACGCCGCTCGTTGAGCCGCGCCGTGTGCCACCGAAAGGTAGCGCTCGATGTCCGCGACTCGCCCCTGCTTCAAGCGAAGCTTGATCAGGTCCAGACTTCCCGTGATGCCTGCCAGCAGGTTATTGAAGTCGTGGGCGATCCCACCTGTCAGTTGCCCAACCGCCTCCATTTTCTGCGATTGACGCAGCGCAGCCTGCGCCGCTTCGCGTTCAGCCACGGCTTCGTGGATGCGCGCTTCCAGTGTCCGGTTGAGCTCGAGGAGTTCTGATTCAGCCTTTTTCCTCGCGGTAACATCGATGGAGGAACCGATCAGACCGATGACCTCACCTGCATCGTTGAGCAATGGTGCTTTCATCGACAGCCAGTAGGTCGCCGAGCCGTCCGGCATATCGACCCGCTCCTCGATCTGCTCGGGCTTTGCAGCGCGCATGATGCGTTGATCCGTTTCCATTACCTGGCGTGCCTGGTCTTTGTCCTCGAGAAACTCCAGATCGGTCCTGCCCAGGTAGGCCTCCGGCGGCTTACCGATTAACTCAGTGGCGCCGTGGTTGGCGACCAGCAGTCGGCCCTCGCGGTCCTTGGCATAGACGACCCCAGGCACCGCAGCGGTAAACGTACGAAGCAGGGCCGAAACCCTGTCGCGCTCCACCTCCGCCGAGCGGCGCGATTCAATGTCCATGAGCACGCCAGGGAAACGTACCGCCAGCCCTGCCCCGTCAAGTTCGGCACGGCCATTGGCCTCGACCCATCGGTAGCTGCCATCGTCCTGTCGCACCCGATACTCGCAGCGGTAGGCACCCCCGCGACCCATGGCCTCCTGGATGTCAGCCGAGACTCGCTCACGGTCCTCAGGGTGAATGGAAGAAAACGCTTCCTCGATCGGGATGCCGGCCATGCACCTGTCCGCCGGCAGCCCGAAGGAACGTGAGAATCGCTCATCGGCGGTGACACGGTTTTCTCGAATGTCCCATACCCAGGTACCGATGATGGCGCCCGCATCGAGTGCCAGTTCCAGGCGCTCGGCGGCAGTCGTGGGAAACGAATGTTCACGGTTGGGATTGTCAGCCCTGTTTGGAACACCAGGTACTTCGTGATTCATTGATTCCCTCTCTCTGACAGCTACAGCCGAATTCCAGTTTTGAATTCACACGCTATCGTCATCCATTGCTTCTTTATCCTCCAGATAATTCTGTGGTCGCACGCAAACACACCGCTGCCCTACCCCAGGTTCACGGCGCCTGCTTCGGCTCGCGGCGGAAGAAAACGGTCACCTGGCCGATATCCACCCCCAGCTTGCTCATCTGCGTGCGGCTTATCAGGGTGTCGGCATCCATCAGGTACATCCAGTCGTCCATCTCGACCTGCCAGTTTCGCCCCTCTACCGGCAGGTCCAGTGTGTATCGCCAGCGCAGCGTGTTTCCCGCTTGTTCACCCTGAGCCTCACCGATCACATCGCCCGCAGTACCGCGCCAACGGCCCTGGCCGTCGGGCACCAGGGTCCAGGTGCGGCGCTGTCGGGTGCCGTCGCTGTAGAGAAAATGCTCGTCAAGAACAAGCCGCTCCCCTTCCCGGTGGCTGTCAATGCGCACATGGAAGCGCTTGACCACCTCTCCGGAGCGCTTCTGGAAGATCCCCCATGCCTGCACCGGCCCGGAGAAGAACGCGGCCAGGTCCAGGCGTGGCTGTTCGCCAGCGTAGCGCTCGACCTTGACATTCCCGCAGCTGGCCAGCACCACGCAGGCGGCCAGCAATAGTGCTTTATACATGCTCTGTCTTCCTACGCAGCGGGTAAAAGTTATACAAGGCTAGATTGGTGTATAAGTAAAATCAAAGAATGAGGGTGTTCATGACCCAAAAGCCCGGCGCCTCGCGCCCCTGTGAAGGAAGGTTTCGATGTTGTACGTAGTCATGCTCGGGGGTCGTCATCCACGCGCCAGTATCGAAGTGCACGATGTGCTGTTCGCCCAGGCGGACTCACTGGAGCAGACGTACCCGCAGCTGCGCGAGGCCTGGTTCGGTAGCCGCAAAGGCCTGCATATCGATTCGTGGCTGGAGGTCGATGGCATAGAAGGCTACCGCGTCGAGTTCAGCGACCTGGCACCTGGGCCAGGGGACCCCAGGCTGTTTTTCATCAATCTTGGCGGTTACGAGCGTGGGATGTTCGGTGAGGCGCACCACTACATGATGGTGGTGGCCCAGGACCCGCCCCACGCCAAGCGACTAGCCCGGCAACGCATGCCGAGCCGCTGGCTCAAGCCTCACACCGACGCGGTGCTTGACGTGGACGATTGTCTACCGGTCGACTGGGTGAACGGCCGTTACGTACGCCTGATCGAAGGTAGCCATCGGGATATCCTTCCGCTTAGCGACTACATCCTGCTCTGAAGCAGCCGGTGCCAGGGAGAACACGCAATGAGCCTGATCGCCAACCTGCAGACGCCCGCCAACGTGTTGATCTGCGGCGCAAGCCAGGGAATCGGCCTGGCGCTGTGTTCGCAATTGCTGGGGCGCAATGACGTCGCGCAATTGCTCGCGGTTTCGCGGCAGGCAAGCAATAGCCCCGGCCTGGAGGCCCTGGCCCAGAGGCATGGCCGCAGGCTGGTTCGCATCGACTGCGACGCCCGGGACGAGCAGGCCCTGGGCGAGCTGGCAACCCAGGCCCAAGCCTGCTGCGAGCAGTTGAACCTGATCATCAGTACCCTCGGGGTACTGCAAGAGGCGCCGGCGCGGGCCGAGAAGTCATTGGGGCAACTGGATCTGGCGGGGTTACAGGCCAGTTTTGCCAGCAACTGCTTCGCCCCCATCCTGCTGCTCAAGCACCTGTTGCCGATGCTGCGCCAGCAGCCGGTGACTTACGCTGCCTTGTCGGCTCGGGTCGGGTCGATTGGCGACAACCGGCTGGGCGGCTGGTACAGCTATCGTGCCAGCAAGGCTGCGCTCAACCAGCTGCTGCGCACGGCGAGTATCGAGCTCAAGCGGCTCAACCCCGCCTCGACAATACTGGCCCTGCACCCCGGCACCACCGATACCCAGCTCTCGCGCCCGTTCCAGGGCAACGTGCCCGCCGAAAAGCTGTTCACGCCAGACTATGCAGCCAGCCGCATCCTCGATCTGCTCAGCCAGCATGGCCCGTCACAGACCGGTACGTTCTGGGCCTGGGATGGCAGCTCCATCGCCTGGTGACGCAGCGGCATCAATGTACATGCTGGATGCTCGACACCACCTGCAGGGTTGCCTGCTCCAGCGTGCCTTCATTGCGGCACACCACCCACCCTTGCTCCTCGACCGTCCGTTCGAACGCCTCGGTACACGCCACATGCTCGTCCAGCCCCTGCATCACTGTGCTGTTCAAGCCGCGCGAGCGCGCCGCTGCCCTGCCCCAGGAAATTTCCGGCGCGGTCAGCACGGCGACATGCAGGTCGGGCACGCGCACGTCACGCTCCAGGTTCAAGCGCAAGATCTGCGCAAATGGCACCAGCCGGCGAAACGCGGCATCGGAGGGGTACCAGCGATCGATGAGGATGATGCTGCCCGCTGGCTGTCGGGGCAGCACATGCCGGGAAATCCAGGCGCGGCTGTCTGCGAAGCGTTCGCAAATCGTCACCTCCAATTCCGCGCAGGGGTGCCGGGCGAACTGATTCACCAGCGCCATGGTTTCGGCTCGGTAGGGGTCGCTCTTTTTTTCACAGATGCGGATCACTTTCCTGTTCTGTGCCCTGAGCGCCTTGGTGACGGACTCCAGCAGCGTGGTCTTGCCGGTGCCCTTGGGGCCGTCCAGGGAAATGAACAAGGAACGGTTCATGCTTCACACAACGGTTGAATTCCTTCATCGACAGACATGGCAGGCAGCGTCACATCAGGCAGTAGAAATCACTGAGCGCTGCGACGACCTGCCGCTCGGCATTGTACAGCCTCGCCTCCGGTGACAGCGCCATCGAACGGGCCTCGAGCATATAGCGCTGGCCTGCCTGGAAATGGGCGTAGTCCAGGGTCAGGTAGCATTGGCGTACGGTGGTGCCCATCATGCCCAGCCCTGCGCCTGCATTAACTTCATAATCGAACCGCACGACCAGCTCATGCCTGCCGGGCGCGACCTGGAAGAAGCGGCCTTCGTCCAGGCGCTTCTTGTCCAGGCGTTCGGCCAGCAGGACCCGGTCGTTGGGGAAAGGCAGCGAGAGGTCGACCCAGGCCATCTGGGGATCGGCAGCAGGCATTGGGGCTTGGCAGCCCGGGAGGACGATCACCAGAATAAGCGGTATCAGCCGGCGCATGGACAGTGTTCCTTGTAGGGCCTGGATCAAGGATAGCGCGACAGCCTCGGCTCAGCGATTACGTCTGAAGCGGGCATGCACCCACACCACAGGCTACGCTTGAGTTCCGAGCCGCGGCAGATCGGGCGAAGAAGCCCGTGAGGCGTCCGTCCGTTGCCAGCGGATGGCGGACTTCGAATAGTGATTTTCATGCTCTCGGGATAATGTGGGTTGCAATGGCCTGCTGGATTCTTGCCGCTCTTGCGTACCCGATACTTCAGCGGCTATCTGCCCCATACTTCTCGCTACCCAACGCCTCGAAGGACCCCGCATGAACCGCAACGAACTGCGCCGTATCGACCTGAACCTGCTGGTGATCTTCGAAACCTTAATGTTCGAGCGCAACCTCACCCGCGCCGCGGAAAAGCTGTTTCTCGGCCAGCCTGCCGTCAGCTCTGCCCTGGGCCGCTTGCGCGACCTGTTCGACGACCCGCTGCTGGTGCGCAACGGCCGGGGCTTCGAGCCGACCTTGCGGGCCATGGCGATCCTGCGCGAGCTGCAACCGGCGATGGACACCATTTCCAGCGCCGTCAGCCGCGCCCGGGACTTCGACCCGGCAACGAACCGCGACACCTTTCGCATCGGCCTGTCGGACGACGCCGAGTTCGGTCTGTTCCCCGCGCTGCTCAAGCACATCCGCGAAGAAGCGCCAGAGGTGATCATCGTGGTACGGCGGGTGAACTTCCTGCTGCTGCCGGGGATGCTGGCCTCTGGGGAAATTTCCGTAGGCGTCAGCTATACCACCGACCTTCCCGCCAATGCCAAGCGCCGCAAGCTGCGGGACATGACCGTCAAGGTGTTGCGTGGCGACAAACGCCCCGACCCCTTGACCCTGGATGATTTCAGTGAGCGTCCCCATGCGCTGGTGTCGTTCTCGGGCGACCTGTGCGGCAACATCGACAATGACCTGGCCCGCGTGGGCCGCAGCCGGCGGGTGAAGTTGGCGGTGCCACAGTTCAGTGGCTTGCGCTCGATTCTGCCGGGCAGCGAACTGCTCGCCTGCGTCCCGGACTACGCCGCCGCCGCGCTGATCGACGGCAGCCCGCTACGCGCTGAAGATGCGCCCTTCCCTATTGCCACCTCGGAGCTGTCGATGGTCTGGGGTGAAGTGACCGACAACGACCCTGCCGAGCGCTGGTTGCGCAGCAAGATCGTCGAACACATGGCCGCTAGCAGTTGACGTCGGACGCCGTATCGGCGTCGGTGAGGTAGACCGACAGGTCGGTCATCGGCGGTACGGCGGGGATTTCGAAATACATCTGTACCAGCCAGCCACGGTGATAGGTGCCGTGGTTGACCACGTGCAGCAGCATCGCGCCAGCGTTCATGCTGGCGCGTTTGCCGCAGACGTAGGTGAAATCGATCGAGCGCGCCAGTGAAGCCTCTGTCTGCGCAGCGCTCCACTGCACGAACCACTCGCTCACCGTTTGCTGGGCCGCCCGCAAGGCGTCGAGCTGCGGGTAAGGCATGGCCTGGCGCGACGCAAAACCGTGCTCGCGGCCCTCCAGGTGAGCCTGCCAGATGCGGTCCACCACATACATGTGGTTGAGCGTGGCAAGCAGGGTTTTCATCGGCCCTGGACGTTGTCGCTCCAGTTCCTCGGGCGCCAGGGTGGCCAGGCTGTCAAAAAACAACTGTTCGGCCCAGCGCTTGTAGCGGGTCAGTAGCTGAGCGGTTGCCAGGTTGATCACGGAGCACCTCGGGCGAGCACAGATGTCGTTCTGGGAACGTTTTTATAGCAGATCGCTGCGTCTCCAGTAGACACCTGCAAAGGCTCGCCGGGAAGGCTTTACGCCGCAGAGTATGGTGGGTAGTCGATGTAACCGGCAGCACCGCCGCCATAGTAGGTGTCGCGATCCGGGACCGTCAGCGGCCAGCCGTTCTTCAAGCGGGCGACCAGGTCTGGGTTGCCAATGAACGGCTGGCCGAATGCGGCCAGATCGATGAGGCCGGCATCAACCAACGCTTGGGCGCGCTCCAGGGTCAGGTCGCCCGCCAGGATCAGCGCGGTGGCCCCCAGGTTGGCCTTGCACCGTTGTAGCAAGGCGCGCAGCGCCTCTTCTTGCTTGGACGCGCTTTCGCTGGCCATGAAGAAGTGGGTTTGGTCCATCACGTGGACATAGGCGATACCCCGCTCCCCAAGGCCCTGGCACAACGCGGCATAGGTCTCGTCGATCTGCGGGTACAGCGGCATGTCGAACAGCTGGCCGTAAGGCGAGATGCGGATGCCGACACGTTGCCTGCCAATGCGGGCAACCACCGCATCGACCACTTCGAAGACGAAGCGCAGGCGATTTTCCAGGCTGTCGGCCGCGTACAGGTCGCTGCGATCGTTGACCAGCGGGTTGAGAAACTGCTCCAGCAGATACCCATTGGCACCGTGGATCTCGACGCCGTCGAAACCTGCTTCTATGGCATTGCTTGCGGCTTGGGCGAAGTCCTGCACCACCCGCCCGACTTCGTCGGTACTCAATTGGCGCGGGGCGCTGGCTTGCACGAACCCTGGCTCGCCAGTCTCGGTGTAGCCGAAGGCGTTGGCATTGTGCGCGGTCTTGCTGGTGGCACTGACAGGCGCCTTGCCGTCGATCTGAATGGACGTGTGGGACACGCGGCCCACGTGCCAGAGCTGGGCGAACATACGCCCGCCCACGCTGCGCACCGAATCGGTCACCCGCTTCCAGCCTGCGATCTGCTCGGGCGTGAATATGCCCGGGTTGAAGAGATAGCCCTGCCCTTCGCGGGAAATCGGCGTGCCCTCGGAAACGATGAGCCCGGCAGTAGCGCGCTGGGTGTAGTGCAGCGCGATTTGCTCTGTCGCGATGTCTTGGGGCGCGCGCGAGCGGGTCATCGGCGCCATCACGATGCGGTTGGCGAGGGACAAACCGCTCAGGTCGTATGGGGCAAAAAGATCGGCCATCAGGAACTCCAGGTTCGGTTTCAAAGAATGGCGCCCAGCTTATTGGAGAATAAAGCGTTGATAGGTGGCACTTTCTACGAAATGATGTGACTGAAATTCATCAATGAGACCCGGCACCATGCACGCCTCCGATCGACTGAAGGGCATCGATGTCTTCGTCAGTGTCGCCAACGTCGGCAGTTTCTCTGGCGCCGCCGAGCGGCTGAACCTGACCAATTCGGCGGTCAGTAAAAGCATTGCGCGTCTGGAAGCCCGCTTGCAGGTTCGCTTGTTCAACCGAACCACACGCAGGCTTTCATTGACCGACGCAGGGGCCGAGTACTACCGCACCTGCGCCGAGGTGCTGAGCAGCCTGGAGGAGGCGGAGCAGTCGCTGCACGCGCAGGACACCGAGCCTCGCGGCCGGGTGCGGGTGGAGCTCCCCGCCGCCTTCGGCCAGGCCCACGTGCTGCCACTGATGCTCGAGTTCCTCCAGCGCCACCCCTTGCTGATGCCGCATGTGTCTTTTTCGGACCACTTCATCGACCCGGTCGAGCAAGGCGTGGATATCATCGTGCGCATAGGCGGCCCCGATGCCTGGTCGGGGCTGTTGGGGCATAGGTTCGTCGGGCACCAACAGCTGGTGTTCTGCGCCTCGCCTCGTTACCTGGAGCAACAGGGCACGCCCCAGTGCGAATTAGATCTGGAGCGTCATCGGTGCATCCTCTACGGCTACAGCGACGGCAGCGTTTCGCCGTGGTTCTTCACCGGCGACCAGCCGGGAAACATGGAACGCAGGGTCATGCGCGGCAGGATCGCGGTGGGCGACGGTCACGGCATGTTGCTTTCGGCCCTGGCGGGCATCGGTATCGCCCAGTTGCCCACCTGGTTGGCGAACGAGCACCTGGAAAGCGGGGCATTGGTGCAGGTGCTGCCGGAGCGGGTGCTGGATGGGCTGCCGATCAACATCGTCTGGCTCAAGAGTCGGCAGAACCTGCCTCGGGTCAGGGCACTGCTGGACCTCCTGGTTGCTGGCCTGACACCGCTTGGCTGGGACAGGAAACGCCCCCCTGTAACCGTATCGCCAGGGTTGGGGCCGCCAAGCCGCCCCGGCGATCTCAGGGGTTGCCCAAGCCTTCGGCCAGGTGCTGAACCAACAGGTCGTAAACTCTGCGCACCCGCGCAGGTACCGGCCCACGCTGCGGGCGATAGATAAACAACTCCACCGGTGGCGGCGCGTGCTCGGGCAGCAGCGCTACCAGTCGGCCGCAGGCCACATGCGCCGCCACAAGATGGTCGGGCAACTGGGAAATACACAGGCCAGCCAGCGCCGCCTCGCATTCCACTTCCTGGTCGTCGCTGGTGAAAGCAGGCTGGCTGGGAACGAATTGCAGCCCATCGGCGAAATACCAAGGCCATATACGGCCGTTATTACGATCGACCATCGCTGAAATCGGCATGCTCTGGAGTGCCAGCGGGCTATCGGGCAGCCCGCAACGCGCCAGCAACTCGGGCGTGGCCACTACCTGTAGGCCGATTGGCGCGATCACCCGGGCAATGTAGCTGCGATCACGTACCAGGCCGATACGAATACCGATGTCGATGCCCTCGTCCACCGCATCCACCCGCAGATCGCTCAGGCGCAGGTCCAGCTCGATTTCAGGGTGTTCGCGCACCAGCGGGGCCAGCAAGGGCACCAGGAAGCGATGGCCGATCGACTGGGTCACGGTGATGCGCACCCTCCCCCGCAAGGCTTGGTCGCGCGCTTGTGTACGCAGGTCGAACAGTTGGTCGATACCACTGAGTGCGGGGCGCGCCTGCTCCGCCAGGCGTTGCCCGTACACGCTGATCTGCACCTGGCGTGTGTTGCGGTGGAATAGCGGTTCGCCGAACACGCCTTCCAGCTCCTTGATCGCCCGGGTAACCGCCTGCGGCGAAATGCCCAGGCAACGGGCCGCCTCGCGAAAGCTCTCGGATTCGGCGGCGCAACAAAAGATACGCAGCAGCTCGGTGCGGTTGGACATCTGATTGTTCCTTTTTTTGGAATTCCTAAATCCTAACTATTCCATTTTTTCCGAGGAAGCTTTTTCCCATACTCACCTCAACGCAGAGCGCTTCTGCCCCACCCCGACAGTATGGAGATCGACATGAGCAACAACATCCGCGACAAAGTTGTGGTTATCACCGGCGCCAGCAGCGGCCTGGGCGAAAGTACCGCGCGTTACCTCGCCGCCCGTGGCGCCAAGGTCGTGGTGGCCGCGCGCCGCGAAGAGCGCCTGCAACAGCTGGCCGAAGAAATCCACGCCAGTGGTGGCGAGGCGCTGCCGGTGGTTACCGATGTCACCGTCAAGGAACAAGTGCAAGCGCTGATCGCCGCAACCATCAGCCGTTTCGGCCGCGTCGATGTGATGATCAACAACTCCGGCCTGATGGCCATCGCGCCCATGGCCCAGGGCCGCACCGATGAATGGGATCGGATGATCGATATCAATATCAAGGGTGTGCTCTACGGCATCGCCGCTGCACTGCCGGCCATGCAGCAGCAGAACAGCGGACACATCATCAACGTGGCCTCGGTTGCCGGGGTCAAGGTATTCGCCCCTGGCGGCACGGTGTACAGCGGCACCAAGTACGCCGTCCGCGCGATTACCGAAGGCTTGCGCATGGAGGTTGGCGGCAACATTCGCGCCACCTTGATCTCGCCGGGCGCGGTGGACTCCGAGCTCAAGTTCGGCAGCAACGACGAGGCTTCGTCGAACAACGTCCAGGAGTTCTACAAGCAGGCGATTCCTGCCGAATCGGTAGCCCGCGCCATCGCCTATGCAATCGAGCAGCCTGCTCAGGTGGATATAAACGAGGTGGTGCTGCGTCCGACCGTCCAGGAATTCTGAGCTCACCAGCAGTATCACTGGGGCTGCCTTGCAGCCCCATTTTGGTTTAAATGGCGGGCAGCACCTTTCGAGTCTTCCTGGGACAGTTCATGAACATCGACGACATAGGTTTCGAAGCGCTGTTGAACGCCCTGCACGATGGCATCTACATCACCGATGGCCACGGCACGACGCTGCGTGTCAACCAAGCCTATGAACGCTTGACCGGCTTGAACAGCGCCGACCTGATCGGCCGTTCCATGCAGGCCCTGGTTCAGCAGGGCGTGATCTCCCGGTCGGCGACGCTGCGCGTGTTGCAAGAGGGCTTGCCGGTTTCGGTGATGCAGAGCCTGAGCCATGGCAAGCAACTGCTGGTCAGCGCCACGCCGATCTTCGATGGCGACAAGGCGATTCGCTACGTCGTCAGCACAGTGCGCGACATGACTGAACTGCTGCGCATCAAGCACGAACGCGATGAGCTTCACCAGCTCAAGCTGCTTCGCCACAGCACCGCCCGGCTGCATGCCGGCGTGCGTGACGACCTGCTCAGTGCGTTGGCCGACGCTGACGAGGAACTTGCAGGGCAGGTCTTCGCACAAGCCCGGCAAGTGGCGCGCAGTGACGTAAAGGTGCTGCTGCAGGGCGAAACCGGGGTCGGCAAGACATTGGTCGCCAAGTACATCCACAATGCGAGCGAGCGCAGCAAGGAACCCTTCCTGGCACTGAACTGTGGTGCCTTGCCGGAAAACCTGATCGAGGCCGAGCTTTTCGGCTATGCGCCGGGCGCCTTCACCGGTGCCGGTCCAAAGGGCAAGCGCGGCCTCTTGGAACTGGCGCACAAAGGCACGCTGTTCCTTGATGAAATTGGCGACCTGCCGCTGTCCGTGCAGGTCAAGCTGCTGAAGGTGATCGAGGAGAACCAGTTCATCCCGGTAGGTGGCCTCGACTTGAAGGTGGTGGACGTAAGGATCATCAGCGCCACCCACCACGACCTCAAGCGCCGGGTTGCCGAAGGCCTGTTCCGCGAAGACCTTTACTACCGCCTCAATACCGTGCCGATCAAGATTCCCGCCTTGCGCGCCCGGCGTAACGAAATCCCGGGCCTCCTGCATTTCTACCTGGGCTCATTCAACCGCCGCTACCAGCGCGAGGTGCAGTGGAGCCTGGATGCGTTGGACCTGCTGTGCGACTACCCATGGCCGGGCAACATTCGGGAGCTGATCAATGTGGTGGAGCGCATGGTGGTGACCTGCCAGGGCGATGTCATCAACGCGTTGGACCTGCCCGAGGAAATCTTCAGCCTCGACCAACAACCTGCAGGCCTTCACCCACAGCCCCTGCGCAAAATCGTCGAGCAGGCCGAACGCTCAGCCATCCGCGCCGCCTTGCGCCAGCACAAGACCACCCGCCTGGCAGCAAAAGCCCTGGGGGTCAGCCAGGCGACCATCGTGCAGAAAATGAAAAGGTGGGAACGCTCCGATTGAAATCTTGATCGCGCAAGGCTGAGCGATCAGAAAACTAATCAAGAACCGATGCGCGCTGAACCTGCCATTCGTTCTCGCCCGCTTTAGTGCAGGTGTTTGCCGGAGATGGCACACCCTTCGCTATGTCCTGTTGCGTCGCTCTAGCGCAAACAACAACTACACAGGACTAGCCGATGACCCTTCATGCTTTCAAGATCGCCAACAAACTGATCACCGGAGAAGCTGCCATCGAGCAGCTGTCCGCTGAACTGACGCGTCTGAACATCGACCACCCACTCATCGTCACCGACGCCATGCTGGTCAAGTCCGGCACGCTGGACAAAGCGCTGGCGCACCTGGGCCAGCGCAAATACGGCGTGTTCGATCAAGTCCAACCCGAGCCGGAAATAGCCATTGTCGCATCGTGCACCCAGGTGTTTCGAGCAGGCCAGCATGATGGGCTTATCGGGCTGGGTGGCGGTAGCGCCATCGATATCGCCAAGGGCGTGGCCGCATTCGCCGGGCACGACGGGTCGCTTGGCGAATTGTTCGGTGTCGACCAGGTCAAGAAAAAGGGCCCGGCGCTCATCGCCATTCCCAGTACGGCCGGCACTGGCTCGGAAGTGACCAATGTCGCCATTTTTTCAGACAAGCAAGCACAGGTTAAAAAGGGCATCGTCAGCGACTTCCTGTTGCCCGACGTAGCCCTGGTAAGCCCGTCGATGACCCTGACCTGCCCTCGCTCGGTCACCGCGGCCAGTGGTATCGATGCATTGGTACATGCCATCGAGGCGTACTTGTCGGTCAACCGCTCGGCCATTACCGACGCCATTGCCCTGGGTGCGATCAAACTCATCAGCCGCGCGTTGCCCAAGGCGTTCGCCAACCCTGACGACCTGCAAGCCCGAGAACAAATGGCCACCGGCAGCCTGATGGGTGGCATGGCCTTTGGCAATGCCGGAGTGGGCGCGGTCCATGCCCTGGCTTACCCGCTGGGTGGGCGCTTCAATATTGCCCACGGCGTCAGCAATGCGTTGCTGCTGCCGCATGTCATGCACTGGAACAAGATCGCCTGTGCCGAGCGCATGCGCGATATCGGCGAAGCGATGGGCTTGCGGCTGTCCCACCTGAGCGACGCTCAGTCTGCCGATGCCACGGTCCAGGCCATGGCCGACCTGTGCCGTGCCGTGGATATTCCCCAGGGGCTGCACGCCTTCGATATTGCGCAAGACGCCATCCCGGCAATGGCCGAAGAGGCCAGCAAGATCGAGCGACTGATGCGCAACAACCCACGCCCGCTGAGCGTCGCGGATATCGAGCAGATCTACCGCCGCGCCTATTGAGCCCCTGGCTCTTCCCTACATGCCCTTCCAAGAACAAAACCAGACAGGTGCAGATATGTCCATGCCTCCCGTGACGCCGGAAGAAACCCGGCACATACCGCTCGGCCCGTTCAAAGTCAGGCTGCCGTTTGTCCACTACAAGATCGAGTGGCCGGATTACTTCCAAGGGTTGCTGATGTGCGCCGTCGACCTGGCCGCCATTCCGTTGATGACCGAGTTGCTGGGCATGCCGTTTGAAGTGGCCCTGGCGGTCGTCATGCTCAACGGCCTGCTTTACCTGGCACACCACCTGCTCGGCGACCCGACCGTGCCTGGTTGGATCACCCCAGCGGTGCCGCTGCTGATGGCTTACTGCGCGACATTCCCGGAAGGCCCCGAACGCGTGCATGCATTGATCGCCTTCCAGTTGATGCTGGGCGTGCTTTCGATTGCCCTGGGCGCGACGGGCATGGCGCGCAAGGTGTTCCTCTATGTGCCGGCGGCGATGAAGTCCGGGATCATAGTAGGTGCCGGTTTCAGTGCGGTGATCGCCGTGTTCCAGGTCAATGGCAAGTTCGACGCCTTTCCCTGGACGATCTCCATCGCAGTGGGCCTTGCGTTCTACCTGATCTTTTCCCAGCACTTCCAAGTCCTTAAACAGAAGAACCGGCTCTGCTGGAATTTCGCCAAGCTGGGGATCCTGCCGATCGTGTTGCTGGCAGTGGTGATCGCGCCATTGTTCGGCGAAGCGCCCTGGCCAAGCATTCAATGGGGTATCAGCACGCCAGACTTCGCGGGGCTCTGGAATGACTACACGGTATTCGGCCTGGGCATGCCACCGTTCGAGATGTTCATTTCCTCGATTCCCACCGTGCTGGCGGTATACATCATCGTCTTTGGCGATGTGCTGAGTGCCAAGGCGTTGCTCGACGAGGCCGAGCATATTCGCAACGACCAGCCTATCGACTACGACCCTGATCGCGCCCACCTGATTTTCGGTGGACGTAATGCGCTGATGAGTATATTCGGCCCGGACGTGGCCATGTGCGGCCCGAAATGGGCGGCGATGCTGGTGGTGGTGATCGAGCGGTTCAAAGGCGGACCTCGCGCCATGCAGTCGATCATCGGGGGCATGGGCTCGTTCCGCTGGGGTACCAATACCGGGCTGTTGCTGCTGCCGGTGGTGACTTTGGTCCAGCCTATCCTGGGCGTGGCACTGGCGTTGACCTTGCTGATTCAGGGGTATGTCAGTGTGCGGCTGGGGATTCTGGAGGCCCGCAGTCAGCGTGACCTGGGGATCGCCGGGGTGATCGGCGCGGTATTGGCGATCAAGGGCGCAAGCTGGGCATTTGCCGTGGGCGTGGTGCTGTGCCTGTTGATCTACGGCAGAAACTTTTTCCGTGGGGAAAACGATGGGACTTTCACCAAGGCCGACGTACCGCCCGTAAGCCCTGGCAAGGCATCAGGGGAGCAACAGCCGCTGACTTCGGCGTCGCCGACCAGCGTTTCCTGAAACCGAGGTCTCTTTCAACTGCGCGAGTGCTCCGAGGCGCTGCTGTGTCATGCAGGCAGCAGCACCTCGGAGGCTCGTTAGGCGACACGGCTGTTGCGTTCGATCAGGCGATCGGAGCCACCTTCGGCGAGGCGGTTGTCACGTTGACGCAGGACATCGGCACCGCTGTCGGCAACACGGTTGTTGCGTTCCAGCAGACGGTCGGAGCCACCTTCGGCAACGCGGTTATTACGTTCAAGCAGACGCTCGGCACCGCCTTCGGCGACACGGCTGTTGCGTTCCAGCAGACGGTCGGAGCCACCTTCGGCAACGCGGTCGTTACGTTCGATCAGGCGATCGGAGCCACCTTCGGCTACACGGTCGTTACGTTCGATCAGGCGATCGGAGCCACCTTCGACAATAACGCGTTGATCGGAAGATACGGCGGGATTGAAGTCGGTAGAGCGAGGTTGATTATCCACGACGTTTGCATGAACGTTGGCGGCCAGGATCGAAAGGGTCAGGCTCAGCAGAAGTTGGCGTTTCATGATTTCGGTGCTCCTTAGGAAGCTGGAAAGTGGGTACGGAGCCAATGTTACGCTGCCGGAGCGAATACAGAACTTCATGTGGTTAATGGTAAACATCACTCGATTCGATACTTGATGAATCCGCTCTAATACAGGCCTTTCAGCGTTACTGATTCGCAGTGTCCACGCGCCCGATCGCCCGCTCCCTCCTGCTGGTAGCGCATTTTATTAATCCGGGTGAATCAAAGGCTGCGGCGAACTTCGCCTAATGTATTTGACGATTTCTATCAGCGCGATAAGTTGCCTCAATAATCAAGTCCATCGATAACTTGAATCGCTAAGCATCGTTTCTCAATAACGCAGTCCATCGTCATGCTTGGCTCCAGTAAGCAACCGCAACATCTGGAGTCACCCCATGGCCACCGCCCTTCTTCATTCATTCAAACAAGGCGCCTACGTTGCGATCCTTGTCTATATCGTGTTCATCCTGTCGCTCACCGCGATCAATGCACAGGGGCTGCTGTCATGACCTGCGGCAAGTTCTGGGTGATTGCCTTCTTCGTGCTCATCAACAACGGCTGCTCGCTGTTGGGCCATGGGGATCGCTCGGTGGGCGGTGTGGCCAGAAGCATCGAATCGCGTACGGAAATCGCCAGCGCCACGGCGCTGCTCAGAGCGCAGAAAGCCAGCGCTGGCGACTCGCCGCCAGACCTGCAACAGGCAATGCTCGCCAGGTTCAGC
Organism: Pseudomonas sp. LS_2; assembly: GCF_042709235.1. NCBI lineage: Bacteria > Pseudomonadati > Pseudomonadota > Gammaproteobacteria > Pseudomonadales > Pseudomonadaceae > Pseudomonas > Pseudomonas sp. LS_2. The sequence continues at coordinate 183,775 of NZ_JAVAYC010000003.1, read as the reverse complement.
TGGGCGCAGGTCTGAGTGCCTGTCAGCTGCCCTTGTAGTTGCGCGGGTCGATACCCCATTTCTTGAGGCGCGAGGCCAATGTGGTGGGTTTGAGCCCCAGTAATCGGGCTGCGCCCCCCTCGCCTGACACCTTGCCCGCAGTACGCTTGAGCACGCTGATGGCGTTGAGCTTCATCTGCCGTTGCCAGTCTTCGTCGGCGGTGGGCGTGGTGTCGGCGGTTGCCTGGCCCGCGCTCGCCTGGCGTGGCTCGGTCGTCGATGCCAACACGTCCTCGAAGCTGATCCGGCCCTCGCGTGCCACGATGGTCTGGCGTTCGATCACGTTCTGCAGTTCGCGGATGTTGCCCGGCCAGGCGTACTGCTCGAGCAGTTGCACTTGCGCCAGCGGCATACGAACCCCCGGCTTGTTGAACGCCTGGCTTGCGCGCTTGAGGAAATGGCTGGCCAGCAGCGGTATGTCTTCCAGGCGCTCGCGCAGCGGCACCGAGCGAATGGGGAACACATTCAGGCGAAAGTACAGGTCCTCGCGGAAGGTGCCTTGAGCAACCATTTCGCGCAGGTCGCGGTTGGTCGCTGCGATCACCCGCACATCCACGGCGCGGGTACGGTTGTCGCCGACTGGCTCGAACTGCTGGTCCTGCAACACCCGTAGCAGCTTGCTCTGCAACTCCAGCGGAATTTCCCCGACCTCGTCGAGAAACAAGGTGCCGCCATCGGCCAGCTCGAAACGGCCCACGCGGTTGCTGACAGCACCGGTGAATGCGCCCTTGAGGTGCCCGAAGAACTCGCTCTCGAACAGCTCGCGCGGCACCGCGGCGCAGTTCACCCGAATCAGCGGACGGTCGGCACGCCGGCTGCTGGCGTGGATGGCGCGGGCGATCAGCTCCTTGCCGGTGCCGGACTCACCGCTCACCAGCACGTTGGCGTCGGTGGGCGCCACCAGCTCGATCTGCTGGATCAAGTGCTTGACCGCCGGGCTCTGGCCGACGATTTCGTGGTGGTTGGCCTGGGCGTTGATCTCTTCCTGCAGGTACTGGTTTTCCATTTCCAGGCGCCGCTGCAACTGCTCCACTTCGCTCAACGCCTCGCGCAGCCGCGCCTCGGTGTGTTGGCGCTGGCGAATGTCGCGAAACAGCACCACGGCGCCCACTAGCCTGCCCATCTCGAAAATCGGCGTGCTGGTGTATTCCACGGCAATGGGCTCGCCATTCTTGTGCCAGAACACCTCATGGTCGACGCGGTGCACCTGGCCGTCGGTGAACGAAGCATGGATGGGGCACTGGTTGACTTCGAAGGTGCGGCCATCACGATGGCTGTGATGGAACAGCTTGTGCGCGTCCTGGCCGATCATGTCAGCGGCGCTCCAGCCCAGGATGCGTTCGGCAGCGGGGTTGATGAAGGTGGTTTGGCCGCGGGTATCGAGCCCGTAGATCCCCTCGCCCACCGCCCCCAGGATCAAGCGGTTCTGCTGCTGGATACGCTCGAACACCTGGCCGATGCGTTCCCAGCCCACGTGCCCCAGACGGTGCTGGCGTCGCGCCTCGGCGCGGTTGCGACGCTGCTCCAACTGGTCGCGACGCTGGGCCATCACCAGGATACGCTGGCCCTCCACCGCGCGGGCGATCACCTCCACGGCGTGATGGCGGTGTTGCAGGTCGACCAGCACCAAGTCATCCGACCAAGCTTCGCCCTGGGTCAGCACTTCGTCACTGAAGCTCACCCAAGGCGCGATGGCTTCGCGCAGGAAGTGGCTGAACCTCAGTTCCCCGGGGTGTTGCGCTGGGCAGCCCAGCAGTGCCAGTGCGCTGGCATTGGCCTGGACGATACGGTCTTCGTGTGGGTCCACCAGCAAGGTGGCGATGGGGGCAGCGGCGGTGATGTCTGGCGGCATGGGAAACCCCGAAGCTTGCATTACGAAAATTCGTAAAAGTGATTGCGATATTTCGTTATTTACGAAATTTCGTCAATGCTCAATGCATCTCGGATTTCAAATAAATCAATAAAATCATGGGGATAAAACGTAAATAAGCGTTGGCACGTCTCTCGCAATGACCGACTCGGGTATACACACCAACTTCGAGAGACGCACAACATGAACAAAGTCGAAATGCACCACCTGATCATGGCCGCCAAGGCCCGCAAGGGCCTTACCTGGGACGACCTCAGCGTGGCCGTGGGCAAGGCGCCGGTCTGGCTGGCCTCGGTCTGCTACGGCATGAACAGCGCGCCACGCGAAGTCGCCAGCCACCTGTGCGAGGTGCTGGAACTGGAAGAGGAAGTGGTACAGGCGCTGGTCGAGTTCCCGGTCAAGGGCTGGGACAAGACGGTTCCCCAGGACCCGCTGATCTACCGCCTCTACGAAGTGGTCGGGGTCTACGGCCCGACGCTCAAGGACGTGATCCAGGAGAAATTCGGCGATGGCATCATGAGCGCCATCGACTTCTCCATGCACGTCGAGAAGATCGAGGACCCCAAGGGCGACCGCGTGAAGCTCACCCTCAATGGCAAATTCCTGCCCTACCGCTCCTGGTAAGCGAGCCTGACCTGCGGCATCCGCTGGCGGGTGCCGTCAACTGCTGAGTGTCGAGGGAAAACCCATGTCCTACCTGCTCCCCACCGAATTCGTGACCAAGATGGTCGATGCCGGCGCATCGAAGGTCCATATGTCCACCCGCGACACCCTGATCCGCGGCTACATGGCCGGGGCGATCCTGGCACTGGCCGCCGTGTTCGCCGTGACCATCGCCGTACAGACCGGCTCCGCGCTGCTGGGTGCGGTGCTGTTCCCGGTCGGCTTCTCGATGCTCTACCTGATGGGCTTCGACCTGCTTACCGGGGTCTTCATGCTCACCCCGCTGGCACTGCTGGACAAACGCCCTGGCGTGACGGTACGCGGCATGCTGCGCAACTGGGGCCTGGTGTTCGTGGGCAACTTCGCAGGCGCCCTGACCGTGGCCTTCATGATGGCGTTCGTCTTCACCTACGGCTTCAACGCCTCCCCCGGTGCAGTCGGAGAAAAGATCGCCCACATCGGCGAGGCGCGCACCCTGGGCTATGAGCAATATGGCGCCGCGGGCTGGGTGACCATCTTCCTGCGCGGGGTGCTGTGCAACTGGATGGTGTCGATGGGCGTGGTCGGCGCGATGATCTCGACTTCGGTCAGTGGCAAGGTCATCGCCATGTGGATGCCGATCATGCTGTTCTTCTTCATGGGCTTCGAGCACTCGGTGGTGAACATGTTCCTGTTCCCCTCGGCGATGATCATGGGTGGCGGTTTCTCGATCATGGATTACATGGTCTGGAACGAGATTCCCACGGTGTTGGGCAACCTGGTAGGCGGCCTGGCGTTTACCGGGTTGACCTTGTACGGCACGCATATCCGTACGGCTGCAAAGAAAAACAACGCCGTGGCCGCATCCTGAAGACGTGCGCCACTCGCGAGCGGGCGTGCCCGCGAACACTGGCAAAGCCGGTGCCATGCACCGCCTCGCCCGGTTCGCGGACACGCCTGCTCCTACAGGGTTTTTGGCGTTGCTGGAAACAGCGTCAGTCGGGATGACACTTTTACCGACACCGCCTTACCCGAGTAAGCTAGCGCTCTTCTCGCTTTCTCGAGCACACCATGACAGCCACACCCTTCACTGCGCGCATGTCCCGAGGCATGGTCCTGCTGTTCGCCTTCTGCTGCGGCGCCATCGTCGCCAACCTCTACTACACCCAGCCGATCATCGGGCTGATCGCCCCGGACGTGGGGCTGTCACCTGCCCTGGCCAGCCTGATCGTCTCCCTGACCCAGGTCGGCTACGCCCTGGGCCTGTTCTTCCTGGTGCCGCTCGGTGACCTGCTGGAAAATCGCCGGTTGATGATCGTCACCAACCTGGTGGCCATTGCAAGCCTCCTGGGCACGGCACTGGCCGAGCAGCCGAACCTGTTCCTGGTGGTCTCGCTGCTGATCGGCTTCAGTTCGGTGTCGGTGCAGATCCTCATCCCCCTGGCTGCCGCCCTCACCCCGGCCGAGATGCGTGGGCGGGTGGTCGGCAATATCATGAGCGGCCTGCTGCTGGGCATCCTGCTGGCGCGGCCGGTGGCGAGCCTGGTGGCCGACCACCTCGGTTGGCGCGCCATGTTCATGGTCGCCGCAGCGGTGATGGTCGCCATCAGCCTGGTGGTGTTGCTCGCCGTGCCCAAGCACCAACCGCAACATTCGGCCAGCTACGGCCAACTGTTGCGTTCGTTGGGCACCTTGCTGCGCCAGCCGGTGTTGCGCCAACGTGCCTTCTACCAGGGTTGCCTGTTCGCCACCTTCAGCCTGTTCTGGACGGCGGCGCCGCTGGAGTTGATACGCAACCATGGCCTGAGCCAGAGCGAAGTGGCGATCTTCGCCCTGGTCGGCGCCATCGGTGCGGTGGCAGCGCCCATCGCCGGGCGCCTGGCCGATGCCGGGCACACCCACAAGGCTTCTGTGCTGGCCATGCTGTTCGCTGCGCTGAGCTTCCTGCCGGCACTGGTGCACCCGCTGTACAGCGTGATCGGCCTTGCAGTGACCGGCGTAGCGCTGGATTTCTGCGTGCAGATGAACATGGTGTTGGGCCAGCGCGCCATCTATAGCCTCGATGCCAACAGCCGCAGCCGCCTGAACGCGCTGTACATGACCAGCATCTTCATTGGCGGCGCGCTCGGCTCGGCGATTGCCAGCAGCCTGTTCGAGCACTTCGGTTGGTCCGGTGTCATGGCGGTAGGCATGGCCCTGCCGCTGGTCGCGCTGCTGCGCCTGCTTGGCGCGACCCGGCAAACGGCGGCAAACGCCGCCTAGGCCTGCGCCTCCAGCACCACCACGACCTGCCCGGCACGCACCGCACTGCCGGGCGCCACCCGCACCTCGCATACGCGGCCAGCGGCGCTGGCAAGCACGGGAATCTCCATCTTCATCGACTCCAGCACCACCAGGGTGTCGCCGCTCTCCACCGATTCACCGACGTTCACCAGCACCTGCCACAGGTTGCCGGCCACCGGGCTTTCCACGCCGGCCTGGCCGGGTGCCAACGCCGCCTCATCGGCCTGTGCCGCCAGCGCCTCGGTGCTTTCGAAATGCGCCTGGCCGCTGGCGATCCAGCGCTGGCGCTCGGCCTCGAAAGCGGCCTGCTGCTGGCTGCGAAACGCCGCGATGCCGTCGGCCTGCTCGGCCAGGAACGCCTGGTAGTCGGCCAGGCGCAACTGGCTCTGCTCGATATGCAGCGGGTAGCGACCCAGCGGAAAGTCGCGGCGAATGCGCAGCAGCTCTTCGGCACTGACCGGGTAGAACCGCAGTTGGTCGAAGAAACGCAGCAGCCACGGCTTGCCGTCGAACGCCGGCACTTCTCGGTAGCGGTTCCACATCTGCAAGGTTCGGCCAACGAACTGGTAGCCGCCTGGGCCCTCCATGCCGTAAACGCACAGGTAGGCGCCGCCGATGCCCACGGAGTTCTCGGCGGTCCAGGTGCGCGCCGGGTTGTACTTGGTGGTGACCAGGCGGTGACGTGGATCCAGCGGGGTGGCCACTGGCGCGCCGAGGTACACGTCGCCCAGGCCCATCACCAGGTAACTGGCGTCGAACACCGTGCGTTGCACATCGTCCAGGCCCGGCAGGTCGTTGATGCGGCGGATGAACTCCAGGTTGCTCGGGCACCAGGGGGCGTCCTTGCGCACGGTGGTCATGTATTTCTCGATCGCCAGTTGGCAGGCCGGGTCGTCCCAAGAAAGCGGCAAGTGCACGATGCGCGACGGCACTTGCAGGTCTCGGGCCATGCACACCTCGGCCCACAGCTCCTCGACCACTGCCAGCAGCGCTACCAGCGGCAAGTTTTCCGGCTGGTAGTGCAGTTGCAGCGAGCGGATGCCGGGGGTCAGGTCGATCATCCCGCGCAGGGCCTTGGCCTCCAGCGCCTGCATCAGCGCATGGCCACGGAATCGCAGCACCAGGTCCAGTTCGGCGGCGCCGATCTCCAGCAGCAGGTGGGTATCGCCCGCCAGGCGCGCTACCAGGCGGGTGTCGTCCTGGCCGATATCCAACACGATCGGCGACTGCCGCGTTTCGTTCTCTGCCGCAGATGGCGCCTGCTCGGTCAGCGGCAGCAAGGCCAGCTGACGGGCATGCCCCAGTGTGGTGGGCACGAACCGCACCTTGTCGCCGGCCTTGAGTTGGCCCAGCTGCCACAGGTCGGCTTCGATCACTGTGACCGGGCAGACGAAGCCGCCGAGGCTCGGCCCGTCGGGGCCAAGGATCACCGGCATGTCGCCGGTGAAATCCACCGCGCCGATGGCATAGGGGTTGTCATGGATATTGGACGGGTGCAAGCCCGCCTCGCCACCGTCGGCGCGAGCCCACTCAGGCTTGGGGCCGATCAGCCGCACGCCGGTGCGGCTGGAGTTGAAATGCACTTCCCAGTCGGTGGCGAAAAAGGTCTCGATGTAATCCTCGGTGAAGTACTCCGGCGAACCATGCGGCCCGTAGATCACCCGGATGCTGCGGGTGGCGGCAAGCGGCGGCTGTGCGTCCAGCACCTGGCCTGCGCTGCGGTCAAGCAGTGGCGCGAGCTCGAGGATGTCGCCGGTGCGCAACGCCCGCCCGGCGTGGCCGCCGAATTGGCCGAGGGTGAAGGTGCTCTTGCTGCCCAGGTAGTCCGGCACCTGCAGGCCGCCACGCAGGCACAGGTAGCTGCGCGCCCCGGCACCGGCGATGGTGCCCAGGGCCAGGCGCGAGCCCGCCGCGACGAACAGCGCGGTGTTCATCGCCACCGCTTGGCCGTCGAGGCTCACCGGCAACTCGGCGCCCACCACCGCCACCACCGCGTCGGTGTTGAAACGCAAGGTCGGACCGCTCATGGTGATCTCCAGGCCGGCTGCACCTTGCGGGTTGCCCAGCAAGGTGTTGCCCAGGCGCAGCGCGCGGCTGTCCATGGGGCCTGACGGCGGCACGCCGACGGCCCAGTAGCCCAGGCGGCCCGGGTAGTCCTGCACGCTTGTCTGGGTGCCGCCGCTGAGTACCTCGAAGGTCGCGGCGCGGTAGGCCAGGCCTTCCAGGCAGCGGGTCCAGGGCTGGCCGCTGGCGAACGGGGCGTCCTCGATGATCTGGCGCAGGTACTGGCGGTTGCTCTGCACGCCGTACAGCATGGTGTCGGCCAGGGCCTGGTCAAGGCGCTGGCAGGCCTGGTCGCGGTCTTCGCCCCAGCCGATCAGCTTGGCGATCATCGGGTCGAAGTACGGCGGCACTTCGCAACCGGCTTCTACCCAGGTGTCGATGCGCAAGGCCTGGCCGTCGGCCTTGGGAAATTCCACGCAGGTCAGCAGCCCAGGGCTTGGCTGGAAGTCCTTGCCGGGGTCTTCGGCATAGAGCCGCGCCTGCACGGCATGGCCGCGTGGTTTGAGTTGTGCGCGCAGGGTGTCGAGCGGCGGCAGGTCGCCTGCGGCCAGCTGGATCATCCAGGCCACCAGGTCGACACCCCACACCTGCTCGGTCACCCCGTGCTCTACCTGCAAGCGGGTGTTGACCTCCAGGAAGTAGAAGCGCTGTGCATCACTGTCGAAGACAAATTCCACGGTACCCGCGCTGCGGTAGTCCACGGCCTTCGCCAGTTTCAGGGCTGCCTCGCACAGCGCCTCGGCCATGCCCTCCGGCAGGTTGGGTGCCGGGGTTTCCTCCAGCACTTTCTGGTTGCGCCGTTGCACCGAGCAATCGCGCACCCCCAGGGTCAATACCCCGCCCTTGCCATCGCCGAACACCTGCACTTCCAGGTGCCGCGCGCGCGGGATGTACTTCTCGATGAATACCCCGGCATCGCTGAAATTGTTCTGCCCCAGGCGCTTCACCGCGTCGAACGCATCAGCCAGCTCGTGGGCATCGTGGCACACGCGCATGCCGATGCCGCCGCCACCGGCGGTGCTCTTGAGCATCACCGGGTAGCCGACCTGCTCGGCGGCGGCCAGGGCGTCAGCGAGGCTGTCGAGCAGGTCGGTGCCTTCGAGCAACGGCACGCCGTGCTGGCGGGCCAGGGCGCGGGCGGTGTGCTTGAGGCCGAATACCCGCAGTTGCTCAGGCGTAGGGCCGACAAAGGCAATGCCGGCGGCCTCGCAGGCCTCGGCGAACGCGGCGTTCTCGGACAAGAAGCCATAGCCTGGGTGAATGGCCTGGGCACCGCTGGCCTTGGCTGCCTGCAATATCTTCTCCACCACCAGGTAGGTGCTGGCAGCTGCGCCCTCTCCCAGGCTCAGGGCCTGGTCGGCCTCGAGCACATGGCGGCTGGCGATGTCGGCTTCGGAATACACGGCAACGCCCGTGACCTGGAGTGCGCGCAGGGTGCGCAGGATACGACAGGCGATCGCGCCGCGGTTGGCGATCAGCAAGGTTTCGAACATGACTACATCCCCCAGAGGCGACCAGGCGCCTCGGCTGGGTTGCGGGCCGTCCCGCAGTTCAATAAGGCCCTGGGGTCGTCCCCAAGGTAGAAAATCAGCGACGACGGTTGTTCAAAGGGCCGTCAGGGGCCTGCCCAGCACGGAACAGGCAGGCTGCGAACAGTGCACGGCGCAGGCGCGCCAACGCTTTGATCAGTTCCATACCAGCACCTGCGCGGGGGTTGGGTTGTAGCCGTTGCATGGGTTGTTCAACTGCGGGCAGTTGGAGATCAGCACCATTACGTCCATCTCGGCGCGCAGCTCGACGTATTTGCCGGGGCCGGAAATGCCGTCCTCGAAGGTCAGGCCGCCCTCGGGGGTGACCGGCACGTTCATGAAGAAATTGATGTTCGGGCTGATATCGCGCTTGCCCAGGCGGCCGTCGTGGCAGCAGGCACGCAGGTAGTTGTCGCGGCAGCTGTGCATGTGTCGGGTTTCCAGGGCGTAGCGCACGGTATTGCTCTCTTGTGCGCAGGCTCCGCCCAGGGTGTCGTGGCGGCCGCAGTTGTCATCGGTGATGGTCAGCAGCGCACGGCCCAGGTTGGAATACAACACGCTGCCTATGCCCAGGTAGACGTTGCCCTGGCGGCGCAGGGTGCGTTGCACGTCGTAGCGCTCGCGCGGGTTGGCGGTGCTGTAGAACAGCGTATCGATGGCCTGGTTGCCTTCCAGGTCGAGGATGCGCAGGGTCTGTCCAGCCTTGACTTCGCCCAGCCAGGGCTCGCCGGCAGGAATCGTGGTGCGCCACAGGGCGTGCTCGGGTTGCAGGGAATGCTCCATGGTGTGGCTCCTCAGGCGAACAGGCGTTGGGTGTTGATGAAGCCGCGCACGTTCTCTGGCCGCGAGGTGCGGCAGTGCTCGGCGACACGGGCGTCGGCGCGGCTGAAGGTCAGCTGCAGCGGTTTGGGTGCGTACAGCGGCGTGGGGTCCATCGGGTGTTGCAGCGCGGTGACCACGAACAGCGTGTCCATGGGCGCGTAGAGTTCGATGAAGTCGCCTGCGTGGGAATTGCCAGGGGCGAAGCGCAAGGCACCCTCGGCGCCGACGTCGACCCGGCTGAACAGGTTCAACGCCATGGTCAGGTCGGCCAGCCCCAGGTCCCACTTGCCCATTTCCACCAGCAGGTTGTCGGTGCCGTTGCGGAAGAAGCCGTTGCGCAGTTCCTGGTAGCGGCCCTGCCCGTATTTTTCCTGCACTTCCTCGGCGTTGAGCACGCCGCCGATGCTGTCGCTCCAGCCGCAGGTGTCCTCGGTAATGGCCGCCAGAACCCGACCCATGTCCGAATACAGGCAATGGCCGCGGGTGAGCTTGGCGGTGTGCTGGCACTTGAGGGTGTCGGGCAGGTTCAGGCGCTCGCTTTTTTCGGCGGCGTTGAACAACATCAGGCTGAGGTTGGCGCCGCCTTCCAGGTCGGTGAAGCGCACCTGCTGGCCGCGCTTGAGCACGAAGGAAAGGTGTCCGCCGCCCGGCAGCAGCTCTTCGGCGAATATCGAATTGTCGGTCATGGTCAGTGTCCTGTCTGCAATTGCAAGGAAGCGGCCAGCGCGCCCTGGCGTCGGGCATTCAGTGGCAGGTCGTAGGTCACCCGCGAGCCATAGGCTTGCGGGGCGTGTGGGTCGATACGGGTCTTGTCGAACACCAGCAGGCGGGTGCCCAGGCTGAAGCCTTCGCTAAGGTCGTGGGTGACCATGAACACGGTCAGCCCGGTCTGCTGCCACAGCTCTACCAGCAAGGCATGCATGTCCTTGCGGATGCCGGGGTCCAGCGCGCCGAAGGGTTCGTCTAGCAGCAGCACCTTGGGTTTCATGATCAGCGCCTGGGCGATCGCCAGGCGCTGCTGCATGCCGCCGGAGAGCTGCGCGGGGTATTTGTCCAGCGCGTGGCCGAGGCCTACCTGGGTCAGCAGGCTTGCCGCGTGCTCGCGCGCCGCACGCTTGTGCTGGCCGAGCAGGCGCCCGAGCAGCGCTGCCTTGGGCAATTCCAGGCCCATGGCGACGTTGTCCAGCACGCTCAGGTGCGGGAACACCGAATACCGCTGGAACACCACGCCGCGGCTGGGGTCGGGCTCGGCAGCCAGGGGCTGGCCGTTCAGCAGGATCTGTCCGCGGCTGGGGCGTTCCTGGCCCAGCAGCAGGCGCAGGAAGGTGGATTTGCCACAGCCCGAAGCCCCGACCATGGTGCAGAACTCCCCCTCGGCGATGTCCAGGTTCAGGCCTTCGAGCACCACGTGTTGGTCGTACTGCTGCCATACATTGCGGACTTGGATATAGCTCATGGGCGCGCCCCCTCGTACCAAGGGAACAGGCGCTTCGCCAGTTGCTTGAGCGTGGCATCCATGAGCCAGGCCAACAGGGTGATCCAGGCCACGTAGGGCAGAATCACATCCATGGCCAGGTAGCGGCGCACCAGGAAGATCCGGTAGCCCAGCCCGTCCTCGGCGGCGATGGCTTCGGCAGCGATCAGGAACAGCCACGCCGAACCCATCACCAGGCGCAGGCAAATCAGCAGCCGGGGGGCCAGTTGCGGCAACACCACGCGCAGGATATAGGTCCAGGTCGAGGCGCCCAGGGTCAGGGCCTTGATGCGCAGTTCCGCGGGGATTTCGCGGGCGCGCTGTTCCAGGTCTCGGGCCAGGATCGGGGTAATGCCGATCACGATCAGCATCACCTTCGACAACTCGCCCAAGCCGAACACGATGAACAGCACCGGCAGTATTGCCAGCGGAGGCACCATCGACAGCACCACCATCAGCGGCGACAGCGAGGCGCCCACCAAGGGCAGCGCGCCCAGGGCAATGCCCAGGCACAAGCCGGCAACGGCGCTGATGGCAAGGCCCGCCAGCAGGCGTTTGAGGCTGGCTGCACTGTCCTGCCACAACAGATAGCTGCCGCTGCGCTTGTCCTCGGTAAAGGCCACTTGCTTCACCGCCTCGCTCATCTGCACGACGCTGGGCAACAGCTTGTCCCGCGGGTTTTCCGCCAGGCGCTGGGCCGAGCCGAACAGGTAGGCGCACAGCAGCAAGGCGAACGGCAGGATCACCAGCAGCAGGCGTGTGGGCCGGTCAGGGTGACGGTTGAGAAGACGCATGGCTTGGCTCCCCGATCAAAGCTTGCCATCGGCGGCCAGTTGCACGTATTCCGGGTCGAAACGCAGCTTGAGGTTGGCCTGGTCGCCCACGGTCACGCCCTTGGCGAAGCTCATGCCTACCGCGCCGCTGTCCTGGGCAGCGTTGCCGAGCAGGCCGTGGTCGAAGGAAAACTTGGCGACTTTCTCCATGGTCTTGGGCAGTGCATTGCCATTGACGAAGGCCAATGTGGCCTGTGGGGTGGTGAACAGGTAGGTGGTCGACAGCTGCGACTTGTAGCCCTCGAGGTCGGTGCCCGAGGCCTTGGCCATGTGGGCCAGGGCGGCCTCGCTGGCTGGGGTTTGCCCGGCCATCAATGCCATCACCTCGTACCAGGCGCCGGTCAGGGCCTTGCCCAGGGCTGGGTTGTCGCGCAGGGTCTGGGTGTTCACCACCATCAGGTCGAGGATCTCGCCGGGGATGTCGCTGGAGTCGAACACCTGGGTCACGTCCGGGCGGGTGTTGATCTGCTCGAGCATCGGGTTCCAGGTGGTCACCGCTTGCACCTGGGGGGTGTCGAAGGCGGCGGCGATGTCGGCATCGGAGGTGTTGACCACCTTCAGGTCGCGCTCCTTGAGGCCGACGCTGTCCAGCGCGCGGGCCAGCAGGTAGTGAGAAACGGACAGCTCCACCAGATTGACGTCCATGCCCTTGAGGTCGGCAAGTTGCTTGCCGGTGCCCTTGAGCACCACGCCGTCATTACCGTTGGAGAAGTCGCCGACGATCAGCGCGGTGCTGTCCACGCCACCGGCGGCGGGAATGGTCAGGGCGTCCATGTTGGTCATGGTGCAGCCGTCGAACTGCCCGGCGGTGTACTGGTTGATCGATTCGACGTAGTCGTTGATCTGGGTAACCTTGATGCGGATGCCGTACTTGTCGGCCCATTTGTCGACGATGCCTTGGGCGGCGGCGTATTCCCAGGGCATCCAGCCGGCGTAGAGGGTCCAGCACACGTTGAAGTCGGTCTTGGGTGCGGCCTTGGCGGCGAAGCTGGTCAGCAGGACGAGGCCTGTCAGGAAAGCGGTCAGGAGGGGCTTTCGCATGGGATGACTCCAGTTGGCGGTAGACGGACGAAGGAGCAGCGCGACACCCATTGCGGTGGGTGGTCTGTCGTCTCCCGGGCTTTTATCCCGCCGTGTAACCTCGACTGGAGGTCGTTGGCTCTCGGTCCAGGCACCTGCCGAAGCAGGTCGGAACCCTAGCCAACCATTTGCAAGTTTTGGTGCAATAGCTCGCGCTACTCCCGCACGCCCAGGTCTATGCCAGAGGCATGCCAGAACCGGCCGCAAAGCGCTGGCGCCAGTACCAGAGGGGGTTTGCGCCCTCCGTCAGCCTCGCCCCGCTCCACTACGCGATCTTGCCTGTGCCTTATTGGGGCATCGCGCACCGGTGCGGGGCATCGTGTCGGCTAGCGGGCCAAGGCTTGCCTGCGATGCCGTGCGCGCAACCACAAGCCCTGCAGCGCTGCGCCAAGCATGAAGATCGCCAGCCACCCCAGCAATGCACCGCGCACCAGCGGCGACTCCGGCCCGGCCGCCAAGGGGTGGGCTGTCGGCAACCGGGTCAGGGTTTCGTTGATACCCGGCACCAGCAGCAGGAAGAAGCTGAACGAGAAGCCGAGCTGGGCCAGGTAAGGCCGCGCGCGTCCCAGCAGGCGTAGACGCGGTATCAGCAGCGCCCCGCCAATGGCCAGCAGCGCCACGATGCCCAGCGCATGTCCAGCGTTGAAGCCACCGGTGCTGGACAAGCCGAACGCGGTCAGCACCGATACCAGCATGCCGGCCAGATAGAACTTGCCGGTACGGCTTTCGGGCAGGATCTGGCGATGTCGCCCCAGGCTGTAGAGCCCGACGACGAAGGTGACGGTGCTGATGACTGTGTGCAACGCCCCCAAGGGGGAAATGGGATGAGGCATGGAAGGCAACTCCTTGTGAGTAAACAGCTATCTACTAGTCGGTAGGTTTTCAAGCCAAAAAAAATGCGACGTTTCACTACGGCCGGTACCTGGGCGTACTTCGTTGAGCGGGTCGACCCGGCGCAGAGGGCCCAATGGCTGTCGCAAGTGGTTCATGGGCGAGCGACCAGGCGGTCGATCAAGGGCTGGGTAATACTGCCGAATACGGCTGGGTCGCCGTAGGCCCGGGCGGACAGCATCGCGCCATGCACGGTGGCCATGAACCGCTCGGCCTCGGCGCCCGCTTCACCGGCCAGATGAAGTTTGCCCTGCTGCGCGCCGCGTTCGAATACCGAGGTTAGCCAGGCAGACAGGGTGCGGAAATGCGCGCGCACCTCCAGCGCCACTTCCTCGGGCAATGTCGGGATCTGCGTGGCGAGCAAGGCGCACACGCAATAGCTCTTGGTCGCGTCGCCCACACAGCCCAGCCAGTAGCCGATATAGGCTTGCAGCCGCTCGTCAGGCTCGGGGAAATGCTGCTCGAGCGCGGCGATACCCGCCTCGGCTTCCTCGCGATAGCGCCTGACCAGGGTTTGTACCAGGTCCACCTTGGTGGGGAAGTGATGGTGGATACTCGCCTTGCGCACGCCCACGTATTCGGCGATGTCTGCATAGCTGAAAGCACTGTAGCCACCGGCGATGATCAGCGTGCGGGCGTACTGGAGGATCTCGAAATAGGTAGTGGAATGATTGGCCATGGAGCGAAACCTACCTTCTAGTAGGGTGATAGTCAACCACCGCGTACCTTCCGCTTTCGTACCTGTCGCCGATAAGCAGTAGACTAGGCAGCCCCAGCGTGCGCCCCAGGATGCCCGACGCCCGATGAACACCCTCGACAACTACAAGGCCATCGCCGACAGCCTCGCCACCCTGCTATTCCCTCATGTGGAAGTGATCATCCACGAGATGAGCAGCCAGACCGTGGTGCACATCGCCAACAACTTCTCCAAGCGCAAGCTGGGCGACGACTCGGCGCTCGACGACCTGCCCCAGGACATGTCCGGCCTTTCCAACCTCGGCCCCTACGAGAAACTCAACTGGAATGGGCAGAAGCTGCGCTCGATCTCCAGCGTGCTGCGCAACGCCCAGGGCGAGGCCGAGTACCTGATGTGCGTGAACATGAACTTTTCGGTGCTGGAGCAGGCCCGCGATGCCCTGGACGCGCTGTTCCAGGTCAGCCGCCTGATGCCTCAGCCCGATGCGTTGTTCAAGGACGACTGGCAGGAGCGCATCAACACCTTCCTGCACGGCTGGCTGGGCGAGCGCCAGTTGTCGCTCAGCACCCTCACCATCAAGCACAAGCGCGAACTGGTCGAGGCCCTGTACGCGGAGGGCGCCTTCGAGGGGCGCAGTGGTGCGGACTACGTGGCGAATGTACTGACCATGGGCCGAGCGACCGTGTACAAGTACCTCAAGGCCCTGCGCACGGAGGCTTGAGCCCCCGCGATGGCAGCAGGCCAGCCATTGAACCTGCTGGCCACTCGGCGTACAAGAACACCCTGCCCTCCCCACCCCGCAAGGAGCACTGGATGTTGGAGTTGTACACCGATCGGTTGTACCTGCGCACCCTGGTCGAAAGCGACTGGCCGCTGTTTCTCAGGCTGCATCGCGAACCGGAAACCCTGCGCTACACCTTCGACGACCTGCCGGAGCATGAGGTCCGTCGCGGCTTCGAACATCGCCTACCGGCCTGGACGCCCACCTCGGAACACTGGCTTTGCCTGGTCGTGGTCGAGCGGGCCAGTGGCGAGGAGCTTGGGGTCAGCGGTTTTCGTATTCTCCACCCTGGCCACGCCGAAGTCGGCTGCCTGCTGCTACCGGCGTTCCATGGCAAAGGCTTCGGCACCGAGTCGCGCCGCGCCATCATCGACTACGCCACGGTCATTGGCCTCACGTCCCTCGAGTCGACCGTCACCGACGGCAACATCGCCTCGTGCCGGGTACTGGAAAAGTGCGGCTTCAGCTTTGAGCGCCGGGTGTCGCAGGCCTACCAGTTACGTGGAGTCTGGTACGACGACCTGGTCTACAGCCTCAGGCTGACCCCATGACCCCGGCCAGCGGCACCTGGTCTTCACTGCTCGCCCTGCCCCTCTGCGCCCGCTGGCTGCTGCTGGGCATGGGCCTGACGCGGGTCGCTTCGTTCATGATCTGGCCGTTCATTGCCGTCACCATGCACCAGCGCTTCGGCACGCCGATTACCGACATCGGCGCGCAACTGGCGCTGGGCGCGGTGTTGGCGATCGCCCTGGCGCCGCTCAGTGGTTGGCTGGGTGACCGCTTCAATTCGCGCAACCTGATGCTGCTGGGCTGCGTCTTGTGCGCGGCCTGCTACACGCTGATGGGGCTGCTGCCGGGGCAATCGAGCTATTTCCTGGCGATCATTGGCCTGGCGGTGGCCCAAAGCATCCTCGAGCCGCTGCTGCGGGTACTGCTCAGCGACCTGGCGGTAGACGATGCCCAGCGCACCTTTCTTTTCCATATCCGCTACTACGTGGTCAATTGCGCTGCTGCCATCGGCCCGTTGCTTGGCCTGGGGCTGGCGGGGGGCCAAGGCGATGCGGTGTTCGCCGTGGCGGTAGTTGCCTATGCCGTGCTCATCCTGACCCTGCTCGAGGCCTGCCGCGCGCGCTTGCGCCAGTGCCCGCGGACGAGCGCGGCATCGTTGCCCCTGGGCCAGGTGCTGCGGGCCGTCCTGGGCAACCGACTGTTTCTGGTGATCCTGCTGGCCAACTTCTTCCTGGTGCTGGTATACGCCCAGCTCGACGAGCCGCTGACCTTCTACCTGCTGCAACTGCAATTGCCGCAGATCAAGCAGGTGATCGCCTCGATCAGCTTTACCAATGCCTGCGTGGTGGTCGGCGTGCACCTGTTCATGATGCGCTGGCTGATCGCCCTGGCCGAGCGCAGCGCCTACTTGCTGGCACTGGGCTGCCTGATGGTCGCCCACGCGCTGATCGCGCTCAATGTCCACGCCTGGTGGGGCGGCTGGTTGATCGCCGTGGTGTTCGCCACCTTGGCCGAGATCATCGTCATGCCGCTGTTCGCCAGCTTGATCGACCGCCTTGCACCGGCGGGTATGCGCGGCAGTTTCATCGGCATCTCCATGCTGGCCGGCCTTGGCGCGGCTATCGCGCCATGGCTGGGTGCGCTGGTCATCAGCCATTACGGCGGCGTAGCGCTGTTCGCTACACTGGCCCTGGCCTGCGTGCCCATCGGCCTGCTCGGCTACCACGCGTTGCGCGCAGGCCGCGCCTGCACCCTGGCCGGCCACCCCCAGGCCCTGGAGCCCACGCGCTGACCCTTATCGTTGCCAGCCGCGCAGGCTTTTCAGGGTACGGCACTGGGCCGGGTGCCGAGAATGGTCACCCGCTCGCCGTAGCGTGAATGCGGAAAGTAGTCCCATACCGCATGGTGCTGGGTACAGCGGTTGTCCCAGAACACCAGGGTATTGGGCGCCCAGCGCACCCGGCAGCTAAGTATCGGCTCGCGTGCCACCAGGTCGAACAGCAGGCTCAGCAGTGCCTGGCTCTCGCCCCTCGACAGCTGCACGATATGCGAGGTGAAGCCGGCGTTGACGAACAGCGTCGGGCGGCCGGTTTCCGGATGGCATACCACCACCGGGTGTTCGCTCTTGGGCAGGCCGGGCGGCGGTGTGTAGCCCCTCCACGGAATCTCGCCGTCGTGGACCGCCGTCAAGGTACCGAGGAACCCCTGCATCGCCGGTGAGAGCATGTCCAGCGCCAGGTGCATGTTGGCGAACAAGGTGTCGCCACCGCTGCCGATCGCCGGGGTTTCCTTCACATACAGCATCGAACCCAGGGACGGCGCAGGGTCCGCAGTGCCGTCGGTGTGCCAGGTTTCCCCGGCGACGAAGCGCGACTGGGCGTTGGCGCGGATCACTACCAGTTCTGGGTCGTCACCCTCGATGGCGTCCAGCGGCAGTGCGCGCAACTCGCCGAACAGGCGGCCGAAGGCCTTGTGCTGCTCGACGCTCAGGTGCTGGTCGCGAAAGACCAGCACGTGATTCTCCAGAAACGCCCGCCGGATCTCCTCAAGTTGCTGTGCGGGCAAGGGCTGCGACAGGTCTACCCCACCGACTTCCGCCCCGATCACCGGTGTCAGCCGGTCGACCGTGATGCTGTGGTAAGGCGCACGCTGTGCGCCGGCGATTCGCTCGATGGCCTTCAGTGCCAGTTGGTCCATGGTTTCCTACCTTATTGTTGTGCCGGGGCTTGACCCAGCCCTGCCAGCAGTTGTCCATCGTGGGCCTTGTCCCCCTGCACCAGGTCGACGTTGACCGTTTCGGCGATCTGCCGCGCCCATCGACCGCTGACGATGCCGTAGTGGTCGGTGTCCAGAGGCGTCCAGCCATACAGGCCTGGCAACAACGCTTGCCAGGCTTGGTGCAGGTCCTGGGCTTGCCAGCCGATGCCAATGCCATACGGGTTGGGTTGGGTCGCGACGAACAGGCGTACTGCCACATCCGCCAGCGGTTCTGGGGAATACCCGAGCATACTGGCCAGGTTGTTGCGACAGCACGCCACCAGGCGTTCCAGGTAACCCGCGCCTTCAGCCTCGCCCAGCGCCGCGCCACGGCGCGAAGCGAACTCGCGCTCGAACACCTGCTGGATCTGGCGCTCGTCGATCCGCGCCAGGTGGGCTCCGGCATTCGGTGCGGGCGGATCGATCAGGTACAACCGTGGCAGCGCCATGCCCGTCTGCGCACCCAGGGCACACATCGCCTGGGCGACCCAGGCTCCGAACGACCAGCCCGCCAGCCCCCACCTCGCGCCTTCTGGCAGCTCGGCGTGTATCGCCTCCAGGTACAGGGATGCGCGGGTTTGCAGGGCGATGTTGGCCAACGCCGGTTCGCGCAGTACCGGGTCGGCGATCACCCGCACCCCCAAGCTGGGGTGTAGGGCAGCGGCCAGTTCGCGGTAGGCCTGCACATCCCCGCCTACCGGGTGGACCAGATACAACCAGTGCTGGCCGTCGCCGGCCTGCCAAGGGTCGATGCGCAAGGCCTCGCGCCAGGGGTCCGTTTCGGCATTTGCCTGGCTTGGCGTGCTCGCTGTGGTCACCAGCGCCAGGACCTCGCGCAGGCTGACGTTGGGGCCGAACTGCGACAGTTGCACGGTTGCCCCGGTGGCGCTGTGCAGTTCGTCGATCAGGTCGAGCAAGGTCAGGGAGTCTGCGCCCAGGTCGTACAGCGAAGCATCGTCTTCAAGGGTGTCCAGCCCCAGCCATTGGCACAGGTTCTCACGCAAGCGGCTGGGCAAGTCCTCGCCCGCGCTGGGCGCGGCCACTTCAGCCTGGGGCGTATGGCGAACCGGGTAGAACTGCCGGACGTGCTCAAGGCCGGTGGTAGACACCAGCAGCTGAGGCAATTGCGCCGCCAAGGCGCGGTCGAACACTTCGCAGCCTTCCTCGGCCGAAAGCCCCACCGCCAGGTGACGTTGGTGCGCAGCGTCGTTGTTATTGGCCCGTGTGGCCATGCCGAGGTCGCGCCAGATGTCCCAGTTGATGCCCAGGCGCACACAACCGTTACCATCGCTGCCTCGGTAATGGCAGAAGCCATCGAGCACGGCGCTGGCAGCAGCGTAGTCCATGTGCCCCGCACCGCCGAACAGCGCCGACATGGACGAGCAATACAGCACCCAGCCCGGTGCCATGCGCTCGATCAGTGCTTCGACGGCAAGCATGCCGCGTGTCTTGGCAGCCATGGCGGCGGCCATCTGGGCGCCATCGCGCTGGCGTATCAGGCTGCCAGCACCCACGCCTGCGGCATGGATCACTCCATCGAAGCGGCCGTGGCGCGCAGCCAGGTCCTCAAGCACCTGCGGCCAACGCGCCAGGTCGGCGATATCGGCCTTTAGCACTTCGACACGTTCATGGTCCAGCTCCAGCCCCTCGGGCCATTTACCCGACCGTGACACCAGCACTGCGCGTCGCCCTGGCGCACGCAGCAAGTGCTGGCAGAGGGTGCGGCCAATCCCTCCGCTGCCCCCGAGGATCAGGAAGCTACCTTCCTGTGGCAACCACGGAGTGGGTTCGGCAGGCAGCGGGCTGGGCACCAGGCGCGGTTGCCAGAGGTAACCGTCGCGCAGCGCCAAGCGCCGGGGCAAGGCCTGCGGCTCGCACAGCAGGCTGGCGATCACGGCGGCCTGGTCGAACAGAGAGGCGCTGGCGCAATCCAGCCAGTGACAGCGTATCGGGTATTCCTGTGGCGCCACTTCGGCTACCCCGGCCAAGGCCGCCAGCTCAGGGCGTGCGACCGCCCCCTGGACGGGGCACGCCTGCCAGGACAGCAGCCATAGACGCAGGGTCGCGCTGCGCGCTACTTGACCCCAGGCCTGCAACAGCGCGCTGGAGGTGTCCAGGCAGGCCCACTGGGCGCGGGCCAGGCTCTGCTCATCGACTGCGCCCTGCACCGATAAGGGCAGAGTGTGCAGCCAGTCCAGCTCACCCGGCCCACCCAAGGCCTCGAACAAACGCGCCAAGGCCTCGGCATTCAGTGGGTCGAGTTCGAAACGGTCCGGCGCGAGCTCATGCAGGCCGCTACCAACCGCACGCACATGCACCACACGCTGGTGACTGCGTCCAAGGCTGCGGAGCAAAGCCGTGTCAGCGGCATCGACGCCGCACACCACAAGGGTGTGTCGACGCCCAGGCGTATGGGCCATGGCAAGACGACGCACACGTTGCCACTGCCGCTGGTAGAACCACTGCTCCAGCGGCCGACGCGCAGGCGCCACCTCGGGCATGCCACGGCCCTGAAAGCGATAGGCCTGCAGGTCGAAGGACGACGCGGGCAGCTGCCACGGCGGCGGTGCCGAGGGCCCCGGCCACTCGATGTGCACCCCCGCATACCAGGCCTCGAGCAAGGCCTGGGGTAAATGCTCCACGGCCTTCACGCGGTCCTGCGAGGGTGGCACTTCGCGAATCGCCGACAACGGGAGCGCCGCGCCGGCCTGGTAGGCCACGGCGAAGCGCCAGCGCGCCTGCTTGCGCCCGGCCTGCAAATGGCGCAGCAACGCGTCAGCCTGTTCGGGGAAGGCCTGCAACCAGGCGCCGACCGCCTCTACATCACGCTCTAACGCTGCACGGCTATGGGCCGAAAGCATCAATAGCGGCAGCACATCGTCGTGCTCTGCCGGCCCGACCTGCGCGGCCCCGACGATCACATGGGCGTTGGTGCCACCGATGCCGAAACTGCTGACCCCCGCCAACCGCCGACGTCCCTCGGGCCAGGGCTGGGCCTGGGTGGGAATGTAGAACGGCGAGCGGGCCAGGTCGATCTGTGGGTTGGCCTTGGAGAACCCCAGGTTCGGCGGGATCACCCCATGGAATACCGCCAGGGTGGCGCGGATCAGCCCAACCACGCCCGCCGCCGCCCCCAGATGACCGACCTGGCTTTTCACCGACGCCAGCGCACAGCCTTGTGCCGGTGCGTCGCCGAACGCCTGAGTCAATGCTGCCACCTCGATCGGGTCGCCAAGCAAGGTGCCGGTGCCATGGGCCTCGACGTAGCCGATATCCGCCCCCTTCACCCCCGCCTTGCGCAGGGCCTGGCCAATCACTGCGCCCTGCCCGGCCACGGACGGCGCGGTGTAGCTCATCTTGGCGTTGCCATCGTTGTTCAGTGCCGAACCTTCGACCAAGCCATAGATGCGGTCGCCATCGGCACGGGCGCGAGCCAGCGGCTTGAGCACCACCACGCCATAGCCGCTGGCACCCAAGGTGCCGCTGGCATCCTCGCTGAACGGTCGGCACAGCCCATCGCGGGAGAAGATGTGCTGCGAACGGTGGCGGTAGCCGTCGGTCAGGGTCGGGTCGATCAGTACCCCTGCGGCCAACATCACGTCGCTGTCGCCTTGGCGCAGCAGGTTGCAGGCCAGGTGTACGCCGATCAGCGAGCTGCCGCAGGCTGCCTGAACGCTCAGGGCTGGGCCGGTGAGGTCGAGATGATAGGCGGCTTTGGTGGCGAGGAAGTCCTTGTCGTGATGCAACGCCAGCTGGAAGCCATCCGGTAGATCGCCCTCGGCGCTCTCGCGCAGCATCTGCTGGAAGTAGGTGGTTTCGCCGCAACTGGCCACCAGGCCGATACGCGGGCCATCCACCGAAGGGACGATGGCCGCGTGTTGCAGGGCCTGCACGCAGGCCATGAGCAGATGGCGCTGTTGCGGGTCCATCAGGCGTGCCTCCTGGCGGCTGATACCGAAGTATTCGGGGTCGAAGTCGTACAGCCCCTGCAATTGGCTGCGCGCCCCAACCAGGCCGGCCTCTGCCTCGAAGTGCTCGATACCGAGGGCGTTGCCCTGCACCATCGCCCAGAACTCGCCCAGGTTGCGCGCCCCGGCCACGTTCACCGCCATGCCGATTATCGCCAGCGGTTGCTCGCCCTCCGCTGCCGGGCGCTCGCGGCTGGCGGGCAGTGGCCGGGCGCGTTCCAGGTGCGCGGCCAGGCGCTGCACCGTCACATGCTCGAACAGCTCGGCCATGCTCAGGCTATAGGGCAAGGCCTGGGTGAACCGGGCATGCAGGCGCATCAGGCCCAGGCTGGTGGCGCCAGCTTCGAAGAAGGTCTGGCGCAAGCCGATATCGTGCCCGATCACGTCGCGGAACAGCGCGCACAGCTGCGCTTGCAGCGGGCTCAGTTGTTCGGCCGGCGTGGCCAGGCGACGCCGCTCCAATGCCTGGCCTTGGCCGTCCAAGGCCTTGCGATCGATCTTGCCGCTGGGGGTGCGCGGCCAGGCATCGATACGCCGGTATTGGTCGATGCGCACGTGTGCCGGAAGCAGCCGCGCGACCTGACGCTCGAGCACCTCGAGGGTAGGTGGCGTGCCGCTCAGTTGCAGGTAGGCGGTTAGCTGTGGCGGCTCGGCCTGCACTGTGACCACGGCGCTGGCCACCTCGTCCAGGGCCATCAACGCCGCTTCTATCTGGCCAAGCTCCAGGCGTTGGCCGCTCAGCTTGACCTGTTGGTCGTCGCGCCCCACATAGTGCAGGCTGCCCTGGGCATCGGCCCAGGCCAGGTCGCCCGTGCGGTAATAGAGGCAGCGGGTGCCATCGGCCTGGGGCAATTCGACGAAGCGCTCGGCATTGAGCCGGGCATCGCCCAGGTAACAGCGCGCAACCATCACCCCGGCTACCAGCAAATAGCCCCGGGTGCCACTGGGCACCGGGCGGTCCTGGGCATCCACCAGCAGCAGCCGGGCGTTGTCCACCGCCTGGCCGATCGGGGCACGCAAGGGCCAGTCGCGTACCTTCGCAGGCAATGGGTAGGCGCTGACCACATGGGTCTCGGTGGGGCCGTAGTGGTTGAACAGCCGTGCCTGCGGCAGCGCCTCGAACCAATTGCGCAGCGCGTCGGTGCACAGCAGCTGCTCGCCGGCCGTTATCACCTCGCGCAAGGTGGCAGGATAGATGCCCTGGGCCACGGCGACCTGGGCCAAGTGTTGCAACGCTACGTACGGCAGGAACAATCGCTCGATGCGCGCGCGCACCAGGTAGCCCAGTAACGCCTGGGCATCCTGGCGCCAGCGCGGGTCGATCAGGTGATAGCAACCGCCGCCGCACAAGGTGCCGAACAGCTCCTGGAACGACACATCGAACGACAGCATGGAGAACTGCAAGGTCACCGAACGGGCCGGCAGGCCGCCCGCGTTGCGCTGCCAGTGCAGCAGGTTGCACAGGGTGATGTCGGCCACTTGCACGCCTTTCGGGGTGCCGGTGGAGCCGGAGGTGAACAGGGTATAAAGCGGGCGTTCGCCGCTATGCCGGGGGCGCTGGAAACTCATCGGCGTCGCGTCCAGTGCCACGCGGTGGCGGGGGCAATCGCTACCCAGCGCGTCGAGGGCGGCCTCGGTGGCGCTGCCGTAGAGCACGCAACGCGGCGTGGCCTGGGCCAGGACCTGGCGCTGTACCGCCGGCGGGTAGTTCGGGTCCAGCGGGACGGCGGTGACGTTGAGCTTGGCCAAGGCCAGCAAGGCGACCACGTGTTCGAGCGAGGCTTCGAGCAGCAACACCACCTGGAGTGGCTGGCAAACTGGCGCCGTGAGCGCTAGCTGATTGGACAGAAGTGCGGCCAGGGTGTCCGCCAGTGCATCCAGTTCGGCATAGCTGACGCGCTGCTGGCCCGCCACCAGTGCCGTGGCCTCGGGCGTGGCGTGGGCCTGGTGCTCGAACCAGTCGGCGACCGTGGTGAAGGGCACGGCACGGGCAGCGCCTTCGCTGGTGACGGGAAGACGCTGCCGGTAGGGGCTGACAAAGGCATCCAGGGTGCTATCGGGGTGTGCCAGCAGCAGGTCCAGGCCCTGGCGCATAACGTTGTCCAGCGCTGCTACCTGTTGTTCGTCGAAATGGCTGCACTGGTATTCCCACCAGCAGTGCAGCGGCCCATCCCCGCCGATCACCAGCAACGTCAGCGGGCACTTGGCCTGGGGCGTTTCGTGCACCTCAAGGGTCGCCCGCAGGGGCGACTCGGCGAGCCTGGCGTAGTCGGTGTTCTCCAGCACGAACAGGTAGTCGAACAGTTGCCGGGAAGACGACAGGCGCAAGTCCTCGACCAGATCGGCCAGGGCCACGTCTTGCAGGGCCAGGATCTGACGCACCCGGTCGGTCTGTTGCTGCAACTGCTCGCGCAAGCTCAACGAGCCTTGCACCTGGGTGGGGATCAGCACGGTGTTGGCGAACATCCCCAGGCTGCCTTCGAACTCGGCCAGGGGCCGGTTGGCCACCGGGCTGGCGATACGCGGGCGTTCGCAGCCGACCAGCGCATGCAGGCTCCAGGTGAACACGCTGAACAATACATCGAAGCGGGTCAGACGCTGCTCGCTGCAAAAACGCTCCAGCGCCGCGCTGCGCGAAGCCCCCAGGGGCTGGCGATACAGGCGTGCCTGGGTACTGGCCGGGCGCACCGCCAGCAGCGCGGGCGAGGGCTCGCCATGCTGCGCGTGCAAGGCGGCAAGTGCGCGGCGCTGCTCGCGATAGTGCGGGGTCACACTCCACTGTCGTTGCCACTGGGCGAACGCCAGGGTATCGAGCGCCGGGGCCATCGGCGGGCTGTCACGCCCTTGCAAGGCATCCTGGTAAAGACGGCCCAAGTCCTCGAACAGCAGGTTCAGCGACCAGCCGTCGGTGACGATATGGTGCAGGTTCAGCAGCAAACGGCAGCTGCCATCGGCGAATGGCACCACCCAGGCCCTCAGCAACGAGGGGCTGGCGAGGTCGAAGGGGGTGTCGAACACCAAGGTGGCGAAGGCGCGCCAGGTGTCTTCCTCCAAGCTGCCGGGGGCCAGGATGCGGCACAGGGCGGCCTGCTGGCTGACCAACTGCTCCGGGCCATCGGCACCGGGCACGAATGCGGTGCGCAGCGCGACATGGCGCTCGACCAGGCGCGTTACCGCTTCGGCCAGGGCCTCGGGGTTGGCGCCTGGCTCCAGGTGCAACACCAAGGGCACGTTGTACGCCGTAGCGCTCGGTGCGCGCAATTGCTCCAGCCACAGGCGCCGCTGCTCGCTGCTGGCCGGTACACGACGGGCACCAACCTGTACGGGCGCTGGCGGGTAGCCCACGGCCCCGCCCTGCCCGCTTTGCAGGCGTTGGGCCAGGACAGCGAAGGTTTCGCCCAGCAGCGCGCAGATGGGCATTTCCTGTTGCCAGTGGCTACGGATAGCCGAGCGCAGGCGCAGCGCCTTGAGCGAATCGCCGCCGCTGCCGAGCCAGTCATCCTGGGCGTCGAGCGCAGGTTGGGCAAGCAGCGCCCGGGCTTGCTCCAGCAGCCAGACCAGGGCGGGCGACTGGCTGCCCTGCTCGGCGTCTGCCGCTGGCCGCCAGGGTGCACTGGCCTCAGACAGCAGTTGCTGCTGGTCGACCTTGCCATTGGCGGTCAGGGGCAGGCGCGGCAGCAAGAACAGCGCGTGCGGGCGCATCCAAGGAGCCAGGTGGGCGCGCAGGTAGGCATCGAACGCGCGGTACTCGATAGCTTCGCGCAACACCAGGAAAGCCAATAGCTGATGGTCTTCGGCAGCCTGCCGGCGGCCACATACATAGGCTTGGGCAACCTGGGGATGCTCCAGCAGGCGCTGTTCGATCTCGCCGGGTTCAATCCGGAAACCTCGCACCTTTACCTGCCGGTCGACACGTCCCAGGCACTCCAGCACCCCTTGCTCGTTGACCCGAGCCAAATCGCCCGTGCGGTAGTGCAGCTGCGCGTTTGCCAGGCGCACGAAGCTTCGTGCGGTTTCCTCGGGCCGGTTGCGGTAGCCACGGGCCACGCCGCTGCCGCTGAGGTACAGCTCACCGATCTCCCCCACCGCCACTGGCCTTTGCTGGGCGTCGAGCACTTGCATGCCGGTATCTGGCAAGGGCAGGCCGATGGGTATGCTGTCGCCGACAAAGTCCCGGGCGATGGGGTGGCTCAGGGCGAATGTGGTGCATTCGGTAGGGCCATAGGCGTTGTACAGCTGGCAGCGGCTATGCGGGTTGGCCTGGTACCAGGCGCGTATCGCCTGGGCGCTGAGCTGCTCGCCGCCGATCAGTACCTGGCGCAGGCTGGCGAAACACGCTGGGTGCTCGGCACTCAAGGTATTGAACAGCGACACCGTGATGAACAGGCTGTCGACCCTCTGCACCTCCAGTACTTGAGCCAGGCGCCGGGCTTCGAACAGGTCGTGGTCGGCGACGATCACGCAGCAACCGCCATTGAGCAAGGGCGCCCACAGTTCGAAGCTGCACGCATCGAAGGCGGTATTGGAGATACAGGCGAAGCGCTGCCCCGGCTGGATGTCGATATAGCTGCCGGGTTGGGCCAGGCGCAGCAAGCCACGCTCACCGACCTCCACGCCCTTGGGCACGCCGGTAGTGCCTGAGGTATAGAACAGACACATCACGTCGGCGAAGGCTTCGGGCAAAGGCTGGGTGGGGGTGTCAGGGTTTTCCAGCAACGCCTCGACCCGGGCCTGCCAGGGCCCAGGCAAGCCCAAGGGTGTATCGTCCACGGTCAAGACACCCACGCACCCGGCGTCGGCGAGCATGAGGGCGCGGCGTTCGGCCGGGCTGGTGCTGTCCAGTGGCACCACCACGGCGCCGGCCTTCACGGCACCCAGCAGCCCCACCAGCCACTGCCAACTGCGTGGCAGGCACAGCGCCAAGGCTTGGCCCGGCTGTACGCCAAGGGCTTGCAGCCCACGGGCGACGCGTTCGCTGGCGCTGGCCAGTTGCGCATAGCTCAAGCGTACCTGCTGGTCGATCACCGCCAGGGCATCGGGGTCGCGCCGTACCTGGGCGGCAAACCTGGCGAGCACGGTGTTGGCTTCAGTGTGTGAACTCATCATTTGCCCTCCTGGCGGTCGAAGCGTTGCAGCTCACGCATGAGGGTTCGGGAAACCCGGTGTACTTCGGCGCTTTCGAGCATGTCCCAATGCCCGCCGTGTACCAGCGTGGCCTGGTAGCTCCCGGCACGACGGCGCCAGAAGGCGCGCAGGCCGCGCAACGCTGGGCGCTGGAAACCTTCCTTGGCCTGCACCAGCACCACCCGCCTGGCCTGCGGCGGGCATGGGTAGGCGGCCATGGCCAGGCGGTTGTGGTTGTACAGGTTGAAGTAACGCTCGACCTGGGCGTCTTCGATGCCGGGGTACATGCCGTTGAAACGCACCAGCTTGTCGCGGAACTCAGCCATGTCGACGGTGCCGATCTGCTCGCGGAAGGCCGGGTCGTCCGAGCCCTGGGTGTCGAGCAGCACCACGCTGACCTGGCGGTTGCCCAGGCGCCGGGCCATTTCGTAGGCCACCAGGCCGCCGAACGATAGACCGGTCAGCACCAACGGCTTGTCCAGCAGCGGCGCGATCTGGCGCAGATAGGCTTCGGCCATGGCTTCGACAGTAGGCTCCGTCGCCTCCCCCGGGTTGAGCCCCGGCGACTGCAAGCCATGTACGCCTACTGCCTCGGGCAGCACTTTGGCCAGCGACAGGTAGCAGAACGCGGTGCCGCCGGCCGGGTGGATGCACACCACGTTGCGCTGGCCATCGCCTGGGCGAAATTCGATCAAGTTGCCATTGGCCGCCTGGGACTTGGCCCCGGCGCGCAGCCAGCCGCCCAGGGCCTCGATGGTCGGGTGGCCCAGCACCACCCGCGCAGGCACTTCGACCTCGAAAGCCTGGCTGATCTGGTAGGCCATCTTGATCGCCGCGATGGAGGTGCCGCCGACGGCGAAGAAGTTGTCGCGAATGCCGATCTGTGGGGCCAGCAGCAGGCTTTTCCAGATCTGGTAAAGGGTCAGCTCGGTATGGTCGCGCGGGCTGCTCAGGTTGACCTGGCGCTGGGCCAGGTCCTGGTCGGCGCGCTTGGCCAGTGCGTCGCGGTCGACCTTGCCGTTGGCAGTCAGCGGCATCGCGTCCAGCCACAGATACGCGCTGGGCAGCACGGCGCTGGGCAGGGTCTGAGCCAGGTGCTCGCGCACCGCTTGCTCGTCGACCGTTGCGGCCGCGGCACAGCAGGCCACCAGGCGCTGGTGCTGGGCATCGTCGCCCAGCATCAGTACCACGCTGGCACGAACGCCGGGGAAGGCTTGCAGCCGGGCTTCGATTTCGCCGAGCTCCAGGCGCACGCCACGCAGCTTGACCTGAAAGTCGTTGCGCCCAAGAAACTCCAACTGCCCGTCGGCGCGGTAGCGCGCCAGGTCGCCGCTGCGGTACAGGCGGTCGCCGGCCACGAATGGGCTGTCGATGAAGCGTTCGGCGCTCAGCTCGGGCAACCCCAGGTAGCCGCGTGCCACGCCCACGCCACCGATGTGCAGATGGCCGGCGACGCCTGGCGGTACCGGGGCATCCCAGTCGTCGAGCACGTGGAAACGGTTGTTGGCGATGGGACGGCCGATCGGCAATTGCAGCGCGGGGACCTCATCGCCCGGTGCCAAGGTCCACACGCTATTGATCACCGTGGTTTCGGTGGGGCCGTAGACGTTGTGCAGCTTGGCGTGCGGCAGGCGCGCCCGGAATAGCCGGGCCAGCGCCGGGGGCAGCTCGCCGCCGCCACAGAACACGTCGGCCAGGCTGTGGCACTGGCCGACTTCTTCTACCTCCAGGAACAGTTGCAGCATCGCTGGCACGAAAACCATTGCCGTGACTTGCTGCTCGCGCACCACTCGGGCCAGGTAGCCTGGCTCGAAATGCCCGCCGGGCCTGGCGATGACCAGCGTACCGCCGGTGGCCAGCGGCCAGAAGGTTTCCCAGGCCGAGGCGTCGAAGCCGAACGGGATCTTGTGCAGCATCGCCCCCGCCTCGCCACAGACTTCCAGGCACCACAGCAGCAGGTTGGCCAGGCCACGGTGCGCGACCATCACGCCCTTGGGCAGCCCGGTGGTGCCGGAGGTGTAGATGACATAGGCCAGGTGGTCGGGGGTTACGCCAATTTCATTGGCGGGCAATTCGGCGGCGCTGAGCTCGGCCCAGCGCGCCGCGTCGGCTTCCAGGTCGAGCACCGGGCCTTGCCAGCCACATGCCTGGATGGCCTGGTGCAGGGTCGCCTGGGCCTTGCCCAGGGTCAGCGCGACCCCCGGGGCGCTGTCGCCGAGCATGTGGCCGAGACGGCCGACCGGGTAATCCGGGTCCAGCGGCACGTAGGCGCCGCCGGCCTTGAGCACGGCCAGCAGTGCCACCGGCAAGGCCAGCGAGCGCTCCACGCACACCGCTACCAGTACCTGCGGGCCGACGCCCAGGCTACGCAGGTAGCGGGCCAGGCGGTTGGCCTGGGCATCGAGCTCGGCATAGCCCAGCGCCTGGCCTTCGAACGCCACGGCGCGGGCGTGCGGGCTGCGCGCAACCTGCGCCTGCACCAGGTGATGTACGCAGCCTGCCGGGGTCGGCAACGGTGCGGCGTGGTTCCAGGCGTACAGCACCTGTTCGCGTTCGCGGGTATCGAGCAGCGACAACGCGTGCAGCGGTTGCTTGGCGTCGGCCGCCACCTGGGCCAGCAGGTGGCGGTAGTGGCGGCTGATGCGCTCGATGGTCGAGTGCTCGAACAGGTCGGTGCTGTACTCAACCAGCAGGTGCAGCCCGCCATCACGCTCCACCCATTCGAACGCCAGGTCGAACTTGGCGGTGGCGCTGCTGGTGCCATAGGGCGAGAGCTCCAGGTGCGGCATGCGTACCTCGGCCCCGGGGGTGTTCTGCAGCACCATCATCACTTGGAACAGCGGCGAATGGCCGGTGTCCCTGGGCGGGTTGACGGCCTCCACCACCCGGTCGAACGGCACGTCGTGGTGGGCGTGGACTTCCAGCATGCGGGCGCGCACCTCGCGCAGCAGCTCGGCGAAGGTTTGCGCCGGGTCCAGTTGCTGGCGCACCACCAGGGTATTGACGAAGTGCCCGATCAGCGGCTCGAGTTCCTCGCGGCCTCGGTTGGCGAACGGCGTACCCACGCACAGGTCGCGCTGGCCGCTGTAGCGCCACAGCAAGACGTCGAGGGCGGCGAGCAACACGTTGAACAACGTGCCTTGGGTGTTTCGGGCAAGGGCCTGGAGTTCGGCCAGGGTGTCGCCGTCTACTGTCGCACTGTAGGTCGCACCGACGAAGCGCTGTACCGGCGGACGTGGGCGGTCGCTGGGCAGGCTCAGCAAGACGGGGGCATCGGCCAAGGCATGCCGCCAGTAGTCGAGCTGACCCTCCAGGGCCCCACCGCCCAGGCGCTGGCGTTGCCAGCAGGCGTAGTCGGCGTATTGCACCGGCAGCGGTGCCAGGCGCGAGGGTCGGGCATGCAGCAAGTCGTCATACAGGCTGGCCACCTCGTGCAGAATAACCCCCATCGACCAGCCGTCGGCGACGATGTGGTGCACGCTGTACAACCACACATGCTCGTCGGCTGCCAGGCGCACCACCGAGGCGCGCAGCAAGGGACCCCGGGCCAGGTCGAACGGCGCTCGGGCATCGGCGTGCACGGCCTTGGCCAGGCCAGCCTGGCGCTCGGCTTCGGGCAGTGTGCTCAGGTCCAGCAGTGTCAGGCGCAGGGGCATGGCCGGGTGCACGACCTGGCGCGGTTCGCCATCGCGGCTTTCAAAGGTGGTGCGCAGCATGGCGTGGCGCTGCACCAGCGCATTCAGCGCCTGCTCCAGCACCTGCACGTGCAGTTGGCCCTTGAGGTTCACCGCCGTGGGCACGTTGTAGAACGGGTTGCCAGGGTCGAGCTGGTCGAGGAACCACAGCTGCTGCTGCGAGAACGACAGCGGGCAGCTTGCCTGCTCAGGTCCACGCTGCGGGATCGGCGCGTTGTCGGCACGTTGGCCGAGCAAGGCGATCAGCGCCTGCTTGTGGGTTTTCAGCGCCTCTAGCTTGGCTTCGTCGAGCCAGCCCTTGGGTGCCTTGCAGCGCAGCTTGTCGCCATCCACTTCGAGCGCCACGCCATGGCGGTCGAACAACGCCAGCAGTTCAGGGGCGTTCATACTTCGATCTCCTCCATGTCATCGTCCATGCCGGTAAAGGCCTCTACGGGTGCGTGCGGCAGCTCATGGGCCGCGCGCAGGCCACCGACCATCGAATACACCAGCCGGTGGCTGCTCCCGAGGGCGAACAGCCGTGCCAGTTGCCCTGCTTCCAGCGCGCCGACGCCGCACAGGCCCAGCGCCAGGTCGGCGGCGGCCATGGTCAGCAGTTGCGCCATGGCGCCCGCCTCGATCTGGCAGAAGCCCAGGCTCTGCTCGCCGTACAGCGGGCGGATCGCTGCCAGGTCGGCGATGAAGAACAGTGCGAAGGCGGCGTGCTCGTACACCGGGCGGTTGACGAAATAGTCGTAGCTGTCCGGGTCGAGTGCCTCGCTGGCGGTGGCTACCAGCCGGTGCTGCACGGGGTCGTGGTAGTAGGCTCCGCCTGGCACACCCTGCACCCTGGCGGGCTTGACGTAGAGGTAGGTCTGCATCGGGTAGGCACCGCCTGCCGAGGGGAACAGGTACTTGCCCTGGCCATCTAGCTGGCCCTGGGCAAGTACCGCCAGCAGCTCGGCGAACGCCTGCGCCTCGATCGGCTGTTCCAGGTACTGGCGTACCGAGCGGTAGTCGCGGTAGCGCCGGGCGAAGGCCGGGGTGCTGGGCAGCGCCAGGGCCACCTGGGGGGCGTCGCCTGCGAAGGTGCGCCGGCCATGTTGCTCGGCCTTGAAGCGCTCGCGTTGCGCACTGTCTTCCAGAACCTCCTCGCTGACGGGTGCAGGATCGACGGCCTGGGGGCGCTGGCGGTACATGTCCAGCAGGTTGAGCAAGGTCGGCTGGCCCAGCAACTGCGCCACGTGGGGGCGCAGTTGCAGCTCCCTGGCCAGCGCATTGCTGATGCGCACGATGTCGATGGACGTCGCGCCGAGGCTCAGCAGGTTGGCGTCTGCAGCAATGGCGGGCAGGCCCAGTACCTCCTGGACGATCGCCACCAAGCGTTGCTCCTCGGGCCCTTCGAGCTCCAGCGTCGGCCCACTGGACACGGCCTGTTCGGGTTCGGGCAAGCGGCTCTTGTCGACCTTGCCATTGCCCGACAGCGGCCAGCTGTCGAGGAAGGTGAACGACGACGGCAGCATGTACGCCGGCAGCTTGTCGGCCAGGTAGCGCGCCAGGTCCGCGCCCTGCAACTGCTCGTCCGCCTTGAGTACATAGGCCGCCAGGCGCTTGTGCTCCTGGGCCTGGCCAAGGATGCGCGCCACGGCACTGTGCACACCGGGGTGACGATTGAGCACCGCTTCGATCTCGCCCAGTTCGATGCGGTAGCCCTGCACCTTGACCTGGTTGTCGTCGCGGCCGAGGAACTCGATGTTGCCGTCGGGCAGCAGACGCCCAACGTCACCGGTACGGTAAAGGCGTTCGCCGGTCATCGGGTGGTCGAAGAAGCTGCGCGCGCTCAATGCCTCGTCGCGCCAGTAGCCCTTGGCCAAGCCGATGCCGCCAATGTAGAGGTGGCCGGTGGCCCAGGTCGGGCGTACCTGCAAGGCCTCGTCGAGCACATGGAAACGCTGGTGGTCGAGGGCCTTGCCGTAGGGAATGCTGCGCCAAGCCGGGTCGACTTGGGTGATGGGGTAGCCGATCGACCAGATCGAAGCCTCGGTGGCGCCGCCCAGGCTCATCAGTTGCAGGTTGGGGTTCAGCGCCCAGGCGCGGGTCGGCAGGTTCAGGGGAATCCAGTCGCCGGACAGCATCGCCAGGCGCAGGCTGCCTGGCAGCGCCCTGCCCTCGCCCTCCAGGTATTCCACCCACATGCCCAGTAGCGCAGGCACCGAGTTCCACAGGCTGACGCGGTGGCGCTCGATCAGCTCGGACCAGTGGGCCGGGTCCAGGCTCTGTTGCGGCTCGAGCATCACCACCGCCGCGCCCGCCGCCAGGGTGCCGAAGAAGTCGTATACCGACAGGTCGAAGCTCAGCGAAGAAATCGCCAGCACCCGGTCGCGGGGGCCGACGGCGAAGCGCCGGTTGATGTCGAGCAAGGTGTTGACCGCGCCCTGGTGGTCGATCACCACGCCCTTGGGCGTGCCGGTAGAACCGGAGGTGTAGATCACGTAGGCCAGGTCGCTGGGCTGCAATTGCACCTCGCGCAAGGGTTCGGGGCCAGGCGCGAAGTGCTCGGTGACCGCCAGCGCGGTGACCTGTGCTGGCCAAGCCAGGCGCTCCAGCAGGCCTGGCTGGGTCAGCGCCAGGGTGGTCTCGGCCCGGTCGAGGATATGCCGCAGCCGCGCGGCGGGCAGGCTGGGGTCGATCGGCAGGTAGGCGCCACCGGCATAGAGGATGGCCAGGGTCGCCACCACCTGCTCCCAACCGCGCTCCATCACCACTGCCACCAACCGGTTGGGCTGCACGCCCTGGGCTTGCAGGTGCGCGGCCAAGTGGCGGGCCTCCTGGCGTAACTGGCCATAGCTCAGTTCACGGCTGCCGAGCACTGCGCAGGCCCCGGGGGTGGCCAGGGCCTGGCGTTCGAACAAGGCGTGCATCAACGGCAGCTCGCGGGGCGCGGGCGGCGCCTTTGGCAAGCGCGCCAGAGGCAGCAACTGCGGGGTGTTGGCGGCCCAGGCATCGGGCGCCAGGAGGCTATCGAGCACGCTGTTGTAGGCAGCGAACATGCGCTCGATCATGCCCTCGGGGAACAGCGCGTCGATACTGTCCCAGTTGAACAGCAAGCGGCCTTCGAGCTCCAGCAGGGTGTGGTCCAGCCACACGTGCGGAGTCTGGGTGATGCTGTGCTCGAGGGTGGCGCCCAGGGCGTCGGCAAGGTTGAACTCGGCCAGTTCAGGAGCAGCTTCCGAGAGCGTACTGTTGAACACGATCGGCATCGCGCTCTGTTGTACGCCGCGGGCCTGGGACAGTTCGCGCAATACACGCACGCCGCTGACCACCGAGTGGTCGATGTCCTGCCACAGGCGGGCCTGCACGGCACGGGCCTTGTCGACGAAGCTGGCGTTACCGTCGATGGCCACCTCCAGCAGCACCAGGGAGGTGAAGTCGCCGATGATGCCATCGACCTGTGGGTGCAGCGGCATGCGGTTGAACAGCGGCAGGCTCAGGGTGAAGCGTGGCAGGCGGCTCCACAGCGCGAGCACTTCGCTGAATGCGGTCAGCAGCATGACCGAAGGCGTGACGCCGAATTGCCGGGCCATGGCCTTGAGCTGGCTCCACTGGCTGGCCGGCATGTCGCGATCACGCCGGGTGAAATGCGGGTCGGCGATGCTTTCCGGTTGGCACACCCTGGGCAGGTCCGGTGCCGGCGCCAGGCTTTGCACCCGCTCGCGCCAGTAATCCAGGGCCCGCGCGTAGCGTGCACCGTCACGCAGGTGGCGCTCGGCGAGCACGTAGTCGCGGAAGGTCACGCCAAGGTCGGCCAGTTCCAGCGTTGGATCCTTGTAGAACGCCATCAGCTCGCGAGCGAGGATCTGCGTGCTGGCGGCATCCACCACCAGGGCATCGAGGCTGATATGCAGGTGGCTGATGTCATCGTCGAGCAATGACACCTTGAAGTCGAACAACGGCCACTGGCTGGCATCCAGCACCTGGTGCGACTGGCG
The DNA here is from genome assembly GCF_042709235.1 of Pseudomonas sp. LS_2. Lineage (NCBI taxonomy): Bacteria > Pseudomonadati > Pseudomonadota > Gammaproteobacteria > Pseudomonadales > Pseudomonadaceae > Pseudomonas > Pseudomonas sp. LS_2. The sequence goes on along the minus strand of NZ_JAVAYC010000003.1, from coordinate 149,249 downwards.
TTCACGAGTGGCAACCAGGGTGCGTTGGGCGTCCTCGGCAGCCAGGCCGCGCAGGTTGCTGCGAGCGATCTGGTAGCGGGGTACCTGGGCCAGCACCCGTTGGGTGCCGTCATCGAGGAACACCACCCGCAGCATGTCGTGACGCTGGATCATGCGGTTCAGCGCGGCTTCCAGGCGCGCCACGTCCAGGCCAGGCACGCGCAGTTCCTCGTAGCCATGGGCACTGACCCCGCCCAGGCTGACGCTGGCTTCGCGGCCGAACCAGTAGGCTTGCTGGATATCGGTCAGGGGGAACGGCGCATGACGTGCGGCCGGGTCGCTCTCAAGGACGGATTCGGCCTCAAGCGGCTCGCCTGCCGTGGCCTGTAGATGGGCAGCCAGGTCTATCAGTACCGGCGACTGGAACAGGCCGCTCAACGACAACTGGGTGCCCAGGCGCTGGTTGATTGCATAGACCATGCGCGTGGCCAGCAGCGAATGCCCGCCCAGGTCGAAGAAGTTGTCGTGGATACCCACTCGCTCGCACTTGAGCAGCTCGGCCCAGACTTCGGCCAGCAGCCTCTCGATTGTATTGCGCGGCGCCTCGTAGCGCGCTGCAGCGCCGCGCTGTGGCGCAGGCAGCGCCTGGCGGTCGAGCTTGCCGTTACGGGTCAGCGGCAGTTGCCCAAGGCTCACCCAGGCGCTGGGCAGCATGTGCTCGGGCAGTTGTCGTTGCAGCGCCATGCGCAGTGCTTCGGGGCTGGCATCCCCGACCACATAGGCCACCAGCCCGTCATCGCGCAGCAGCACGGCGGCGTCCTGCACGCCCGGTTGCTGGCGCAGCAGGCTGTCGATCTCACCCAGTTCAACGCGCAAACCACGCAGCTTCACCTGCTGGTCGGCGCGTCCCAGGTAGTGCACATTGCCGTCGGGCTGCCAACGCGCCAGGTCGCCACTGCGGTACATGCGTGCGCCTGCCTCGGCACTGAACGGGTCGGGCAGGAAACGCTCGGCGCTCAGCGATGCGCGGTTGAGGTAGCCCCGGGCCAGGCAGGCGCCGGCGATGTACAACTCGCCGGTGACGCCCACCGGCACCGGATTGAGGTCACCGTCGAGTACATACAGGCGTGCGTTGGCAATCGGCTTGCCGATCGGAGGGAACTCCGGCCACTGCTGCGCCTCGCTGCACGCCAGGCGGTACTGGCTGACCACATGGCTCTCGGTTGGGCCGTACTGGTTGTACAGGTGTTCGCCGCCAAGGCCGCGGACGAAGCTGCGCAGCGCGTCGTTGACCTGCAAGGCCTCGCCTGCGGTGATGACCTGGCAACCGCCTGGGGGCATCGGCGCATCGGCTTCGCACAGGGCAGTGAGCTGCTGCAACACGGCAAACGGCAGGAACACGCGCTGCACGCCCTGGGCCACCAGGGTCGGACGCAACCAGGCAAGCTCCCTGCGTTCGGCTTCGCTGAGCAGCAGCAGGCTGCCGCCCTGGCACAGGGTGCTGCAGATTTCCTGGAACGACACATCGAAGTTCAGCGAGGCGAACTGCAATACCCGTTGTGGCTCAGGCGTTTGCTCAAGCTGCCAGGCAATCAGGTTGTCCAGCGCGCGGCGGCTGTGGGCGACACCCTTGGGGCGGCCGGTGGAGCCGGAGGTGTAAAGCACGTAGCCGAGGTTCTGCGGGCTCGCGGCGATTCGCGGGGCGTACTCCGGGTAGTCGGCCCAACGCTCGGCGTGGCTGTCCAGGCAGCACAGCGTCAGGTTGCCGGCAGCTTGGGGCAAGCCGTGGCGCAGCGAGGTCTGGGTCAGCAGCAGTGCAGGCGCCGCGTCTTCGAGCATGAAGGCCAGGCGCTCGGCTGGGTAGGCAGGGTCGAACGGTACATAGGCCGCGCCGGCCTTCAGGGTCGCCAGCAGGCCGACGACCATATGCGCCGAACGCTCCAGGCACAGCCCCACGCGTTGCTCGGGGCCTACACCGAGCTCGATCAGGTAATGGGCCAGGCGGTTGGCCTGGCGATCCAGCTCGGCGTAGCCGAGGGTTCGCCCCTCGGCGATCAGGGCAACGGCATCCGGCGTGCGCTGAACGACGGCTTGCAGGCGCGCCATGCAGTCGGGCAGCCCATCGACAGCCCGAGCCGTAGCGTTCCAGTCGTGGAGCACCTGTCGACGTGCGTCGACGTCCATCAACTCGAACATCGCAAACGATTGCGAAGGGTTGCCGACCATGCCCTGCAAGGCGCGGCGCAGGTACTCGCCAATGCGCGCCACGGTGCCGGGTTCGAACAGCCCCGACGCGTATTCCAAGCCGCCGACGATCTGCCCGTCGCGCTCGCTCAGGGCGAGTTGCAGGTCGAACTTGGCCACGTGCTGGCTGGCCGCCAGCGGGCTCGCATGCAAGCCCGGCAAGGCCAAGGTCGCGCCCTGATCCTGTTCCCATGCAAACAGCACCTGGAACAGCGGGCTGTGAGCCAGGCTACGCGGAGGGTTGAGCAGTTCCACCACCTGCTCGAACGGCAGGTCCTGGTGGGCCTGAGCCTGCAATGCCACCTCGCGGGCCTGGTGCAACCATTGCTTCAGCGACGGCGTGCCCTGGCGGGTCATGCGCAGTGCCAGGGTGTTGACGAAGAAACCCAGCAAACCGTCCAGGGCCGGGTCCGGGCGGTTCGCCGAGGGTACGCCGATGACCACATCGTCCTGGTTGGACAGGCGCATCAATACCTGCGACCAGGCGGCCAGCAAGGCCATGAACAGTGTGCAGCCCTGGGCGGCACACAGCGTCTTGAGCCGGGCGGTGAGCGCAGGGTCCAGCGTCAGCGGCACGAACCCCCCACGAAAATCCTGTACGGGCGGACGCTTGTGGTCGGTGGGCAACGTCAGCAGCACCGGGGCGCCTTCCAGGGCCTGGGACCAATAGCGGCGTTGGCTGTCGAGCAGGCCGCCGGCCAGCCACTGCCGGTGCCAGGCGGCATAGTCGACGTACTGAACCGGTAAGCTCGGTAGCAGCGCCTCACGGCCTTGTACGGCGGCGCTGTAGAGCGCTTCAAGGTCACGGGTGAGCACACCTACCGACCAACCGTCGGAGATGATGTGGTGCTGGGTCAGCAGGAGTACGTGCTCATCCGCCGCCAGGCGCACCAGGCAGGCGCGAATCAGCGGGCCGTGGGCCAGGTCGAACGGTTGCGCGCCCTGCACTTCGACCAGCGCCTGCAGTTGCGCCTGGGCGTCGGGCTGGCCGTGCAGGTCCACCTGGGTCAAGGCCATGCCCTGACCTGGCTCGGCGATGCGCGCCCGGCCCTCGCCCTCGATGCTGACGAACGTGGTGCGCAGGGCTTCGTGGCGCGCTACCAGGCGGTCGAGGCTCGAGGCCAGGGCCGTCACGTCCAGGGCACCGCGCAGGCGCAGGTTCAGCGGCATGTGGTAGGCCGCATTGCCGCCCTCCAGTTGTGCCAGGAACCATAGCCGCTGCTGGGCCGACGATAACGTGTGCGTGGCCGTCCGTTCGATGATGCCGATCGCCGTGCGCACTTGGCCCTGGCTGGCCTGCAAGCGTTGGGCGAAGGCTTCGAGGGTGGGATGTTCGAACAAGGCTGCCGGCGCTACATCGCCCATCGCGGCCTGGCGTACCTGGGCCAGCACGCGCATCACCAACAACGAATGGCCGCCTAGGGCGAAGAAGTGATCGAAGCGGCCGATGCGCGCTACGCCCAGTACCTCGGCCCAGATCGCTGCCAGCGCGATTTCCGTTGGCCCTTGCGGCGCCACGAAAGCGTGTTGCTCGATATCTTGCGCTTGCGGCGCGGGCAGCTGGTTACGGTCGAACTTGCCATTGGCGGTCAGCGGCAAGGCCGGTAGCTGCACGAACGCGCTCGGCAGCATGTAGTCCGGCAGGTGGGTACGCAGTTGTTCGCGCAGATCGGCAGCCTTCAGCTCAGCGCCTGGCTGTTGCGCGTAGTAGGCCACCAGGCGCGCTTCGCCTGGGGTGTCCTCGCGCAGTTGCACCAGGCTTTCGCGCACACCGGCGACCTCGGCCAGGCGCGCCTCGATTTCACCCAGCTCCAGGCGCAGGCCGCGCAGCTTGGCCTGCTGGTCGTTGCGACCCAGGAACTGCAATTGTCCGTCGGTGCGCAGCCGCGCCCGGTCGCCGGTGCGGTACAGCCGCTCACCGGTTTCGAAGGGGCTGTCGAGGAAGCGTTCGGCGGTCAGTTGCGGCAGGTTCAGGTAGCCACGCGCGACGCCGACGCCGCCCAGGTACAGCTCGCCCTCCTCGCCCGGCGCGACCGCTTGGCCCTGGGCGTTGAGCAGGTAGGCGCGGCAATTGGCCAAGGGTTGGCCGATCGGCAGCACGCTATCTTCCACGCCTTGGCTCGGCACTTCGAAGCAAATGCTGTCGATGCTCGCCTCGGTCACCCCGTAGGCCTGCACGATCTGCACCTGCTCGCCGCACAGGCTGCGCAACTGGCGGGCGCTGTGGGCGGTCCAGACGTCGGAGCCGCACACCACGGTACGCAGGAACGAAAGGTCGTGGCCGTTGGCCTGGACCCAGGCCATCAGCGGGTTGAGCACGGCCGGCACGAAATCGCCGAAGCCTACCTGGGCGTCGCGCATCAGGCGGTACAGCGCAGGCGGGTCCATCAGCGTGTCGCGTGGGCACAGCAGCAGCGTGCCGCCGAAGCCCAGCGCGCGGATCAGGTCGGCGCTGAACACATCGAACGAGAAACCGGCCATTTGCAGGTGGATGAGCGGCGCTTGCAGCGGGTACAACTGCGCCCAGGCGGCACTCAGCGCCAGCAGGCCACGGTGTTCGACCATTACGCCCTTGGGGGTGCCGGTAGAGCCGGAGGTATAGATCACGTAGGCCAGGTGACGGGAAGTAAGCCCATGGCGGTCCGGGTCGTGGCTGGGTTGCATCGCCCAGGCGCCGGGCGCGTCCAGCTCGAGCACAGGGGGAGCTTCGCTCATGCCGCTGAGCGCCGTGTCCAATGCTGGCAAAGCCGCTGCGTTGGCCAGCAACACTGCCGGGACGCTGTCGCCGAGCATGTGCGCCAGGCGCGCCGTGGGGTAGTTCGGGTCCAGGGGCACGTAGGCACCACCGGCCTTGAGCACGGCGAGCACACCGACCAGCATGTCCAGCGAACGCGTCAGGCACAGGCCAACCCGTATGTCAGGCCCGACACCCAGGCTGCGCAGGTAATGGGCCAGGCGGTTGGCCTGGGTATTGAGGTCGCCGTAGCTCAGTTGCTGCTGGCCAAAACGTGCCGCAATGGCATGCGGCGCCAGGCGTACCTGGGCCTCGAACAGCTCATGCACGCACTGGGTGGCGTCAAAGGGTGTGGCATGGTGCCAGTTTTTAGCTAAAGCATCGGGCTGCGCGCAAGCCGTGCCGCGCGAAGAGCGGGTGTGGTCGAACATCAGGGCTACCGTCCGTGTCTGCTTATTCTTGTATACGCAGGGCGTCGGCTGCCCTGCCTGTCAGGCCCGGCGCAAGCCGGGCCGGTATGGTTCAGGAAGGCGGCGAGGAGGAAGGCGCGGCAAGGGAGCGCGCGCGGGGAGTCGTGGTGACGACGGGTACATGGCCCGTGACTTCAGCGATTTCAAACTGCGTGACCAATTGAAACCTCACCATCCTTATGGGGGGCGCAAGCGGACCACGAGCATTGAGCCTGGGTGGTCCCTTCGGCTGTGACACCGCTGACCTGTGGGTCAACGGCGATCCATTGGCGCCGGGTTCTTGGCCCAGCGCGGTCGGATGATAAGCATGAAGATCGAGGCCGACGCAACAAAAAGTAACGAGTTTTGTAGGAAATGCCCGACAGACAAGTCTATACAGGTAAAAGATTAATAAATTTATTAAAAACTATTTGTATCTATATGAAATAAATAGCTTTTTATAAATGGATCTCGATTGAAACGATGCTTTTAGCCCCTCGAGTAATGGCCATTTAGAGGCATTTCCCTGCGACTATGACACAGGCTCGAGGAAGATCAGACGCAGTGGTTCAGCCAGCAATGCCCCACTGATAGCAACGAAAGCCCGAAAGTGCGCAGTGGTGCAATGCGCGTCGAGCGCCGCCTGGTCGACGAACGCCTCGCGCATGTAAAACGTCCCCGGCTCATCCCGCCCTTCGAACAGTACGTAATCGAGGTTGCCGGGTTCGGCGCGGGTGGGCTCGATCAAAGCCAGCAAGGCTTTCTTGAGATCCTGCTCACGGCCCAGGCGGGCCTTGAGCACGGCGATGGATACCAGCGGGGTTGGCTTGGCAGGGTCTGACATGGCGACGGCTCCAATGAATTTGCCGTAGTTTTGCCGCGTGTTGCCGGGCCAAACAGCGGTGCGGCGCGATAACAGATTCGCCACGCGCTTGAAAATGTCGCCCTTTGCGCGAGAATGCTCGGCCGTTCATCGTTCCAAAGCCCGGAGCTTGCGCCCTCCATGACGCTCTTGTACCTGAAACTGCTCGTCACCCCGCTGTTGATGTGGGCCGTGTCCCTGGCATCGCGGCGTTGGGGCGGGCTGTTGGGGGGCTTGCTTTCAGGCCTGCCGATCACCTCGGCGCTGGTGATGCTGTTTCTTTGCCTGGAACAAGGCCCGGCGTTCGCCCTGAGTGCGGTACCGGGCGCACTGGGCGGGCTGGCCGCGGTGCAGGCCACCTACGCCTGTTATTTGCTGGTGTCGCGCAAGCTCGGGGTGGGTGCGAGCGTGCTGCTGTCGTTGCTGTTCTACGCAGCGGTGGCCTATGCCTTCACCCACGGGGGCAACCTGGTGGTGTCGATCGCCGCTGCGCTGTCCATCGTGGCGCTGTTGGTGCGCGTGACGGCGCGCGAACAAAGTGCAGGTACACCGGCCAGGTTGCGCCATCGCATCTGGGAGATCCCGCTGCGCATGGTCGCCGCTACTACCCTGCTGATGGTCATCACCGGTTGCGCCAGCTGGCTGGGCCCGGCGGCCAGCGGCATGCTCGCGCCGATCCCGGTGATCGCCTGGCCGCTGGTGGTGTTTTCGCACCTGCAAGGTGGGCGCCCGAGCATGGCCGCGATGATCCGCGGCAACGCCATCGGCGCAGTCGGCGTGATCGCCTTCTACTTGGCGCTTGCCCATCTGCTGGCGCCGTTGGGTGTCGCGGCTACCTTCATCCTGGCCGTGGCCCTGGCGGTGTTGCTGACCGTGGCCCTGGCGCGGGCGTTGCGCCGTCGCGATTGAGACCAGGCGGACTTATACCGGCTGCCCGGGAAACCACAGCCCGAAGCAGGTCTGACCCTGCTCGCTGGTTGCCCAGCAGCGGCCCTGGTGCAGTTGCATGATCGAACGCACGATCGACAAGCCGAGCCCGCTGGAACGTTCCGAACCCTGGCGCGCTGCGTCCACTCGGTAGAAGCGCTCGAACACCCGCTGCAGGTCGTCTTGCGCGATCTGCGGGCCGTGGTTGACGACCTCGATATTCACGCCTCCCGCCTGCCGCTGTGCCCTCACCGTTACCGTGCTGCCCGTCTGGGCAAAGCGCACGGCATTGGCCAGCACGTTGGCCAGCGCTCGGCGCAACAGTGCGGCATCCGCCCATAGCGCCCCCTCGCCTGCCCAGACCAGGTGCACGCCACGCTCGCCAGCCAAGCCCTCAAAGTACTCGCAAAGCCGCGCCAGCTCCTGCGCCACATCCAGCCCGGTGCGCTGGATCGCAGTGTCCGCATGCTCGGCGCGGGCGAGAAACAACATGTTGTCGATCATCCGCGACAGCCGTTGCAGTTCCTCGAAGTTCGAGCCCAGCAGGTGTTGGTAGTAGGCCATCTCCCGCGGCTGCCCCAGGCCGACTTCGGTCTGCCCGAGCAAATTGTTGATGGGCGTTCGCAGGTCGTGTGCCATGTCGGCGCTCACTTGCTTGAGCTGCTCGAAGCCGCGTTCCAGGCGCTCGAGCATGGCGTTGAACTGCTCGATCAACGCCCCTAGTTCAGCTGGCGCCAGGTCTGCGTGCAGGCGGGTAGACAAGGTCCCGACCCCGATCGAGGCGGTCTGCCGGGCCAGGCGCCGTAGCGGCGACATCCCGCGCCTGGCCAGCACATAGGCCAGGGCAGCGGCCAGCACCGCCATCAACGAAGCGAACAGCACGATGTTGTCGCGGTACGCGGCGAGAATGCGCGTGCGTTCGCTGAGCAGCCGGCCCGAGAGGATCTCCAGAGGCGGCTGGCCCGCACGACCCTCGCTGATGACCGCCGTATAGATGAACGAGGTGCCGTCGGCCATGAAGCTGCGCCGTACATCCTTCAACGCCAGGGGTTGCCCATCGGGCAACGGCGCGACCCTGGGAATCTTGCGTTTGCCGGGGTTCACCTCCAGCAGCGCCGGCCCACCGACATAGCGAATGACCAGCAGTGACTCGGTGTTGCCCAGCATGTTGCCGAACAACTGCGGCTTTTCGGCGATCAGCTGGCGGGCATCCAGGTCGCGCAGCAAAGTGCGGATCTGCTCCACCCGCGCAAGCAACGCACCGTCGTCGCGCAGGGCCAGCTGGCGCGCCAAGGCCACGTACAAAGCGCTACCGAGCACGGCCAGGGCCACGAAGGAAAACGTTGCCAGCAGCAGCGCCAGGCGCGCGGTCAACGACAGGCGCCTCATGCCTCCAGCTCGCAGCGGTAGCCCACGCCATGCACGGTGTGGATCAAGCGCACCGGGAACGGGTCGTCGATCTTCTGGCGTAACCTGCGCACGGCCACGTCGACCACATTGGTATCGCTGTCGAAGTTCATGTCCCACACCCGTGATGCCAGGAAGGTGCGCGACAACACTTGCTCGGGGTGTTGCAGGAAGCACACCAACAGCCTGAATTCCTGGTTGGTCAACGCAATGCGCACACCGTCGCGCTCACAGCGATGCTTGTCGACATCCACCCGCAAGTCACCCAGGCACAACGACTGCGTGTCGGGCTGAAGCTGTTCGCGGCGCAGGATGATGCGGATGCGTGCGAGCAGCTCGGCGAACGAAAACGGCTTGACCAGGTATTCGTCCGCCCCTAGCCCCAGACCGCGCAGACGGTCCTCCAGTGTCCCGCGGGCGCTGAGGAACAACACCGGGGTGCGGCTGTGGCTGCGCAGGCGCTGCATCACCGCCCAACCGTCCATTTCCGGCAGCATCACATCCAGCAAGACCAGGTCGTAGGCGGTTTCGCGAGCCATGTACAGGCCGTCCACGCCGTTACCTGCGCAGTCGACGCTGTAGCCCGCCTCGGTCAGGCCATTGGCCAGGTAGGCGGCGGTCTTGGCTTCGTCTTCGATGATGAGGATCTTCACAGCGCCCCCCGCCTCTCGTGATTCACGCCGCAGTATAGCCTCGGGCCTTTATTGGCCGGGTACATGGGCCGCTTGCAGGATCAGTTTGGCCACAGCCTCCGGCTGGGACAGCAGCGACACATGGCTGGCTTGCAACTCCACGGTCTGGGCATTCATGCGCTTGGCCATGAAGCGCTGTAGCTGGGTGTCGATGGTGCGGTCCTGGGTAGAGACGGCGTACCAGGTCGGTTTGTCCTTCCAGGCGGCAATGCTGGTGCGGGCCGTCTTGATGCCTTCGCCGACCGGCTGTTGCACGGCGTAGTACATCTGTGCCTCGGCCTTGGGCAGGTCACCGGCGAAATCGTTGACGAAGGCCGATTCGCTCAGCTGGCCATAGCCGTCGGCAGACCATTGCAGGCCAGCCGAGGCCGGTGCCGCGGGGAAGCGCTTGGTCAATGCTGGGTAGTCCTCCCCCGCCTCGGGGGCGCGGGCGGCGATATACACCAGGCCTTTGACCTCAGGCGCGGTACCGGCCTGGCTTATCACCATGCCGCCATAGGAGTGGCCGACCAGGATCACCGGGCCGTCCTGGTGGGCCAGCGCGCGGTTCACCGCAGCGACATCGTCGTCCAGCGACGTGGTGGGGTTCTGTACGGCGGTCACGTGCAAGCCCTTGGCTTGCAACAAGGGAATCACCTTGGCCCAACTCGAGGCATCGGCGAACAGGCCGTGCACCAGCACGATGTTCTTCACCTCCTGGGGGGCGCTGGAAGCATTGGCGGCCCAGGCCGACGACCTGCCGGTGGCACCGGCGGCAAGGGACAGGGCGAGGACGAGCGAGCGGAGTTTCATGGGGTTCTCCCGGCTTGGCTGAGGGGTTGGAGCCACTGTAGAAAGCCGGGGGAAACGACGGCATGACGCCGTCATTACAAAAGAATGACGAGCCGCTACAGCCACAGCGCCAGTACGACCGGCAACCAAGCCAGCGACAACACCGTGGAGCACATCACCAGGTTGGCCACTTGTTCTGGCGCCTGTTTGGCGCGCACGGCCATCAGGTAGTTGAACACCGCCACCGGCATCGACGACTGGGTCACCAGCACCGCGTGGGCCAGTGGGTCGAGCCCCAGCAGCGCGCCGACGGCCCAGCCCACCGCGCCACCCAGAACGATACGCAAGCCGCCGAGCAGGATGCCGCCGCCCACGTGCTGGGGGCGGATGCTGGCCAGGGACACGCCCAGGGTCAGCAGCATCAGCGGGATGGTCATGCCGCCCAGCAGGTTGACGGTGTTGGCCAGCCAGGCCGGCAGCGTGAGGTCGAAGAAGATCAGCGGTAACGCGGCGCACAGGCTGATGACAATGGGGTTGCGCAGCAGCGCCTTGAACGAGGCGCTGCTGCCGGACATGGCCAGGCCAAGGGTGAACTGGAAGATCGCCAGGGTGAGGAAGAACGCCACCGCCAGGGCCAGACCGTGCTCGCCGAAGGCGTACAGGCTGATCGGCAGGCCCATGTTGCCGGTATTGGGAAACATGAACGCGGGCATCAATACCCGCCAGTGTTGACCCGAGGCCAAGCACACCAACCCTCCGCAAAGCGCCATGCCGAGCAGGCACAGCACGCAGGCCAGCGCCATGCTGGCGAACGCGGTCGGCTCCAGGCTCGTGCGGCTGAGGGTGGAAAGCACCAGTGACGGGGTGCCGACGCTCATCACCAGACGCGCGATGAATTCGGTCGGGTAGTCCATGCCGTTGCGCGCCCAGGCATAGCCGATACCCGCCACGAAGAACACCGGAGCCAGGACGGCGAACAGTGAAGACAGCATGTGCGCTCCTTGGGGCAGTTGGGCGAGCATTATGCGAGAAATGCCCATCTCTTGTGGGAATAGTCTGAATATGAGTGCGGATATGGCCGAGCCACACCCTGTGCGACCGATTGTCGCAACAAGGGGGCTTTGGTAACCACGGGCCAACGCGTAGAATGCCGCGCCCTTTCGCCCCATCCCCCGCATTTTCGTGCAGCACCGGCCCCTTGTGGCCAGGTTCGGCGTGCACCCGCGAAAGGCATCTGCGTTCTACTCCAGCTCTTGAGGTCTGTATGTCTTCGCGTTTGCTGGGCATGGCACTGGCGCCATTGCTCGGGTTGTTCATCGTTGCCCTGGGCAACGGCCTGCTGTACTCCCTGACCACCCTGCGCCTGGGCGCTGCCGGCGAGTCGGCGACGATGATCGGCGTCGTCTCGGCCGCTTTCTTCATCGGCCTGACCCTGGGTGCGCTGTTCAACGACCGGCTGATCCTGCGCATCGGCCATATTCGCGCCTACAGCAGCTTCGCCTCGCTGATCGCCGCGACCATTTTGCTGCAAGGGCTGTTCGTCGATACCTGGGGCTGGTTCGTCCTGCGGTTGGTCAACGGCTGGGCCACGGTCGGGGTGTTTCTGGTCATCGAGAGCTGGTTGCTGCTGGCCGGTGACGCCAAGGTGCGCGGGCGCCTGCTGGCGTTGTACATGATCGCCCTGTACGGCGCGGGGGTGCTGGGCCAGGCGATGCTCGGCAGCCTGGTGGGAATGGGCGACACCGCGCCGTTCATGGTGGCGGGCATGCTGGCGGCGTTGTCGGTGCTGCCGATCGTGATCCTGCCGCAGGTTTCGCCGCTGCTCGAGCAGGTCGAGCCGCTCAAGCCCCGGCAATTGCTGGGCGTGACCCCCAGCGGCCTGGTCGGTTGCTTCGGCTCCGGGGTAGCGATTGCCGCCGTGTATGCGCTGCTGCCGCTGTACCTGCAACGTATCGGCCTGGACGTGGGGGAAGTCGGCAGCATGATGGCCTGGGTGATCCTTGGCGCGATGCTGCTGCAGTACCCGGTGGGGCGCTGGTCGGACCGCAAGGACCGCCAGGACGTGCTGATTACCCTGGGGGCGCTGTGCGTCCTGCTGTCGCTGGTGATCCTGATGCTGCCACCGGCCTCGGGTTGGTTGCCACTGGTGCTGTTCCTGCTGGGCGGTGGCGTGTTCGCGGTGTACCCGGTGGCGGTCAGCCACGCCGCCGACCGCGCCCCGGCCGACGCCCTGGTGCCGATGATCCAAGGCTTGCTGCTGATCAACTCCCTGGGGTCGGCGCTGAGCCCGCTGGCGATCTCGCCGGTGATGACCTCCTATGGCGAGGCCGGGCTGTTCTGGGCGTTCGCCGTGGTCAACCTGGCGATGGTGAGCTGCTTCCTGTGGCGACGTGGCAAGCGCCCGGCGGCGCAGCACCCGGCACCGTTCGTGGCGAGCGCGACGTTCTCCCCTACCGGCGCCGAGTTGCGGGTGACCGAGGCGTTGATGCAGGCGGCGCAGGAGCACCCGCCGATCGTCGATGCGCTGACCGGCGAGCGACCGCCAGTGCGCACCGAGGCGGCCTGAACCTAGCCGTCCGTCGGGTATCGGGCACCCTTGGCGATGGCTGGTGGCCTAACGAATGACCATCACCTCCCCCGGAGATTACTCATGATGCGCATTCGTCCACTTCCCCTCGCCCTTGCCCTGAGCCTCACCTGCGGCGCCGCCTTTGCAGCCACCGACATGAACGGCACCGATAACCGTCCGCACGCCGGGCACACCAGCGACGCCCCCACCAAGGGCAAGACCGCTGGCGAAGGCAGCAGCGTCAACACCCCTGGCGGCACCAAGGACAATGACGCCAGCGACACCGGCACCAATTCCGATGCCGCCGACGGCGCCACGGGTGGCTCGAACAGCACCGGCGAGGCCACCGGTAGCGGTGCAGGTGCCAGCGGCGGCAAGGCCGAAGACCAGGATGCGCGCTGATCAGCGCCAGTAGCGGCGGTCGTCCACGACCTGCTCGTGCACCGCGAACAGCAGCGACAGCTGTTCGCGGATCAAGTCCAGCCAAGTACGTACCTTGGCATCTAGGTAGTGTCGCGACGGGTATAGCGCATAGACCGCGCGCTCACGCAGGCGGTGCTCGCCCAGCACGCGGCACAACCTCCCTTCGGCAAGCGCCTGGCTGGCCGAGTAGAACGGCACCAGGCCAACCCCCATTCCCAGCTCGGTAGCACGCAACATGGCGTCGGCGACGTTGGTCAGGAAGGTGTCCTTGGGCACCATGCTGAATGCCTCCGGCCCATCGCCGAATGTCCAGTGCTCCTCGAACATCGGGTCGGCCAAGCGCAGACAGGTGTGCTGTTGCAGGTCTTGCGGGCAGGTGGGCACACCCTGACGTTCCAGGTATTCGGGCGAGGCGCAGAAAATGCTGTAGAGACTGCCCAGGGGAATGGCGATCAGTTGCGAGTCCGGCAAGGCCTGGCCAACGGTGATTACTACGTCGTGCCCCTCGGCCAAGGGGTCGGGGTTGCGTTGCGACAAGGTCAGTTCCATCACCACTTCCGGGCAACTGGCGTTGTAGCGCGCTACCAGCGGCATCAACAACAGGCCCAGTCCATAAGGACAGTGGAAGCGCAGGTGGCCACGGGGTGTGAGATGAGCGCCACGGGCTTCGTCCATGGCTTCGTCGGTCATCAGCAGGATTTGCCGGGAACGCTCAAGGAAGCGCTCTCCCGCCTCGCTCATGCGCAGGCGTCGTGTCGTGCGGTGCAGCAGGCGGGTCTGCAGCTGGTTTTCCAGCTCGGCGATGATCCGCGATACCTGCGCCGCAGAAATATCCAGGGCGTTGGCCGCTGCGGCGAAGCTGCCGCACTCAACCACGCGGGTAAAGGTACGCATGGCATGCAGCATGTCCATGTAGGATCACCTTATATTCGTACGCTAAAGGCAGGAATCTATCACGGTTTACCCCATTTATTGTGGATGGCTGATGAATACATCATTAGATACATCCTCACTTGGAGACTGCCATGAACACTTCCCTGCCCCTGATCGCCCTCTGCGGCGCCCTCGCCTGCTTTAGCGCCTTTGCCGCCGAGCAACCTGCCAACGTGGCGAACTACACCTACGATACGCCGCTGGACATCGCCAAGGTGATCTCGCTCACGCCAGCCAGCAATGCCGACCGCTGCGAAGTGGGTATCGCGCACATGGTGTATGTCGACCATAAAGGCCAGACCCACGAAATTGCCTTCCGGCAAATGGGTGACTGCTCGTTGTAAGGCTTCAGGCCAGTATCTGGTGAATCCAGGCTACTTGAGTGGCGAAAGCCGCTGCCTTGTCCTGCGGCACTTCTCGAGCCCGCTCGAAGTGCGCCAGGGTTTGCTGCTTCTGACGCAGCATGCGCCGCCACTTGACTAGGAACGCCGGGCTTTTCTCCTCCATCAGCAACGGCCCGAAGTACAGCTGCTCGGCGCTGTAGGCCACCGCCTGCCCCGGCTCGGCGACGATGATCTCGTAGTCGAAGCGGTTTTCGCGCAGCACTTCCTCATGCACGATGCAGTAGCCGTTTTCCATCAACCATTGGCGCAGCTCACGCTCGCCGCCATTGGGTTGCAGCACCAGGCGCTCGCTGCCGGCCAGGCGCTGCTTGCCTTGCGCGAGAATGTCGCGAATGGTTTCCCCGCCCATGCCACACAGGCTGATGGCGCTGACCCGGTCAGTGGGCTCGATGGCCGCCAGACCATTGGCCAGGCGCACGGTGATACGCGCTTGCAGGCCATTGCGCAGCACATTGCGCCGCGCCGACTCGAACGGGGTTTGCGCCGTCTCGCCAGCCACCGCCGCCTCGAGCGCGCCACGCAGCATCAGCGCTACCGGCAGGTAGCCGTGGTCCGAGCCGATGTCGGCCAGGCGCGCGCCCGGAGGAATATGCGCTGCCACCCGTTCCAGGCGCATCGACAGTGTGTGTTCGTTCAACTCAAACCCCTTGCATGGCAAACGGCGGCGATTCTGACCGCGCAGCCCCGGCATTTCAATGTGCGGCTGACGGGTGCGCGGCTCGACCCTCGGCCATGGCTCGCGTAGGCTTGCGCCTTTCCTTCCGTAGCAAGGCAGCATTTTTCATGGCACACGCAGACATCCGCTTCACCCCCGACCCGGACGCCGACTCCATTTCCTCGGATGTGGCCGAATACAACGGCCTGCTGGTAACCACGCAGATTCCGCTGCGCACCGATGGTGAGCTGGAGCTGGGCGATATCCAGACCCAGAGCGAGCGCACGTTGCAGCTTCTGAAGGAGTCCCTGGAGCGTGCCGGCAGCTCCATGGACCGCGTGCTGCACCTGACCATCTACCTCACCGACATGGCCGACCGCGCCGCCTTCAACGAGGTCTACAAGCGTTTCTTCGCCAAGCCATGGCCCGTACGCGCTGCCGTCGGCGTGTCGGCCTTGGCATTCGAGGGCATGCGCGTGGAAGTCACGGCCATGGCCGCCAAGGGCTGAGCTACCTGACAAGGTCTGCACACACCCTGTAGGAACGGGCTCGGCCGCGCATGCCGGCGCAGCCGGTGCCATACATCGCGGCGCCATCTTCGCGGGTAAACCCGTTCCCACGGGGGCTTCGTCACCCCAAGGATGCTCCCGCAGCATTTCGCCGCTACAATGCGCACCTTGACCGTGACCAGCCAAAACCATAACGACATGTCCCTTCCAAAGAACCACCTGGAACTGCTCAGCCCTGCCCGTGACGTTGCCATCGCCCGCGAGGCGATCCTGCACGGTGCCGATGCCATCTACATCGGTGGCCCGAGCTTCGGCGCCCGCCACAACGCCTGCAACGATGTCAGCGACATCGCCGGGCTGGTCGAATTCGCCCACCGCTACCATGCGCGGGTCTTCACCACCCTCAACACCATTCTTCACGACAACGAACTGGAGCCCGCTCGCCAGCTGATCCACCAGTTGTACGACGCCGGTGTCGACGCGCTGATCGTGCAGGACCTGGGGGTGATGGAACTGGACATCCCACCGATCGAGCTGCATGCCAGCACGCAAACCGACATCCGCACCCTGGCGCGGGCCAAGTTCCTCGACCAGGCCGGTTTCTCGCAGCTGGTATTGGCCCGAGAGCTGAACCTGCAAGAGATCCGCGCCATCGCCGCTGAAACCGAAGCAGCCGTCGAATTCTTCATTCACGGTGCGCTGTGCGTGGCCTTCTCCGGCCAGTGCAACATCTCCCACGCCCAGACCGGGCGCAGCGCCAACCGCGGCGACTGCTCCCAGGCCTGCCGCCTGCCGTACACCCTCAAGGACGACCAGGGCCGCGTGGTGGCGTTCGAGAAGCACCTGCTGTCGATGAAGGACAACAACCAGACCGCCAATCTGCGCGACCTGGTGGATGCCGGCGTGCGCTCGTTCAAGATCGAAGGCCGCTACAAGGACATGGGCTACGTGAAGAACATCACCGCCCACTACCGCAAGGAGCTTGACGCCATCCTCGAGGACCGCCCCGCCCTGGCCCGCGCCTCCAGCGGGCGCACCGAACACTTCTTCGTGCCCGACCCGGACAAGACCTTCCACCGCGGCAGCACCGACTACTTCGTCAGCGAGCGCAAGATCGACATCGGCGCCTTCGACTCGCCAACCTTCACCGGCCTGCCGGTGGGCGTGGTGGAAAAGGTCGGCAAGCGTGACCTGCTGGTGGCCACCGAGGTGCCGTTGACCAACGGTGATGGCCTGAACGTGCTGGTCAAGCGCGAGGTGGTGGGTTTCCGCGCCAATATCGCCGAACTGAAAAGCGAGTCCGAGGAAGACGGCCAGAAGCGCTACCGCTACCGGGTCGAGCCCAACGAAATGCCCGAGGGCCTGTACAAGCTGCGTCCCAACCACCCGCTGTCGCGCAACCTCGACCATAACTGGCAGCAGGCCCTGCAGCGCACTTCCGCCGAGCGCCGGGTGGGCATCGAGTGGCATGCCGTGCTGACCGAGCAGCGCCTGATGCTGACAGCCGGCAGCGAGGAAGGTGTGAGTGTGCAGGTGGCGCTGGACGGTCCGTTCGGTGCGGCCAACAAGCCGCAGCAGGCGCTGGATCAACTGCACGACCTGCTGGGCCAACTGGGCACCACCCAGTACCACGCCAATGCCATCGTGCTGGACGCCCCGCAGGCCTACTTCATCCCCAATTCGCAGCTCAAGGCCCTGCGCCGCGAGGCGGTCGAGGCACTGACCGAGGCGCGGGTCAAGGCCCACCCCCGCGGCCGGCGCAAGGCCGAGACCAATCCGCCACCGGTCTACCCCGAGGCGCATTTGTCGTTCCTGGCCAACGTCTACAACCAGAAGGCTCGCGACTTCTACCACCGTCATGGGGTGAAGCTGATCGACGCCGCGTACGAAGCCCATGAGGAGCACGGCGAGGTGCCGGTGATGATCACCAAGCACTGCCTGCGTTTCTCCTTCAACCTGTGCCCCAAGCAGGCCAAGGGCGTGACCGGCGTGCGCACCAAGGTCGCGCCGATGCAGCTGGTGCATGGCGACGAGGTGCTGACCCTGAAGTTCGACTGCAAGCCCTGCGAAATGCATGTGGTCGGCAAGATGAAGAGCCACATCATCGACCTGCCCACGCCCGGCAGCGCGGTGGGTCAGGTAGTCGGGCATATCAGCCCGGAAGACCTGCTCAAGACCATCGTGCGCGCGCCGCATTGAGCATGACGGGGACCCGTCATGGTCCCCGTATTCGAAGCAAACAGGTCTCAAACAAGACTCCAGCATCTCGCTTGAGTTGAAAGCACTCCATTTTCCTGCACAATGGTTGCCATGCGACCTATGCGAGGAGCCTCGATGCAACCCCCATCCCAAGACGAACGCCTGCTCAAGGCGCTCGCCCATGCCATCGTCCTCCACCCCCGCGCGACCCTGAAGGAACTGGCCGAGGCTGCCGGTATCAGCAAGGCCACCCTGCACCGCTTCTGCGGCACCCGCGACAACCTCGTGGACATGCTTGAACAACATGGCGAGCGGGTACTCAACCAGGTCATCGAAGACGCCGACCTTGGCAACGCCGAACCGCTGTCGGCGCTACGCCAGTTGATCACCGAGCACCTCAAGCACCACGAGATGCTGCTGTTCCTGATGTTCCAGTACCGTCCCGACACCTTGCTGGGTGACGGCGACGACCGCCGCTGGAAAGCCTACAACCAGGCCATGGATGTGTTCTTCCTGCGGGCCCAGCAGATGGGCGTGCTGCGCATCGATATCAGCGCGGCGGTGTTCACCGAAATGTTCCTGACCATGATCTTCGGCATGGCCGACGCCGAACGCCGCGGCCGAGCGGCCCGTGCTTATTCGGCGCAGGCGCTGGAGCAGTTGTTCCTGCACGGCGCGCGGGTCCAGGCTTAACCTGTAGGAGCGGGCTTGCCCGCGAACCAGGGCGCAGCCCTGGCCATACACCGCAGTGGTATCTTCGCGGGCAAGCCCGCTCCTGCATATCAGCCCTCTGCGAGTTCCGCAGCCTCTGCCTTCTTCTTCGCCTGGCGCTTGAGCACCGATAGCACCCAGACGAAGCAGATCGGCACGAACACTACCCCAAGCAAGGTCGCGCTGAGCATGCCGCCAATCACCCCGGTACCAATTGCTCGCTGGCTCGCGGCACCTGCGCCGCTGGCGATGGCCAGGGGCACCACGCCGAGGATGAACGCCATGGAGGTCATCACGATCGGCCTGAAGCGCAGGCGCGCAGCTTCCAGGGCGGCATCGCGCAAGCTGTAGCCCTTCTCCCAGAGTTCCTTGGCGAACTCGACGATCAGGATCGCGTTCTTCGCCGCCAGGCCAATGATGGTGATCAAGCCGACCTTGAAATACACATCGTTGGGCATGCCTGCGGCCATCACCGCCAGCACCGCGCCCAAGGCACCGATCGGCACGATCAGCAGCACGGTCAACGGAATGGCCCAGCTCTCGTACAGCGCCACCAAGAGCAGGAACACCACCAGAATGGCCAGTGCAAACAGGCTGCTGGCCTGGCCGCTGGAGACCTTTTCCTGGTACGAAAGCCCCGTCCAGGCGTAGCCGATGCCTGGCGGCAGGTCGGCGGCCAGGCGCTCCATCTCGGCCATGGCCTGGCCAGTACTGTGGCCTGGCGCGGCGTCGCCGGCGATGCGGATCGAGGGGTAGCCGTTGTAGCGCACGATCTGCACCGGCCCTTCTTCCCAGCGCGTGGAAACGAAGGCGCTGAACGGCACCTGCTGCCCTGAAGCGTTGGGCGCATACAGGCGCAGCACGCTCTCCGGGGTCATCCGCTCGCCCTGCTCGGCCTGCACCACGACGCGTTGCTGGCGGCCGGCGTTGGTGAAGTCGTTGATCACCTGCGAGCCGAATGCCGTGGACAAGGTGTTGCTGATGGTTTCGAAGGTCACGCCCAGGGCGCGAGCCTTCTCGCGGTCCACGTCGACCCGAAGCTGCGGTGCCTCGGCCAGGCCCTCCATCATCGCGTAGAGGATCGCCGGGTTGCCGTTGGCCTCCTGGAGCAATTTGTCGCGGGCTGCCAGCAACGCCTCGCGGCCAAGGTTGCCACGGTCCAACAGACGCAAGGCGAAACCACCGGAGTTGCCCAAGCCATCGATCGGCGGCGGGTTGACCGCCATGATGCTGCCATCGCCGTGGCTGGCGAAACGTGCGTTGACCGCAGCGGTTTCGGCTTCCACCGATTGCTCGGCGCTGCGCTCGGACCAGTCCTTGAACGTCGGGAAGGCCAGCGCGGCGTTCTCGCCCATACCCGAAAAGCTGAAGCCGCTGACCACGAACACCGAAGCCAGCGCCTCGCGGGTCATCATGAACTGTTCCAGGGCCTGGCCGGTGGCGTCGGTACGCAGGCGGCTGGCGCCCGGCGGCAACTGGATGTCGACGATGGCATACCCTTGGTCTTCGACCGGCACGAACGATTCGGGCAAACGCAGGTAGAAGTAGCCCAGCACCACGAGGATCCCGGCGTACACCAGCATGAAACGCCCGGCGCGGGCTACCAGGGCACCGTTGAGCGCCGAGTAGCGGTCGGTCAGACGGGTGAAGCCGCGGTTGAAAGCGCCGAAGAACCCGCGCTTTTCATGATGCCCCTGAGGCACCGGCTTGAGCAGCGTGGCGCACAATGCAGGGGTGAAGGTCAGGGCCAGGAAGCCGGAGAACAGGATCGACACCGCCAGCGACAGCGAGAACTGCTGGTAGATCACCCCCACCGATCCGGACATGAACGCCAGCGGCAGGAACACTGCCGACAGCACAAGGGTGATACCGATGATCGCCCCCGACACCTGCCCCATCGCCTTGATCGTCGCCTGGGTCGGCGGCAGGCCTTCCTCGGCCATGATCCGCTCGACGTTCTCCACCACCACGATGGCGTCGTCGACCAGGATGCCGATCGCCAGCACCATGCCGAACATGGTCATCATGTTCACCGAAAAGCCCAGCAGCTTCATGATCACCAGCGTACCAAGCAGGCAAACCGGCACCACGATCGAGGGGATCAGGGTGTAGCGAATGTTCTGCAGGAACAGGAACATCACCAGGAACACCAGCACCATCGCCTCGACCAGGGTGGCGATTACCTTGCCGATGGCCACGTCGACAAAGCGCGAGGTGTCGTAGGGAATCGAATACTCGACCCCTTCGGGGAAGAATTCGGACAGCTCGTCCAGGCGCTCCTTGACCAACGCCGCGGTCTTCAGGGCATTGGCCCCCGGCGCCAGCTGGATCGCCCCGGCCACGGCCGGCTTGCCATCCAGGCGCGAAGAGAAGTTGTAGCTTTCGCTGCCCACCTCAAGACGCGCCACATCGGCCAGGCGCACCATCGAGCCATCCGGGTTGGCGCGCAATACCACGCGGCCGAAGGCCTGCGGGTCGTCCAAGGTGCCGTGCACCGCCAGGGTCGCGGTCAGCTCCTGCTGGCTGTTGCCCGGCGCGCTGCCGAAGGCCCCCGCCGGTACCTGCACGTTCTGCCCGCGAATGGCGTTGCCCACGTCATCGATCGACAAGCCGTAGCCCACCAGCTTCTGCGGGTCGATCCATACACGCATGGCTGCTTCCGAGGAGAAGAACTGCAACTTCCCCACCCCGGGCAGGCGGCGCAGCTCGTTGTTGATGTTGCGTGCGGCGTAATCGCCCAGCTGGGTAGTGTCGCCGCTGGCGCTGGAGTCCTTGTAGTTCAAGGCGTAGATCAGCAAAAAGCCCGCGCTGGTCTGCTCGACTTCGATGCCCTGGGTGGTCACCGCGCCCGGCAGCCGGGCCTCGGCCTTCTTGAGGCGGTTCTGCACGTCGACCTGGGCCAGCTCCGGCTCGGTGCCCGGTTCGAAGGTAACGACGATCTCGGCGATGCCGTTGGAGTTGTTGGTCGACTCGAAGTACAGCAGGTTCTTGGCGCCGTTGAGCGACTCCTCGATGACGCTGGTCACCGACTCCACCAGCACCTTGGCCGAGGCCCCTGGGTAGGTGGCGGTGATGGTGATCTGTGGCGGCGCCACGCTGGGGTACTGGGCCACCGGCAACATCGGGATGGCCAGCAGGCCTGCCAGGGAGATGAACAGGGCCACGACCCAGGCAAGATTGGGCCGGGCGATGAAGAACTTGGACATTGGACTCTCCCTGTATCAGCGCGTCGCGGCCTGTTGCGCCGCGCTCGGCGCTACCGGCGACCCTGGTGCGAGCCCTGCCGGACTACCGACGATGACCTGGTCACCCGGCTGCAGCCCTTCGAGGATCTGCCAGCGCGCGCCCTGCATGGCCCCGGTGCGCACCTCGCGGGCCTCGGCCATGCCGTCGGCCCCCACCAGCATTACCCGCGCCTGGCCGTCGGCACTGCGCTGCACCGCGCGTTGCGGTACCAGGATGGCGCGGTTGTCGGTGCCTTGCGGGGTGCGCACACGCACATACATGCCAGGCAGCAGAATGCCGTCGGCATTGTCGAAGCGCCCCCGCAGGGTGACTTGGCCGGTGCCCGGGTCGACCGCCACATCGGTGAACATCAGCTGGCCCTGGCGCTCGTAGTCGGTACCCTCTACCCGCGCCGTCAGCACCTGGTCGTCGCGGGCCAGGGCGCCATCCTTGAGCGCCTGGCGCAAGCGCAGGGCGTCGGCGGCGGACTGGGTGAAGTCGATGTAGATGGGGTTGAGCTGCTGGATGCGCGCCATCAGCGTGGCGTCGCCCTGCCCTACCAATGCGCCCTCGGTGATCAGGGCACGACCAATACGCCCGGAAATGGGCGCCTTGACCGTGGCGTAGCCAAGGTTCAGGCGGGCGGTCTCGACATCGGCCTGGGCCGAGCGGATGGCTGCTTCGGCGCTGCGCAGGTCGGCGCTGGCAGTGTCGAAGTCCTGCTGACTGACGGCCTCGATCTGCACCAGCGGTGCGTAGCGACGTACCCGTGCCTGGGCCTCCTGGCGCACCGCCTCGGCCCGCGCCAGGTCGCCCTCGGCACGTGACAAAGCGGCCTTGAACGGCGCCGGGTCGATCTGGAACAGCACATCGCCGGCCTTGACGTCGGCGCCTTCCTCGAAACGCTTGTTCAGCACGATACCGGCCACCCGTGCACGCACCTCGGCCACGCGCATGGGCTCGACGCGGCCAGGCAGGGTTGAGGCCAGGTTCAGGACTTCGTTGGCGACTGTGACGGTTTGTACCGGAAGGGGGGAAGGCGCGGCGGCCTGCTGGCCACCCTCGTCGCCACAGCCCGCCAGGGCCACGGCTACGGCCAGGAGGCTGGCCATGCCTGTTGCACGCAGATTGCTCATTTTTTCGCTCACCGAGCCTTGGGAAAACCGGTCGGATGGTACTCATGGCACGCGGGTGAGTCAATTTAGTCTCATTTGATCTTGTTAAATATTGTAAGGAAGCGTCTCCCCTGCAGGCCCACGCATCATTGTTCTTCCAGGCGCCGCTGTTGCCGCCCCAGCCAGCCGCCAGTGATACCCCAGCCAAGGGCGATCAAAGCGCCGATCAGCATTGCCAACTGCGGATGCTCGCCCATCAAGTCCAGGCCTCGCTTGACCCAGCCGCTCAGCGCGTCGCCACCTCGGTAGACCACGGTGTCGATAAAGTTCTTGGCTTTGTATTTGTGCTCGGCCGGCAACACCGTGAACAGCATCTCCCGGCCCGGGCGCACCAGGGCGTACTCACCCGCGCGGCGTACCACCATCACCACGACGAACACCGCGAAAACGGGTGCCAACGCCAGCCACAGGAACCCGGCAGCCATCACCAGTGGCACCCCCACCAGCAGCACGCCAACCCCCAGGTGCCGGGCCAGGCGACCGGTCAGGAACACCTGGGTAAGGATCGCCAACGCCTGCACCACGGTGTCGATGATGCCGAACACCTGGGTCTGGCGGGTACGGTCGGTGAAGGTCTCGCTGACAATACGGGCCTGCTCGAAGTACAGGAAGGTGCTGACGCTGGCCAGCAGCACCACGAACAGCGCGATGCCCAGCAAGTAAGGCGAGCGCACCACCGCCATGGCGCCGGCGAACGGGTTGCCACCCAATGGGCGTGAGGCCGGGTGTTCGGTCGTCGTCGGCAGCGGGTTGCGTTGACGCCAGGCCTGCAGGTACAACGCCGCCGCTACGCTGCCCAGCAGGAACAGCCCGGCCAGCACCAGCAGCCCGGCATGGCCCAGGGGCTCCACCAGCAAGGTGCCGAGGATCGGCCCGCTCAAGCCACCCAGGCTGGCACCCGCCGCGAGCAGGCCGAACAGGCGCTTGCCCTGCTCGCTGGAGAACAAGTCGGCGAACACGCTCCAGGCCAGGGAAATGGCCAGAAGGTTGAACACCGACAACCAGATATAAAAAGCCCGCGCATTCCAGAGTTCATCTGGGTCGCGGGCAAAGAGCACAGCGAACAACAAAAGGTTGCTGATGAAGAACCCATAGGCCCACGGCAGGATGCGCCGCCGCGGAACCCGAGAGGCCAGCCAGCCAAACAACGGCAGGCACACCAGGGTGGCGACAAAGGTGCCGGTGAACAGCCATTGCAGGTTGTCCACGCCGCCGGCCACGCCCATGGTCTCGCGCACCGGGCGCAGCATGAAATAACCGGTGAACAACAAATAGAACAGCAGCAGCCCGGCGACCACCGCGGGGCTCTCACCGGGCTGGATGTTGAAGCTTTGGTCCAGGCGGCGGCGCCAGCCGTTCATGGCCTCACGCAAACTGCTTGACCAGCGCCTGCTGCTGCGCCTCGCTCAACAACGGGCCAACGCCTGCCTTGAGCTGGTCGAGCTGACGGTCCGGGCGGCCGGTGGCGGGAATCACTGCGGTGACGGCCGGGTGGCTGATGGCGAACTTGAGGAACAGTTGCGCCCAACTGCTGATGCCGGCTTCTGCAGCCCAGCCAGGCAAGGCCTGGTCCTTGACCTTGGCAAACAAGCGGCCATCGTCGAAGGCACGGTTGATCAGCACCGCCACGCCCTTGTCGCGGCACAGCGGCAAGAGCTCGCGGGCGGCTTGCGGGGCATTGACCGAATAGTTGATCTGCACGAAGTCCAACGGCTCGCTGCGCACGATCTCGGCGACCGCCTCGTGGCCGCTGGCCAGGTAATGGGTGATGCCGATGTAGCGGGTCTTGCCCTGCTGCTTGAGCTCGCGGGCGTAGGGCAGCTGGGTCTTCCAGTCGCGCAGGTTGTGGATCTGCAACAGATCGACCTTGTCGGTGCGCAGGCTGCGCAGAGTCTCGGCCCACTGCTGACGCGCCGCCTCGGGGCTGTCGGCAGCGATCTTGGTGGCGAGGAAGCACTGGCGGTGCCAGCCGCCCTCCTCCAGCAACTGCCCGAGAATGGCATCGGCGCCGCCATAGTTGGGCGAGGTGTCGATGATCTTGCCACCGCCCTGGAAGAAGGCCTTGAGCACTTCCTTGAGCTGCTGGTAGTGGGCGGACCCCGCCGACACCTCGAAGCTGCCGGAAGTACCTGCACCGATCACCGGCAACGCTTCGCCGGTGGAGGGCACCGTGCGGGTGAGCATTCCCGCAGTGCTCTGGGCCCGCAGCATCGGGCTGGCGGCCAGCAGGCCCAGGGCGGCGCTGGCGAGCAGGACATCGCGACGTGCGTACATCATAAGAAAGCTCCCGTGGGTGTCGGTGCCGCTTCCTAGGAAACTGCACCACCGTCATCAATCGGAAACTTTCAAGGCTAGTCGCAATGTCCTACAGCGCTTGGCGATTCTGTATCTAGATATTTAGGCTCAGCCCAGCAACAGGCGCAGATCCAGGCCATGCTCACCCATGGGCGGGCACCAGTAGTAGCCGCCGCTCAGCGGGCGGCTGAAGCGGTACAAGGCATCGGCAATGCCGTCTTCCAGGCCGCTCATGCGCCGCAGCTGCACCTCGAAGGCATCCAGCGAATGCCCCAGGGCCACGAAGGCCAGGCCCGCGCCACGCTCATCGGCCCAGGCCAGCGAACGGCGCACCATGAAAGCCTCGGGTGCGAAGCTCTCCTGCGCGGTGCGCTTGACGTGTGCCGACTCGGGCGCATCGTCGAGCTCTTCGTTGTCGCTCAGGCGACGACCCATGATGGCGTCCTGCTCGGCCTGGGGCAGAGCCTTGAAGTAACCCAGGTCGTGTTTCCACAGCTGGAACGCTGCGAAACTCGAGCCTGCCAGCCCCGGTACGTCGCCGCCAGTAATGGCAGCGTCGATCGCGGCCTGCTCGACCGGGTTCTCGGTGCCGTCCTCGTAGCCGGTCAGGTCGTGGCCGCCGCGGTGCAGGAAGCCCTCGACGCTGTCGACCAGGCGCAACGCCGGCGCCAGCTGCGCTTCCAGGGCCTGGGCTCGCAGGAACAACTCCCCGCGTTCCCCGCCCCGCAACCACAGCCACAGCGCGTGCTGGGTGCTGGGGTTCTCGACGACCCCGTCCAGCTGCGCAAACGCGCGCAGGCCTGGCACTTCACGGCCCAGCGCCTTTGCCAGCGGTGTGCCGACGGCGAGCACCAGCTGCTGGCCGTCGACCTGCGGCAACAGCGCGTCCAGCACTGCGGGCAGCGCCTCGGGCGAGTGCAAGGCGAAGAACAGGTGGCGGGCGTGGGCAGGTACCGGGGTGGCAAGCAGGCCTTGCTGGAACGTCATGACGGGCGAAATCCTTGGCAAAAGCGCGAATGCTACTGCGCTCGACAGCCCGCCGCAACGCGGCGTGTCGACGCTGGCGAGCCGACATTCCGGAAAAGCCAGTAACAAAAGGTTACCAAGACCTGGCACTTTGCGATTAGCGACCTTGACACGTGCGCCTACACTGCTTCGAATCCCTCGCCCGAGACGTTGCCGATGACCGCCTCACCCCTGCTCACCGCCATCCTGCCCATTGCTTTGGGCATCATCATGCTGGGCCTTGGCCTGTCGCTGACCCTGGCCGACTTCGCGCGGGTAGTGAAATACCCGAAGCCGGTACTGATCGGCCTGGCCTGCCAGATCCTCCTGCTGCCGTTCGCATGCTTCCTGATCGCCAACGGCTTCGGCCTGGAGGCAGCACTGGCCGTGGGCTTGATGCTGCTGGCCGCCTCACCTGGCGGCACCACCGCTAACCTGTTCAGCCACCTGGCCCATGGTGACGTGGCGCTGAACATCACCCTGACTGCGGTGAACTCGCTGATCGCCATCCTCACCATGCCGCTGCTGGTGAACCTGTCGCTGATGTGGTTCATGGAGTCGGACCAAGCCATCCCGCTGCAATTTGCCAAGGTGATGCAGGTATTCGCCATCGTGTTGCTGCCGGTGGCCCTGGGCATGCTGATTCGCCGCTATGCCCCCGGCTTCGCCTCGCGCATGGAAAAGCCCATGAAGCTGGTGGCCGCATTGTTCCTGGCGTTCACCATCGTGCTGGCGTTGGCCAAGGACTGGCAGACGGTAGTCGAGTACGCCCCGCTGGTGGGTCTGGCCGCCCTGCTGTTCAACCTGCTGAGCCTCGGCGTGGGCTATTGGGTGCCGCGCCTGCTGAAGATTCCCAAGCGCCAGGCCATAGCCATCGGCATGGAGATCGGTATCCACAACGGCACCCTGGCCATCGCCCTGGCGCTGAGCCCGGGCCTTCTGAACAACCCCACCATGGCGGTGCCTGCGGCAATCTACAGCTTGATCATGTTCTTTACCGCCGCGGTGTTCGGCTGGTGTGTCAGCCGTGGCCGCGAGGCGTCGGCCGGCGCGCGGGAAACCGCGGGCTGATCAGCGTTGGCGCCGCTCGCGCAACTGGCGCTTGAGCACCTTCAAGGGCGGCGCATAGAAAAAGCCGAACGACACGCTGCCGTCCCGCCCTTTCACCGCATGGTGCAGCCGATGCGCCCGGTACAAGCGCTTGAGGTAGCGCTGTACCGGGCGCGGCTTTTCAGGCCAGTGACGGTGGAAGAAGCCGTCATGGGCCAGTACGTACAACACGCCATACCCAGCCACACCCGCACCGACCCATTGCAGTGGCGCATACCCGGCCTTGCCCAGGGCCACCAGCGCCGCCGCGATCAGGGCCAGGGCCAGCAGATAGAAGTCGTTGGTCTCGAGCATGCCCAGCTGCGGCTCGTGGTGCGAGCGGTGCAGCCACCAGCCCCAGCCGTGCATGACGTACTTGTGGGCCAGGGTGCCGACACCTTCCATGGCCACTAAGGTGCCTAGCAGGATGGCGAGGTTGAACAGCATGTGAGGGTCCGGCATCAGTCTACGAAGGCCGCAAGGGTAGCATTGCGTAGGAACAGGATGAAATCGCGCCGAAGACCGGGGCGATGAAGCAATTGTCATCAAACCGCCCTTGACCCTCATGGAGCCTGGGCGTAAGGTCCGCGACGCAATTTCGCATCCCCCACAGGAACCCTGAATTGGACAGTAGCCCCAGTCGATTGCGACAGGCCCACACGGCGAGCTAGTCCGGCAGCGTTTCTGCCACGGTCTCGCCGAACCCGGTAGACGGTGGTCCTTCCCCTTCTTCCCCTGCCCCAGCGCCCCGGCGCGGTCGGGCCCGTGGTCCTGCGCATTCTCTTTATTTTCGTGATCTATGCGGGCACCGCCCGCGGATAGAGGTTTGCTATGGATTGGAACATTTTTCTGCTGCGTGTCGGCGTAGCCCTGCTGCTCGGCGCCCTGATCGGTGCCGAACGCCAACTGCGCCAGCGCCTGACCGGCCTGCGTACCAATGCGCTGGTCAGCACCGGTGCCTGCCTGTTCATGCTGATCACCGAGGCCGTGCCGGGCATGGCACCCAGCGATGCTTCGCGCATCGCTGCCTACGTGGTCTCCGGCATCGGCTTTCTCGGAGGCGGCGTGATCATGCGCGATGGTTTCAATGTGCGCGGGCTCAACACCGCAGCGACCCTCTGGTGCACCGCCGCCATCGGCGTGCTGTGCAGCCTGGGTCTGCTGCTGGAGGCCGCGCTGGGCACGTCGATGGTGCTGTGCGCGAATATCCTGCTGCGCGAGCTCTCCCAGCGCTTGGACCGCCAGGACGTACTGCCGGCCAGTGAGGTTGAGCAACGCTTCGAGGTGTCCATCGTTTGCCGCGCCGAGGACGAGATCCAGGTGCGTAGCCTGCTGTTGCATACCCTGGGTGACCCCAGCCTGCGCCTGCAATCGCTGCACAGCGAGGACCTGCCCGACCCGAGCCGGCTGGAAGTGCGCGCCGAGCTGGTGGGCACGCCGCAGGCACCCAGCCAGCTGGAGCGCATGGTCAGCCGGGTCAGCCTGGAGAAAGGTGTCAGCGCCGTGCGCTGGCAGTTGCAAGCGCACCCGCTGGCCCACGACTGAGCCGTCACTCGGCGCGCAGATGACGCTCGCGCAGTTCCTGACGCTCCTTGGCCTCGATGCTCAGGGTGGTCGTTGGGCGTAGCAACAACCGGCGCAGGCCGATCGGCTCGCCGGTTTCCTCGCACCAGCCGTAATTTCCCCGCGCCAGGCGCTCCAGCGCCTGGTCGATCTTGTCCAGCAGGCGTTTCTCGCGCTCCAGGCTGCGCAGCTGCCAATGCCGCTCTTCCTCGGCGCTGCCCTGGTCGGCGGCATCGCTGTGCACCTCCTGTTGACGCAGGGCCTGGAACTCTTCGTCGATGCGCGTCTGCAAGGCAATACGCTGGGCCAGCAACAAGTTGCGGAAGAACTGACGCTGGGGTTCGTTCATGTAGGCCTCGGGAGGCTGGCGGAGCAGGTCTTCTTCAGTCATGGGCACCACTCGTACATAAGGAGGTTTCAACGGTCGAACAACAACGGCAGGCCCTGGCAGCGGTCCTGCACCTGGCCTTGATGCCAGGCCAGTTGGCCCGACACCACGGTACTGCGCACTGCGTGGTGGAAGCTGCGGTGCTGGAATGGCGTCCATCCGCAATGGGCGAGCACCGGTTCAGAGGCCACCGGACGCGGCTGCAACAGGCGCTCGACCAGGGCGAAATCAGCCCAATAGCCCTCGCGCAGAAAGCCGCGCTCGCGGATGCCGAACAGCTCGGCGACCCCATGGCTGGTCTTGCGCACCACCTGGGCCAGGCTCAGCACGCCTTCGCTGACCAGCTCAAGCGCGGCTGGCAAGGCATGCTGCACCAAGGGCAAGCCGGACGGTGCGCGGGCATACACGCGGCGTTTTTCCTCCAGGGTGTGCGGCGCGTGGTCGGTGCCGATCACATCGATCACATCGTCGGCCAGGGCCTGGCGCAGGGCGTCGCGGTCGCTGCGCGACTTGATCGCGGGGTTGCATTTGATCAGGTGCCCCAGGCGCACGTAGTCACTGTCGTCGAACAGCAGGTGGTGCAGGCAGGCTTCGGCGGTGATGCGTTTCGCCGCCACCGGCCCTGGCGCGAACAGCGCAAGTTCGCGGGCGGTGGTCAGGTGCAGCACGTGCAGACGCGTGCCGAAGCGCCGGGCCAGGTCCACGGCCAGCGACGAGGAACGATAACAGGCCTCGGCGTCACGAATGCGTGGGTGCGCATTGGCAGGGATGAACTCGCCATGGCGATCACGCCAGCGAGCCTCGTTGGCCAGGATGCTCGGGGTGTGTTCGCAATGGGCCAACAGCAGCGTTGGGCAGCAGTTGAACAGGCGCTCCAGCACCTTGGGGTCGTCCACCAGCATGTTGCCGGTCGAAGCCCCCATGAACACTTTCACGCCTGCGACCTGCGAGGGGTCGAGGTCGGCGACGGTGTCCAGATTGTCGTTGCTGACACCGAAGTGAAAGCCGTAGTTGGCTCGCGACACCGCTGCCGCGCGGCGTTGCTTGTCGGCGAGCGCCTCGAGGGTCAAGGTGGCGGGGTCGGTGTTGGGCATGTCCATGAAACTGGTGATGCCGCCCGCCACCGCAGCCCGCGATTCGCTGGCCATGGTGCCTTTGTGAGGCGCGCCGGGGTCTCGAAAATGCACCTGGTCGTCGATCATGCCCGGCACCAGCCACTGCCCTGCCGCATCGATTTCGAGACGGGCCCGCACCCCTTCGATGCTGCTGGCGATCTTGTCGATCCGCCCATTGCGCACCAACAGGTCGGCGTCGAACTGCCGCCCCTCATTGACCAACCGGGCATTGCGCACCAAAAGCTCGGCCATGCTCAGAACTCGTTCTGCAAGGCTTTGTAGCCCTGGACCAGGTCGATGTTGGTACGCGCCACATCCTCGGAAAACTCGGACGCCGACACGCTCACGGGTGGGTAACGGTCCAGGTCGGTGTGCGGGCCGATGTGCTCGGTTGGCGGCACATAGAAGCGTTCGGGCAGGTCGCGCCCGTCGACCACCGAGTTGTGCCGCACCACGCTGCCGTCACCCACGCGGCAATTGAACAGTACGCTGTTGAAGCCGATGAACACCCGGTCGCCTACCACGCAGGGACCGTGCACGATCGAGCGATGGGCGATGGAGGTGTATTCGCCGATGGTCACGGCAGCGCCAGACTTGGAATGGATCACCACGCCATCCTGGATATTGGAATTGGCACCGATGACGATGGCTTGCATGTCACCGCTGGCGTCCACTTCGTCGGCCCGGATGACTGCATAGGGGCCGACGAACACATTGTCCTTGATGACGACCTTGCCGCAGATGATGGCGGTCTTGTCGATGTAGGCCGACTCGGCGATTTCGGGGAGGTGGCCAGAGGGATTTCTGCGAATCACGGGAACATTCCTGGGAAAGGGTGAGCTGGTAAATGTTACGTTATAACAATTTACTTGCAAGCCCTTCCCTGCCGCGCATCGCGTCAGTCACCTGTGGCGCGGCCTTCCTGCTGCTCCAGTTCGTGTCGCGCGGCCAGGCGCGCTTGCAGGCGTTCGAGCTGGCGGGCTTGCTCGAGGCACGCTTCCCGCTTGCTTTCCAGCGCCTGGGTCTGGGCCTGGAGTTGCCGGCGCATTTCCTCGCTAGCCCCTTGCGCCTGGGCCAGGATCGACCGCAATCCTTGTACCTGGGCGTCACGTTGCTCGAGTTGCTCCTCCAGCACCTTGCACTGCGCCGCGCCCTGGCGCTGCTCGGCCTGCAAGCGTTCATTGTCGCGGTGCAGGCGGGTGGCTTCGTCCTGGCGCACGACCATGCCTTGCTGCAACTGGCGCAACTCCACCTGCAATTGTTGCACCTGCGCTTCGTGGCGACGTTGCTCCTGCTCGCGCTGTTCACGGCTGGCGCTGCGGTAGTGCTCCAGCGCGTCGCGGGCATGCCGGTGTTTGTCCTCCAGTGAACGGATCTGCTCGTCCTTGTCGTTCAGACGCACCTGCAATTCCCCGAGCGCCTGGTTGAGGCTGGCATTGCGCAACTGCTCAGCCTGCAAGCTGTGCTGGGTGGCAGCAAGCCGCTCCGATTCGGCGGCCAAGGCGGCGGCCTGGACCTGCTGCTGTTGATGAGCTGCCGCCAACGCTTGCTGCACCAACTGCAATTGCGCCTCGAGCTGTTCGCGCTGTTCGGCGAAAGCCGCTTCGGCAGCATCGATGCGTAACTGGGCGTCATCCTGCAGCTGCGCTGACAGCTGCTCGACCAGTCGGGCCAAGGGTTCGTTCAGCATGGTCAGGCCCTGTGGCGCCATGGGTGGCTGGCTTTCCAATTCCTTGAGGTAGCGATGAATGGTCGTCTTGGAGCCCGTATTGCCCAGCTCGATACGTACGGCATCGATGCTCGGGTGTTCGCCCCTGGCGATCAGGGTTTGTCGTGCCTGCTGCACCAATGCCTTGTTGATACCGCCACGGGCCATGATCGCTCCTATTATTGCGTACTGTATTACGTACTATGTAATTACGTACGGATTCTGCCTGCATCGAAACCCAATTTCAATCGTCTACTCAGCGTGAATAATCACGGCTTATCGAATGTGATGAGCGTCATCGTTGGGAAAATCACGACTGAGCGTGGTGTCGCTGTACGAAGGCGTTGTATCGCGGGCACAAAAAAGCCCAGCGTGCGGTACACGCTGGGCGTTCTTACCTGCTACAGCGGAGGTCTACGCCGACTGGCTCTCCCGTTGAACGGCACCGGACAACGCGCGCTGGAACTTCTCTACCAGCACATCGACTTCCGCCGCCTCGATGATCAACGGTGGCAGGAACCGCACCACCGCACCATGGCGCCCGCCCAGTTCAAGGATCACCCCTTCGCGCAAGCATTGCTGTTGAATCGCCTTCGCCAAGGCGCCGTCGGCTGCCGGCGCTTTTTTTCCAAGGGTCGACGGCGCGACGATCTCCACCCCGACCATCAACCCTCGGCCACGTACCTGGCCAATGCATGGGTACTGTCCTTGCAACTCGCGAAAATGGGCCATCAGCCGCTCGCCCATGGCGCGCGCGTGGGCAGCCAAGCCTTGTTGGCGCAGGTAACGCAGGGTCGCAGTGCCGGCCGCCATCGCCATCTGGTTGCCACGGAAAGTGCCGGCATGGGCGCCGGGCTTCCACTGGTCGAGCGCCTCCCGGTAGACGATCACCGACAGCGGCAAGCCGCCGCCCAGCGCCTTGGACAGCACCAGTACATCCGGCTCGATGCCAGCGTGCTCGAAGGCGAACAGATCACCCGTGCGAGCGAAGCCCGTCTGTACTTCGTCGATCACCAGCACCACGCCGTGCTCGCGGGTCAGGCGACGCAGCCCTTGCAGCCAGCGGGCCGGAGCAGGAATCACGCCACCCTCACCTTGGATCACCTCCACTACCAGTGCCGCCGGTGGCAGCACGCCGGACTCGGGATCGCTGAGCAGCTGCTCGATGTGGCTCAGGCCGGCATCGATGCCCGCCTCACCGCCAAGCCCGAACGGGCAGCGGTAGTCGTAGGGGTATGGCAGTACCTGCACATCGGCCATCAACGAGCCCGGCAGGTTCTTCGGCCCCAGGTTGCCCATCAGGCTCAGTGCCCCATGGGTCATGCCATGGTAGCCGCCGGAGAAGGTGAACACGCCCTTGCGCCCGGTGGCGATCTTGGCCAGCTTGAGTGCGGCTTCGATGGCATCGGCGCCGGTCGGGCCGCAGAACTGCACCCGGGCCTGGCTGGCGAACGTGGGTGGCAGGCAGTCGAACAACTCATCGACGAATGCCTCCTTGACCGGCGTCGTCAGGTCCAGGGTGTGCAACGGCAGCCCCGAGTCCAGGGTCTGACGCATGGCGGCAACGGCCACCGGGTGGTTATGGCCCAACGCCAAGGTGCCGGCACCGCCCAGGCAGTCCATGAAGAACTGGCCCTGGCTGTCCCGCACGTACAGGCCATGGGCCTCCACCAGCGCCAGCGGAATACGACGCGGGTAGGAGCGCGCCGAAGACTCGCGCTGCGACTGGCGCTCCAACCAGAGATTGCTATCCAGCACACGGGGCGGCTGGCGACGGAAGTGTTCCAGGGTGAAAGCGGCTTGGGCGATTGACTCGATCGTGTCCATGGATGCGTGTCCGGAAGAGGAATAGAGGCTCAGCCTTGACCGTTGGCCTGCATGGCCTGGCGCAGGCTCAACGGTCGCATGTCGGTCCATACCGACTCGATGTAGTCGAGGCATTCCTGCTTGCTGCGTTCCTGCCCGACGCTTTGCCAGCCTTGCGGCAAAGCCTTGTAGCCCGGCCAGATGGAGTACTGCTGTTCGGCGTTGACCACCACCAGGAAAAGGGTGTCGGGATTGTCCAGGCTCATGGGAAACTCCTTGTGTTGAAATAGGTAGGGGGCTGCCGCACTGGCGCCCGTTTTGTGAACTGATACACTCCAGCCCTGCCTCGATCCCGGATGGAACGATGATCGCCAGCCTTTCGCCGCTGCTTTGCGGCCCTCTGCAACGCTATGCCGACAACCTTCGTTTGCCCGTCCAGGACAGCACGGCGGTCAATACCGAGGCCTTCTTCCAGCGCGAACACCTCGGGCGTTTCTTCGATGACCTGCAACGCCAGCACGCGGCCCAGCACCGTATTGCCGCCGTGTCGCTGTGGTCGAAGTGGTACATCAGCACGTTTCTGGTCCCGGTGATCGCCACCAACCTGCTGTTGCAGCGTGCGCTGCCCGTGACACTGGCGCAAACGGGCCTGGTACTGGCGCCCAGTGGTCGGCCCCAGGCGCTGGAACTGAGCCATGATGGCGAAGCCGCGGGCGGCGACGACGGTTTCCAGCGTTTCAGCTACCTGATCGAGGGTCAGCTCGAGCCCCTGGTGGCGGCACTGACGGCGGTCTGCGGCGGTGCGCCAAGATTGTTCTGGAGCAACATCGGCAATACCTTCGAGTTCGCCATCACCCGTACCGAGCTGCACCCGCTGGCCACGCCCGGCTGCACGGAACCGGCCCGGCAGATCCTGCGCAGTCGCCTGCGCCCGGATGGCCGGCGCAACCCGTTGTTCGAGCCGATAACCTACGCCGGTGGGCGCGAGGACGAAGAAACCCGCCGCCGCCGGATCTGCTGTGTGCGCTATCACCTCAAGGGTGCCGGCTACTGCAGCAGTTGCCCGATCGAGCCGGCGCGCCGCCAGGTGCTGGACTGACATGGCCATGCCTCACTGCACCTGGCGGAACGGGGTTTCCCGCCCCCGGTCGTAATCCACCAGTTGCCCGTAATCCAGACGGTAGACGCGGTCGGCCACGTCGAAGTAGCGGTCGTCGTGACTGATCGCAATGACAGTCTTGCCCGCAGCCTTCAGTTCAGCGAGCAGCTCGCTGTAGAACACATGGCGGAATACCGGGTCCTGGTCGGCGGCCCATTCATCCAGCAGCAGCACTTCGCGCCCTTCCATCATCATCAATAGCAAGGCCAGGCGCTTGCGCTGGCCCTGGGACAGGCGCGTGGTCGACAGCCGGCCGTTCTCGAAGCGCACCTTGTGGTCCAGCGCCAGGCGTTGCAGGTAGTGCTGCACACGGCCATCCAGCCCTTCGAGGCTGCCACCCTCGCCAAGCACATCGGAGAACAGGTGGAAGTCGGCAAAGATCGCCGCGAAGTGCTCGCGGTGCCATGCCGCATCGGCGTCGCCCGAGAGCAGCTTGCCGTTCAACGACAGGCTGCCTTCACTGGGCGTGTACAACCCGGTCAGCAACTTGGCCAGCGTCGACTTGCCACTGCCGTTTCCGCCCACCAGGAACACCAGCTCGCCTCGGCGAATGGTCAGGTTGACCGGCCCCAGGGTAAAGCCGCCTTCCTCGCCCTGGCCGCCATAGCGGTAGCTGACATTGTCCAGGCGCAGCTCGCTGAAAGGCTGTACGGGCTGGGCATTGCCCTTGAGCACGGCCATCTCGCCAAGCGCCAGTTCATCGATGGCTTGCAACGCCACATGGCCGCGGATCACCGCCGGGATCGCATCGAGGATGATCGCGATGGGCGTGCGCAGGAACATGATCGCCAGCACGTAGCCCACCACCACCGGTTGGCTCAGCAGGCCCAGCCCCTGCCCCAGGAAGAACAGGGTACCGATCAGCAGGAACACCAGCAGCGTGGTCCAGTTGAGGTTCACCGCCCACAAGGTGTCGGCCTTGACCGAGGCATCTCGCGAGGCCCGCGCCACCGGCTCCAGCCGCAGGTGATACAACACGCCACGGCGAGCGCGGGACAGCCCCAGCTCGGCGCGGCCCTGGATGGCGGCATCGAACTGTTCGGCCAGTTGGTCGTCCTGCTGGCGCACCGCTCGCATCAACCGCTTGATGCGCTTGCCCAGCGCCACGTCCAGCGCCACGCCGCACGCCATCACCAGCAGCGTCAGGCCGAAGAACGGCAGGCTAAGCCAGGCCATGTAGCCCAGCCCGGTCAGCAGCAGCAAGCCGTTGTACAGCGAGATCGGCAGTTGCTTGAACGCCGTCGCCACCGTGGCGATGTCTTTGGTCAGCACGTTGTACAGCCGCGGGCTACCCAGTTGCTCGACGCGCTCCAGCGATGTGCCCAGCAAGCGACCGACCAGGCGCATGCGCAGCTGGTAGACCAAGCGATGGCCAATTTGCACCAACAGCCGCTGGGACACGATCCCGCTGACGAACAGCAGCACCAGCAGCCCGGCGAACACCGCGATGGCCTCGCCCATCTGGGTGATGCCCTGGGCCAGGCTGTGGTTGATATAGCCAACCAGGCCGACCCCCGCCACAGCGCTCAGGGCACTGCTGATGACCGCCAGCACGATGCGCCAGCGGGCCTCGAACAACAACTCTCTCAACAACTTCATGGTGTCGACGATCCTTCGATGGGAAGTTGCAGGGCATCGCGCAGTGCCTGCGCCAGGCTGGCCTGCTCAAGCATCTGGTGGTGCCCAGCATCCACGTGCCACTGCTGCTGTATGGGCGCCAAGGCCTGCCAGGCCGAAGTCAGGTCGGCATGCTCACGGCCACGCCAGAGCTGCAACGGCACCTCGGTGCGCGGCAGGCGCTGAGCGTACAGTGCGGCCTTGATGTCACGGTAGCGTACCAGTTGCTCGAGCACCTGCCGGTCGGCAGCCTGCTCGCCCAGCAAGGCCCGGACCTGCGGCAACGCAGTTACCCGTAGCAACGCCTCTTTATACCCATGCCCCTGCGCCGCAGCCGAAATGAGCTGCCACTGCTCATTCCCTGGCTGCACGCCACGAGCGCTGCAAAAGAACGCCAAGTCGGCCAGCAGCTGGCCGCTTTCGTCATCGCCGCCATCGAGGCTGCGCGACGGGTCGTGGTCGATGGCCCACAACGCCTGCACATTGAAGCCTTGGGCTTGCAGGTGCGGCAACAACAACAGGGCCAACCGCGAAGCGAGGCTCCAGCCGAGCAGCAGCAGCGGGCGCGACTTCAGGCTCGCGGGCAGGCTGCTGGCGTAGGCCTCCAGCAACGGCGCGAGCTCGGCCGATGCATCCCAACCCTGCTCAGGCGCTTGCAGGCCGTAGACACAGGTGTGCCCACCCAGTGCCTGCAACAGCGGTTGGTACATCTGCAGATGGCCTTGGGCACCATGCACCAGCAGCAGTACCGGTCCGCTGTCGCTTTCGGCACCTAGGCGACGACATACGCCCTGTTCGACTGGCTCCAGGTCGTGCACCAGCGCACGCACCGTCTGGCGCTCGAACAGGCGGTTGGTCGGCAAGTCGAGCCCCAGGCGTTCGCGCAACAGCGATACCACGCGAATGGCTGCCAGCGAATGGCCGCCACTGGCGAAGAAATTGTCGGTAACGCCGAGGTCATCAAGGCCCAGCACCTCGCACCAGATCTCCAATACCGCCTGTTCCTGCGCATTCGCCGGTGCCACATGCTGGCGTTGCAACGCCTGCCGGGCACGACTCAGCAGGAGTTGCCGGTCGAGCTTGCCGTTGGCGTTTAGCGGCAGTGCCTTCAAGGACAGCAGCGCGCTGGGCAGCATGTAGTCCGGCAGGCGTTGCGCCAGTTCTGCGCGACGTGCCTCGACGCTCGATGATGACGGCGCATCTTCGACGATGAACGCCAACAGCCGCGCCTGTTCGCCAGCGCCCTCGAGCAGCACTGCCGCCTGCTCCACGCCTGGCTGGGCCAGCAAGGCGGCCTCTACCTCGGACAACTCCAGGCGGAAGCCGCGGATCTTCACTTGCTGGTCATTGCGCCCGAGCAGGCGCAGCGCGCCATCGGCCTGGCGCAAGGCCAGGTCGCCCGTTCGGTAGCGGCGCAGGCCACAAGTCGGATCGACGTCGAATGACTGGCCCCCCACGTTGCCGAGGTAACCGCGGGCGACGTTGCGTCCGCTGATGCACAGCTCGCCCGGCTGGCCGCTCGGCACGGGGTGCCCGGCGGCATCGAGCAGGTCGATGCGGTTGTCGCCGATCACGCGGTCCAAGGCGCTGCCAAGGCTGCCGGACGCGGGGTCGAATGCCCGCCACAATACGCCCACCGTGGCTTCCGTGGGGCCGTAGTGGTTGAACACCTGGCAGTGCACGCCAGCGCTGGCCAAGCGCGCCGCCAGGCGTTCGCCGATCGCTTCGCCGCCCAGCACCAGCACCTGGCGCGGCAGCACCGCCTCGACCGGCCCCTGGCCGAGCAAGGCCTCCAGGTGCGACGGTACGATCTTCAACACATCCAGCGGGTGGCGCGCCAATTCCTGGGCAAAAGCGCGGGCATCGGTGACCACCTCCTGGGCCAGCAGGTGCACGCAGCCACCGCGCAGCCAGGCAGGGAACAGCACGGTGTTGCCCAGGTCGGCCTGCAACGACGACACCAGCCCGTAATGAGCGGCATGGGGAAGCTGCAAGGCCTCGGCGACCTGGTTGCTGTAATGACGCAATTGGCCGTGCTCGATCTGCACGCCCTTGGGCGTGCCGCTGCTGCCGGAGGTATAGAGCACATAGGCCAGGCGGTCCGCCGGGGCTACCGGCTCGGCGCTCAAGCGCGGCCCTTCGCTGGCCTTCGACCAGGCCAAGCCTGGCACGCCCTCGGGGGCGGGCAGCTCATCCAGGTGCAGTACCAGGCAGGGGCGCGCGCTATCGAGAATCGCCGCCAGCCGCCGTGGCGGCTGCTGGGGGTCCAGCGGCAAGTAGGCGGCGCCGGCCTTGAAGCACGCCAGCATCGCCACCAGCGCATGACCGCTGCGCGGCAGGTACAGCCCGACCACTTGCTCAGGGCCAGCCCCGGCAAGGCGCAACTGGTGCGCGACCCGGTCGCTGAGGGCGTCCAGCTCGGCATACGACAGCTGCCAGCCGCCATCGCGCAAGGCTGGGCGCTGCGGATGCCGGTGGGCGTGGTCGCGCAGTGCGGCAATCAGGTCGAGGTCTTCGCCTGGCTCGGCTACACCGCGTAACCCTGCCTGCTCGTCGGCCAGCAACGGCAGGCGTTCGGGCATGACGCGCCCGGTATCCGCCAACAACTGCTCCAGCCACAGCGTGAAACGCGTCAGCAGGCGCGTAATGGCCTCAAGGCAATACAGCCCATTGTCATAGGCCAATGTCAGCGCCCCCTGCCCCTGCCCGTCCATCTCGACGTGCAGCAGCAGCTCCACCGCAGAGTGCCAGGACAGCGAGCGCTGCGCCTCGAGCCTGGCCGGGCGCGACACCCGCAGCCCGGCCTGCAAGGCATCGCGCCAGTCCGGCAGCACCGCCGGCTGGCTGACGTGCTCCTGCCAGGCCAGGGCATTGTCACGCTGGCGCGCCAGTTGCCGCGCGGTGTCCGGCCAACTGGCCTCGGCAGCGACGCGCAGCACCAGCGGCAGGCTCTGCTCGAACACCCCCAGTGCGCCGGCCAGTTCGTCATAGTCGTCACGTGCATCGTGCTGCACCACCAGTTGCGCGCAGGCCTGGCCATTGAGCCGTGCCAGCAGCGTGCCCCAGGCGGCCAGCAGCAACGCGGGCTCATCGACACCGGACTGGGCGGCCAACGCCTTCAACCCCGTGAGCAGGGTCGTCGGCAGCCCGCAGGTGACGTGGCCGGCCCGGCCGCTCGGCAAGCCGTAGCGTTCGACCAGCCGCAACCCCGGCACCTGGCCAAGGTTCAGGTTGCGCCAGAACTGCGCGCCCTGCTCGGCGTCTTCATCGCGTTGCAGTTCGTTGATCCAATCGGCGTATTGGCTGTACTGCATCGGAGCCTCGGCGGCCTGTGCCACCTCGCCCACCAGCAGCGCACCCAGCGCATGCAGGCTGCGCAGGTCCAGCGAGCAGACCGGTGCCGCCAACAGCAGCCATTGGCCCTGCCACCAGGCCGACAGTGCGCCATCCTCCCAGGCAAGCCCTTCGCGCGGCAGGCTGCCAAGGTCGATACCCGGCACGTCATGCCAGTGCACCTGGACGTGCTCGCGAACCCGCTGGCGCAGCCCGGTAGCACCGTGCGGCCGCTCGAAGCGCAGTCTCAGCGCTTCATGCTCGAAGGCCAGGGCCTGCAACCGCTCGCGCAGCGCATCGCCCTGGGCGCCCGGCAGGTGCAGCATCACCCAGTGGCGTTCGGCAGCGTGGGCAACGGCCAGTTGTTTTTGTTGTGGCGACAGGGCCAGGCCAAGGTCGATCATGCCTGTACCTCCTGCTCATCGGCTGCGAGCGCCGGTGCCGCAGTGACCTGCTCACGGGTGTAGATCTCGCCCATGGCCACCACGATGCGCCGCTCCCCCTCGAACGGGTCGCGGGCGTGGGCCGCGAGCATGTTGTCGAGCATCACCACATCGCCACGCTGCCAGTCGAAACGCACCGCGCAGCGGTCGTAGGCGGCGTTGATCGCCTCGATGGCTTCGGCTTCGAGCGGGCTGCCATCGCCATAGAACACCTGCCGCGGCAACGCCTGCTCGCCGGCACGCAGGAACTGCTGGCGAATGTCCTCATCCAGGAACGCCGGATGATAAAGCTGAACCTGGTTGAAGAAGCTGGCTTCGCCGGTCAGGGGGTGGAGGATCACCGCCGGGCACACCTGGCGGGTATGCAGGTCGTCGTCGCCACGCCATTCGAACTGGATATTGCCCTCGCGGCAGATGCGTTCGACCTCGTCGCGCGACTCGGTGCGGAAGAAGTGCTGCCAGCTGACATCGATGTTGGCGGTGAAATTGCGTACGTACATCAGTTGTTTCTGGCGCAGCTTGGCCTGCAACCATGCCGGCAGCTCGCGGTACACCGTACGGCTGTCGACGATCGGCGTAGCGCCCCCGACGCTGGCCGGCACCTCGCAGTAGAACCACTGGCGACGCGGCCAGCGGTGCTGGTGGGCGCTCTCGTTGTGGAACAGGATCATGCGGTCCTTGGGGTACGGCGTGGACTTGTAGATCTTCTCGCCGCCCTCCTTCTTCGGCAGGTCACCGTAGTGACCGTAGAGGTCGGGGCACAGCGCCTGGCAGAAGCGCTCGAAGTCCGCAGGCGTGGGCAGGTCGAAGCCACGGAACAGAATGCCGCCGTGCTCGCGCAGCCAGCCTTCGACGCGCTCGCGATTGTTTTCGGCCCACAGCGCCGGTGCCAGCTCCGGCTCGCGGTTGCGTACCCGCAGTGGGAACGCCGAGCCCTCGCGCAACGGCCCGGCCTGCACGGTGTCCTGGACCGCGGCAGGAGCGGCCTGGCGCAGCTTGCCCAGTTTGCTCATCTTGCGTTGCACAGGGTTTTCCAGGGTCATGGACGTGCCTCCCTTGGCACCGGTAGTCAGGTTGTCTTGGGGCGTGGGTGCCGACATCAGTTGCGCAAGCGAGCAATCCGGGTTGCCCAGCACTTGTTGCAATATCGCGTGCAGACGCGCATCCAGGCGCTCGATGGTCTCGGCGCGGAACAGCCGGGTGCGGTACACCCAGCGCAGGGCCAGGCCTTGCTCGTCTTCGCGGGCGAACAGCGCCAGGTCGAACTTCGAATGCTGCTGCTCGGCGTCGATCAGGGTGATGTCCAGCGCGTCCAGGCGGTGGCTATGGCGCGGGGTGTTATCGAGCACCAGCAGGGTTTGCAGCAGCGGGTGCACATTGCTGCGGCGCGGCATTTCCAGGGCTTGCACCACCTGTTCGAACGGCGTGTCCTGCCACGCGAAGGCCGACAGGCACAGCTGCCCGACTTCCTCCAGTTGCTGGCGGAAGCTGCGCCCAGGGCGCAGGCGCACACGCAGGGCCAGCAGGTTGACGAAGAAGCCGATCAGCGCCTCGGTGTCGGCGTGCTCGCGGTTGGCCATGTCGGTGCCGATCACCAGGTCCTCGCCGTGGGTCTGCTCATGCAGCACCACGGCATACACCGTGACCAGCAGCATG
Organism: Pseudomonas sp. LS_2; assembly: GCF_042709235.1. Classification (NCBI taxonomy): domain Bacteria; kingdom Pseudomonadati; phylum Pseudomonadota; class Gammaproteobacteria; order Pseudomonadales; family Pseudomonadaceae; genus Pseudomonas; species Pseudomonas sp. LS_2. Next base: position 107,204 of record NZ_JAVAYC010000003.1, on the reverse strand, counting down.
AACAGGGAAACGCCGTTGTCCTGGGCCAAGGCCTTGGCTTGCGCCAGGGTCTCGGGCGAGAGCCGTGCATCCACGGCGCCGCCCTGCCCGTCGTCGTGCTCAGGCCGAGGAAAGTCGAACGGCAACGGCACCTGCTCGGGAATGCCCGCCAGCTGCATGCGCCACCAGGCTTGACCCTGGCGATGGCGTTCACGCAAGGCCTCGCTGCCCTGCCAGACGGCATAGTCGACGTACTGGATCGGCAAGGGTGCCGGTGTCTGGCCTGGGTTGCGGTAGCCTGCCACCAGTTCATCCACCAGCAGCCCAGCCGACCAGCCGTCGGAGGCGATGTGGTGCATCAGCAGGTGGAGGATGTGCCACCCCGGCGCCACCTGCAGCAAGGTCGCACGCAGTGGCAGGTCCTGGCTGAGCGCGAACGGTTGCCGGGCCAGCTCGCGCAACTGGGTTGGCCAGTGCTCGGCGCTGCTCGGGTGTATTGCCAGGCTCAGGGAAACCGGGTCGTGCAAGCGCTGCACGGTTCGCCCGGCGACTTCGTGGTAGGTGGTGCGCAGAATACCGTGACGCTGTTGCAAACGATGTAGTGAGCGCTCCAGCGCCGACACATCCAACTCGCCACGCAAGTGCACCGCGCTGCTCATGTTGAAGCCTGTGTCAGCGGGGTTGAGCGACTGCATCAACCACAACCGCTGCTGGGCGGGTGACAGCGGCTGGTCCTGGCCATGGTCGACCGCGACAATGGCGGGCAAGGACTGCGCCTGCCCGGGGGCGTGCGCATCGATGCGTGCGGCCAGTTCGTGCAAGCGGGGCGTCTCGAACAGCCAGCGCAGCGGGATGTCCAGGCCGTGCTCGCGCAGCCGCGCACGTACCTGGGCCGCCATCAGCGAATGCCCGCCCAAGTGGAAGAAGTGCCCGTCCGCCGGCACCCATTCAAGCTTGAGCACCTGCCGCCAGATATCCTGCAGCAGCGTTTCGTGGGTGCTGAGTGGCCGTTGGTCTTGCTCGGAAGGTGCTGCGACATTTGCGCTCAGGGTCGGCAACTGCTGACGGTCGACCTTGCCATTGCTGTTGAGCGGCAGGCTGTCGAGCGCAAGCAGGGCGCCGGGCTGCATGTAGACCGGCAGACGCGCTGCCAGGTGCTCGCGCAAGGCTGCCGAGTCCACAGAGGCATTCGCCGACGATACCCAGAACCCCGCCAGTTGCTCCCCCTGCACCACGGCCACTGCCTGAGCGATGCCGGGAAAGGCCAGCATGGCCGCTTCGATTTCGCCCAGTTCGATACGCAAACCGCGCAATTTGACCTGGCCGTCGTTACGGCCCAGGAAGTACAACTGCCCATCGGCCTGCCAACGCACCAGGTCACCGGTGCGATACAGACGGCCACCGTCAGCGCCGAACGGGTCGGCGATGAAACGCTGCGCGGTGAGCCCAGGCTGGTCGGCGTAGCCCCGCGCCAGGCCGCTGCCTGCGATATACAGCTCGCCGACACAGCCGGGCGGCACTTCGCAGAGCGTTTCGTCCAGCACATGACAGCGGGTATTGAGCAGTGGCCGGCCGATCGACACCACGGCATGGGGGCTGCTGGCGACCTCGGTGCTGGTCGACCACACAGTGGTTTCGGTGGGGCCGTAGACGTTGACCAAGCGGGCAACCCGCTGTCGCAGGCGGGTGGCGAGATCCTGCGCCAAGGCTTCGCCCCCGGCCAGCGCCAGGCGACCGTGCAGCGCTTCGGGGTCGCCCTCGAGCAGCAGGCTCCAGGTCGCAGGCGTCGCCTGGATCAATTGCACTTCATGGCGACGGACCAGCTCGCCCAGCAGCTGCGGGTCGACCCGCTCGGCTTCGCTGGCCAGCACTACGCAGCCGCCATTGACCAGTGGCAGATACAGTTCCAGCCCGGCGATATCAAAGGTGATGGTGGTCAGGGCCAGCACGCGTTGCAACTCGCTGGCAGGCACCACCCGCTCCATGGCCAGCAGGAAATTGGCGAACGCCCCACGGCTGACCTCCACGCCCTTGGGCACACCTGTGGAGCCGGAGGTGTACAGCGTGTAGATCAACGCCTGGGGATGCAGCAACAGGGCCGGCGCCGAGGTCGGCTGGGTGGTCAGCTCGACCTGCTCCCAGGCCACGGCGTTCAAGGTAGCTGGCAACGGCGATTCGCCCTCCTGCGGCTGGAACAGGCACAGCGCCGGGCATGCGCGCTCCAGGATCGCGCGCTGACGCAGCGCAGGCTGCGCCGGGTCCAGCGGCAGGTACTGCATGCCCGCCTTCTGGATGGCCAGCAGCGTGACCAACATGCGGGCATCCCTTGGCAGGCAGAAGGCAACCAGCGACTGCGTGGGCAGCCCTTGGGCAAGCAGCCAATGAGCCAGGCGGTTGGCCGTCTGGTCCAGCTCGGCGTAGCTGAGCCGCTGCCCACTGGCAACCAGCGCGATACGCTCGGGGTGCAGGGCCACCTGAGACTGGAAGCGCCGCAGCAGGTCGGCTTCTGCTGGCACGGCAAGGGTGTCGCCACGGGTTTGCAGGCCTGCCGTCGAAGCCACGGTCAGGTTGGCCAACGGCTGTTCACCGGCCGCTTGCACCAGGGTGCCCAGCAGGCCCAGGTAGTCGTCGGCCAGGCGTTGAGCAGTCGTCGGCAGGAACAACGCCGTGGCGTATTCGACGATCAGCTCGCCGTGGGCCTGCTCGCCACGGCCTTGGCTGAACAGATTGAACGTAAGGTCGAACTTGGCACTCACGGCAGCGTCCGGCAACGCTTGCGCTTGCACGCTCATCCCCGGCAGTTCGAGGCGGCGCTGCGCGTCATGGTCGGCCTGGTAGTTGAACATCACCTGGAACAGCGGCGTGCGGTCCAGGCTGCGCGGGACCTGCAGGGTGTCGAGCAGTTGCTCGAGCGGCAGCGCCTGGTGCTGGCTGTCTTGCTGCCAGGCATTGGCTGTGTCGCGCACGAAGGTGCTCAGCGTCTGCTGCGGTTCGATGCGGGCGCGGTAGGCCAAGGTGTTGACGAACAGGCCCACCAGGGTCTGTGCCTGTGCCGCTTCACGCCCGGCCAGCGGCACACCGATGACCAGATCGCGACCGGCGCCGTGGCGCCACAGCAGCAACTGCTGGGCCGCGAAACATAGCACGAACGGCGTTACGCCCCAGTCGCGGGCACGCTGTTGCAGCGCGCTCATCAGCCCGTTCGGCAAGGCCAGGTGCAGACGTGCGCCGGCCAAGTCCTGCACAGCGGGACGCGGGCGGTCCAGCGGCAATGCCAAGGGCTCGTCCGGCACACCGGCCAGGCGCGCCTGCCAATAGTCCAGCAGTTGGCGGCCGCTTTCGCTTTCCAGCTCGGCGCGTTGCCGTTCGATCACGGCCAGCAGGTCACCGCCCTGCGCCTGCTCGCTCAGTGGATGTCGCTCACGCGCTTGGCGATACAGCTGGGCGAAATCCTGCACCAGCAGTGCCATCGACCAGCCATCCACGGCAATGTGATGCACGTTGAACAGCAGCTGCCAACGGTGTTCCTCGATGCGCAGCAAATCCAGCGCCAGCAAGGGGCCGTGCTGGAGGTCGAAGGCACGGCGGGCCAATTCGGCGATGCGGTCATTCACCTGCAGCGGCGAGGCACCACGCAGGTCATGCTGTACAAGCACGGGTTCGCGGGCTTCGACCAGGCGTTGCAACACCTGGCCATCGCGCTCGAAGAACCGGCAGCGCAGCGCGGCATGGCGCTGCACCAGTGCTTGCGCGGCCAGGGCCAGGCCGTCGCAGTCCAGCTCGCCTTCCAGTGCCAGCCACTGGGTCACGTTGTAGGCGCTGCCCTGGGGCGCGAACTGCTGCATGAACCACATCCGTTGCTGGGCATGGGACAAACGATGGGTGTCCGCCCGCAACCGGCTGGCCTCGACCGCAGGTTTGCCCGCTGCCACCGGTTGCAGCACCTCGGCCAGTTGCCGGCCAGTGGGGTGCTGCTGCAGTTGCGCGGGCATCAGGCCGAGCCCCTGCTGGCGCAAACGGGCGATCAATTGCAGGCTGAGTATCGAATCGCCACCGGCGGCGAAGAAGTCATCGTCGGCGCCCAGCGCGGGCTGTTGCAGCAATTCCCGCCACAGCGCCAGCAGCATTTTCAGAACAGGTTGCGCGGCGAAGTCGGCTTGCAGCGCCATGTCTGCCAGTTGCGCGTGCTGCTGGACCGCTTGTGGCGTCAGGCGCAGGCCCTGGCGAGCGGCAAGGCCGATCAGTTGCAGGCCGAGGATAGAGTCGCCCCCCAGGGCGAAGAAGTCATCGAAGCGAGATACATGGGCAACGCCCAGCAAATCGCACCACAGCGCGGCCAGCTGGGTTTCCGTAGCACCCTGCGGTGGCGCTGAGTCGTCGGCCACCTGCGACATATCAGGCAACGGCAATGCCTTGCGGTCGAGCTTGCCGTTGGCGGCCAGCGGCAGGCCTGCGAGGGTCACCCAGTGTGCCGGCAACAGCGGTTCGGGCAACTGCTCACGTGCCGACACCTGCAAGGCATCCAGTTGTTGCGCCGACAGCATCGGCGCCAGGTAGGCCACCAGCTGCAAGCGCTCGCCGATCACCTGACCCAGCACCGCTGCCTGGGCCACACCCGCCTGCCCGGCAAGCCAGGCGCTCACCTCCCCTGGCTCGACGCGGAAGCCGCGAATTTTCAGTTGGTCATCGGCACGCCCAAGGAACAGCAGGTTGCCCTTGCGATCCAGGCGCACACGGTCGCCACTGCGGTAGAAACGCTCGCCATGGTCGTCGGTGATGAACGAGGCCGCGGTTTGTCCAGGCTGGCCAAGGTAGCCCATGGCGACCTGGGGGCCACCGATCCACAGCTCGCCGCTGACCCCGTGCGGCACCGGGCGCCCCTGGCGATCGACTATACGCAATCGCACGCCGGGCAACGGCTGGCCCAGCGGCAGGTAGGCCTGCTGCTCGTCGAGCAGCTCGTGCACTTCGCCGCTCACCACCCCAACCGTGGTTTCCGAGGGGCCGTAGTGGTTGAACACCTTCAGCATCGGTGCCAACTGGCGAAGCCGTTGCAGCAGGTTGGCGTCCAGCCCTTCGCCGCCCAGCACCAGGCAGCGCCTTGGCAGGGCTAGGGCGGCGTTTTCCAGAGCCAACAGGCCGCGCAAGTGGGAGGGCGCGATCTTCAGGCAGTCAACCGGCTGGCGTTGCAGGAAGTCGGCCCAGGCTGGCGGGTCGAAGGCCAGCTCGGCGTCCGGCAGCACCAGCGGGTCGCCCTGGTGCAGCGCGGCGAACACGCAGGTCAGCCCCAGGTCGGCGGCCACCGTGGCCAATGTCGCCCAGCGGCTACCAGGCTCGCATGCCAGGCGCTCGGCGATACCGGCGGCATATGCCGCCAGGTTGCCATGGCTGACCTGTACGCCTTTCGGGGCGCCGGTGGAGCCAGAGGTGTAGATCAGGTAGGCCGCGGCGTGGAGCTGACTCTGGCTTGCACGAAGGGCAGGCTGCGGCGCACCGAACGCGTCTACCTGCATACCCGGTACGCCCGCCAGCCCGCGGCCGTCCAGGCCCAGGCAAAGGCGCGCCTGGCTGTCTGCCAGCAAGCGAGCCAGGCGCTGCTCGGGCTGCTTGGGGTCGAGGAACACACACACCGCACCCGCACGCCAAACCGCCAGCATGGCGATGACCTGCTCGCGGCAACGGGGCATCAGCAGCGCCACCCGATCACCCGGCATGACGCCATGGCGATGCAACCGTTGGTCCAGCGCAACGATCGCATCCTGCAGCTGGGCATGGCTGACCGCGCCACGCTCATCGATCAGCGCGACGTCACCGGGGCGGCGCTCAGCCCATTGCTGCACGCGAACGTCTAGCGGCACCACTGCCGGTGCAGGTGGCCCGGCCCATTCGCTGGACGATGACGAGAGTTTCAACCCATCCAGGCTCAGGGTCGGGTCTAGCGACACGCTGGCCAGCAAGCCAACCAGGTCGTCGAGCAGTTGTCGTGCGGTGGCCTGCTCGAACAGCTCGTCGCTGTATTCCAGCTCGCAACGCAACTGGCCAGCGGCGCTGCGCAGCAGGCGCAGGGTAAGGTCGAAGCGCGCATGACGCTGGGGTGGGTCGAGCACCTCCACCTCGACGCCAGGCAAGGCCAGGCGTCGGCTTTCGGGTAGGTCGACCTGCACGAACATCACCCGGAACAGCGGGGCTTCGCGGTTGCGCGGCAAGGCCTGCAACAGGGTTTCCAGGGGCAGCGTCTGGTGATCGAACGCGCCAGCCAAGGTATCGCGGGTGCGGCGCAGGGTTTCGCTGAAATCAGGGTTGCCGTGCAATTGCTGGCGGATCACCAAGGTGTTGAGCAGCGGGCCGATCAGGGGCATCAGTTCGGGCCGGTCACGGTGCGCCACGGAAGTCCCCAGGCACAGGTCGCGCTCGTCGCTGTAGCGAGCCAGCAGCCAGCTGAAGGCACTGAGCCCATAGATGTACAGCGTTACGCCCTGACGTCGGATGGCCGATTCGATCTGTTGCGACAACACGGTCTCAAGCTCGCGGACCTCCACCGCCCCACTGTGGGTGCGGCGTGCGGCAGGTGGCCGCGGTCGATCGCCATCCAGCTCGAATGCCGCCGGCGCATCAGCCAGCACTTGTTGCCACCAGGCCAGTTGCTCGGCGCATTGCTCGCTGGCCAGCCACTCGTGCTCCCAGGCTGCGAAGTCGCGGTACTGGATCGGCAGCGGGGCCAGCGCCGAAGGTTCGCCGGAGGCAAACGTGCGGTAACTGTCAGCCAGCTCATGGGCCAGCTGCTGCGCCGACCAGGCGTCATAGGCCACATGGTGGATGGTGAAGAACAGCCAGGTGCTGCGCTGCGCTGCATCGGTGAACAGCGCCAGGCGAAATGGCACTTCACAGGTCAGGTCGAACGGCTGGGCGAGCTCGGCAGCGTAGGTGTCGGCGCACCACTGTTCGCTGTCGAGGCCAGCCGCCAGGCGCTGCACCGCGGGCAGGCTGACCGAGTGGTCCAGGCACTGGGCGAATGGCTTGCCTTGGGCGTCGCTGGGGTAGCAAGTGCGCAGGATCTCGTGCCGCTGCACCAGCCGCTGCAAGGCCTGTTGCAAGGGTTCGAGCGCCAGCTCGCCATCGAAACGCAGCACCGAGCACAGGTTGTACAACGCCCGGGCACTGGCCTGGGTACCCAGGAAACGCTGCTGGGCCTGGGACAACACAGCCTCGCCCGGCGCTGCCGGCACGATCGGCAAACGCCAGCTGTCGATGCCCTTTTGCGCCAGGCGCTGGCGGAACTGCACCTTCTTGTCCGCTGGCAGCGAGGCCAGGCGTTGGGCAATTTCAAGAAATGCCTGTTGGGTCATTGCATCCATCCTTAGTCTTCCATCTCGGAGAGCAGGCGCTGCATTTCATCCAGCGCCTGGTCGGCAGACGGCCCCTGCGGGCGCTCGATCTGCGCTGCAAGCCCGCGGACCGTCGGGTCCTGGAACAACCCACGCAGTTCGAGCCTTACCCCGTAACGGGTTTCGATACGGGTCATCAGGCGCATCGCCAGCAGCGAATGGCCTCCCAGTTCGAAGAAACTGTCCGTCACGCCCACTGTTGCCAGCCCGAGCAATTCCTGCCAGACCTGCACCAGCTCGCGCTCCAGCGGGCTCTGCGGCGCGACGGCCGCCTGGCTGCGCGCCTGTTGTTCGGGCTGCGGCAGGGCCTTGCGGTCGATTTTGCCGTTGCTGTTCAGGACGAAGCGCGGCAGCGCTACGAAGTGAGTCGGCACCATGTACGCCGGTAGCGTCGTTTCCAGATACGAGCGCAGCGCAGCGTCATCAAGGCCTTCCGATTGCGGCACCTGTAGCCAGGCGACCAAAGCGCTGCCGGAGCTGTCCTGCATTACCAGCGCTTCTTCCACACCTGGGTAGCGCCGCAGCAGCGACTCGATTTCCCCCGGTTCGATACGCAAGCCACGTACCTTGACCTGGAAGTCGGCGCGCCCGATATAGGCCAGCCGGCCATCGGCCAGCCGGCGTACCAGGTCGCCAGTGCGGTACATGCGCAGGCCCGGCGTGTCGGCATAAGGGTCTGGCAGGTAGGCGCCTGCCGTCAGCCCGGCCGCCTGGTGATAGCCGCGGGTGACGCCAGTACCGCCGATGTAGAGCTCACCCACGGTACCCAGCGGCACCGGCCGGAGCATGTCGTCGAGCACGTAGCAGCGAGTGTTGAGCAACGGCGTACCGATCTCGGCGACACCGCCGCTCAAGCCTGCGCTGCCCAGCACCTGGACGGTGGACCAGACCGTGGTTTCCGTCGGCCCGTAGGCGTTGATCAGCCGCACGCCATTGGCCTGCAGTGCCCGCACCAAGTCTGCCGGTACCGCTTCGCCGCCGATCAGCCCGCGCAGCGGCGGCCAGTCGTTGCGCCCGGTTTCCAGCAACAGCTGCCACCCGGCTGGCGTGGCCTGGAAGATCGTGGCACGGCGAAGCAGCTCGAACAGGCGATGGCCGTCTACTACCTGCTCGCGTTGCGCCAGTAGCATCGCGGCGCCGTTGACCAGTGGCAGGTACAGCTCCGGCTTGCACATGTCGAAGGCGTATGTGGTGCTGGCCAGCCAGGTGTCGCTGGCCGTCAGCGGCAGCTGGCGGTCTAGCCCGGCCAACAGGTTGGCAAGGTTCTCCCGGCTCACCTGCACACCTTTCGGGCGACCGGTGGAGCCGGAGGTGTAGATCACGTAGGCACGTTGCTGGCCGTGGACCTTGAGCTCGAGATCCCCATCGGCATGCTCGGCAAGTGGCATGCTATCGACCATAAGCGGGGTCAAGCGGTCACTGGCAAGCGCCGCCAACCTCTGCGCGCAGGCGCTGTCGCCCAGCAGCCAATGCGCGTCGGCATGTTCGACGATATAACGCAGGCGCTCGGCCGGGTGCAGGGGATCGAGCGGCAGGTAGGCCGCACCGGCCTTGAGGATGCCCAGCAAGGTCGGCAGCAGCCACGGCCCTCGGCTCAGGCATACCGCGACCAGGTCATCCTGGCCTACCCCCTGCTCGCCCAGTGCGCGGGCGATCTGGTTGGCCTGGGCATTGAGCGTGGCGTAGCTCTGCTGCTGCGTTTGGCTGTCGACCGCCAGCGCCTGCGGGGCCTGGCGTACCTGGCGCTGGAAGCGGGCGATGACATCCTGCGCGGCGCTGAGCGCTTCGCCTGGCTGGTGCCAAGGACGATGGGCCAGTGCATGGTCGGCGTTGGCCAGGTCGATGTCCCACAACGACGCCTTGGGCGCTGCCAGCATGCCATCGAGCAGATGGCGATACTCGTCTGCGTAGCGGTGCGCCGTGGCGGCGACGAACAGCTCGGTGTTGTACTCGATCACGCACTGCCATTGCTCGCCGTGCTGCTCGATGTGCAGGCCGATGTCGGTCAGCGCGGTATGGGTGTCGATGTCCAGCCGTTGCGCCGGCAGGCCGGCAAAGCTCGGCTGCTGCCCCGCGACATCGCGCTGGATCAGGTTGAACAGTGCCTGGAACAGCGGTGTATGGCTCAACTCGCGGCGTACGTGCAAGGCCTCTACCAGGCGCTCGAACGGCACGTCGGCATGCTGCTGGGCCTCCAGGTGCTGCTGGTGCAGCTGTTGCCAGTAACCTTGCACCGATTGCAGCGGCTCCACGGTGCTGCGCAGCACCTGGGTGCTGGCGAAGTACCCGATCAGGTGCTCGGTGTGCGCCTGGTGGCGCTGCGCGACCGGCAGTCCCATCCACACCTCGCGCTGGCCACTGTGCCGCGACAGCAGCAGGTTCCAGGCGGCCAGCAAGGGGGCGAAGGCCGTCAGGCCATGCTGGCTTGCGACGGTGCGCAGACGGGCGACCTGCTCGGCGGCCAGCTCGAAGCGCAGGCGCTGCCCACGGTAGCCCTGGCGGGCCGGGCGCGGCAGGTCGGTGGGCAGGTTCAGCACCGGCGGCTCACCAGCCAGGTATTGCTGCCACCATTGCAGTTGCGTGTCGATCAGGGCGCTGCCCTCGGGGCTTTGCCAGCTGGCCGCCACATCGCGGAACTGCAACGGCAGTGGTGGCAGGGCTGCGGGGGTGCCGTCGGCTTGGGCGCGATACAGCGCCTGCAACTCGCTGAACAGCACCTCCAGAGAACGTGCGTCGGCGATCAGGTGATGCAGGGTGATCTGCAACACACTGCGACCGTGCCCCTGGTAGAGGCAGGCGCGCCACAGCCGGCCGGCGCTGTCGAAGGCGGCCAGGGCCTGCTCGCGCAGCACAACGCTCATGTCGCAGCCGGTGTCGAGGGTAGTGACTTGCAGCAGCGGGCCATGCACGGCGACGACACGCTGTCGCGGGCCGTCTTCACCCGACTCAAAGAGGGTTCGCAGGCTGTGCTGGCGCGTGGTCAGCTCGACCAGCGCGCGCTCCAGCAGGTCGGCCCGCAGCTCCCCCTCGAGCTGCAAGGCCAGCGACAGGTGCCAGGCGCTTGCATCGCCTTCGAGGTGCTCGATGAACCACAAGCGCTGTTGAGTGAAGTGCAACGGCGCGGTGTCGCCATCGAAAGCGCGCACGACAGCCTGCTTGGCGTCATGGCCCTCGGCGAGAAGCTGGGCCTGCGCCGCCAGGGTCGGTGCTTCGAACACGCTGCGCAATGCCAGCTGGCGTTGGTAGCGCTCGGCGATACGGGCCACCAGTCGAGCCGCCAGCAACGAATGGCCGCCCAGCTCGAAGAAGTGGTCATCGGCCCCGATGCCCTGGCTGCCGAGCAATTCTTCCCACAGGACGGCGAGGCGCGCTTCCCACAGGCTCAGTGGCGCACCGCCCTGCCCTGCGCGTGCCTGAGGCTCGGGCAAGGCCTTGCGGTCGACCTTGGCGCTGGCCCCGAGGGGCAGGCGCTCAAGGTGCACGAACTGCGAGGGCAGCATGTAGTCCGGCAGGCGCGTGGCCAGCTGCTCACGCAGGACGGCTTCGTCCAGCGGCTCGCCGGCATGGTAGGCCACCAGACGGGCGTGCTCGCCCGTGCCGAACAGCACGACCGCAGCTTCGCGAATGCCGGGCACGGCGGCCAGCACGGCCTCGACTTCACCCAGCTCGATACGGAAGCCGCGCAACTTCACCTGGAAGTCCAGCCTTCCCAGGTATTCCAGGCTGCCTTGGGCATTGCGGCGCACGCGGTCGCCGGTACGGTACATGCGCCCACCGTTGCCGAACGGGTCCGGCACGAATGCCTTGGCTGTCAACTCAGGCGCCGCGTGGTAGCCCCGGCCCAGGCTGGCCCCGGCCAGGTACAACTCACCCGCGACCCCGTCCGGCACCGGCTGCAGGTCGGCGTCGAGGATGTAGGCCTTGCTGTTGGCAACCGGCGTGCCGATCGGCACTTCCACGCCGCCGTCAGGGTGCAGGAACGCCTCGAAGGTGCTGTATACCGTCGCCTCCGTTGGCCCATAGCCATTGATGATGTGCGCGCCCCGGCCTTGCATGGCCTGGGCCAGCGCCACTGGCAGCGCTTCACCGCCGGACACCGCGCGCACGCCCTGCCAGCTTCGGCGGGTGTGGGCCACCAGCATGCGCCAGGTGGCGGGCGTGGCCTGCATCACGGTCGGCTGCATGGCGTGCAACAGGTCGTCGATGGCTTGCGGGTCGCGGGCCTGGTCGCGCCCGGCCAGCACCACACTGGCACCGCGCGCCAGTGGCAGCAGCAACTCCAGCACCGCGATATCGAAGGTGGCGGTGGTCAGTGCCAGAACTCGGTCAGCGGGGCCCATCGGCACTACGTCGTCGACCGCCAGCATCAGGTTGGCCAGGTTGCCTCGGTCGATGGCCACGCCCTTGGGCTGGCCAGTGGAGCCGGAGGTGTACAGCAGGTAGGCCAGTTGCCCAGGCAGTACTGGCGGTGCGGCCAGCGGGCTGTCGTGGGCAGCGCTGTCGACATCCAGCAACGGCACGTCGCCGCGCCATGCGCCTACCAGCGCCGCGCTCTGGGCGGTCACCAGGCACAGCCGCGGGCTGGCCTGGCGCAGCACGTAGGCGCCGCGCTCGGCAGGCGCATCCTCGGCCAGCGGCACATAGGCCGCGCCACACCGCAGGATCGCCAGCAGCGCGATCGGCAGGCGCTGATCGCGGGGCAGGCACAGCGCAACGCGGTCTTCAGGGCCGACGCCCTGGGCCTGCAATGCACCTGCCAGGCGCTGTACCGCCTGCGCCAGATCTGCATAGCTGAACCTTTGTTCGCCGACCAACAATGCGGCAGCAGCGGGCCGTTGCCGTACCTGGCGGTCGAACGCCTCGAGCAGGTCCTCGCTGCCTGCAACCGGGTTGCCGACCAGCGCCGATGCCGCCATCCCTTCGACGTGGGACGCCAGTTCGCCGACGAGTACCGAGGGTTTGCTCAGCATGATCTCGAGCAGGGCCAGGTAATGGGCGGCCATGCGCTCCACCGTCGCCTCGCGGAACAGGTCTTGGCTGTAGGCGAAACTCAGGCTGATACCGTGGGCTGTGTCGCGCACATCCAGGTGCAGGTCGCACAAGGCCGTGCGTGGCCGGTTGTCCATCGGCTCGCCGATCAGTCCCGGCAGCTCGATGCGCTCCAGTGCATGGCCTGGGAAGTAATTGAACATGGCCTGGAAGATCGGGTTGTAGCTGACTTGGCGGGGTACGCCCAGTTGCTCGATCAGGTAGTCGAACGGCAGGTCCTGGTGGGCCTGGATACGCGCCGAACGGCGCTGCAGCTCGGCCAACAGCTGTTGCAGGCTTTGCCCGCCCGCCAGCGGCTGACGATACACCAGGGTGTTGACCAGGCAGCCTTGCAGATGTTGGGTAGCTGCCTGGTGACGGTTGGCCACCGGCACGCCGACCAGGATGTCCTGCTGGCCGCTGTGCGCGCGCAGCAACAGCTGGTAGGCACCCAGCAGCGGGACGAATGGGCTCAGGCCCTGTAGTGCTGCAAAGCTGCGCAGCTTCGCAGCCAGCCCGTCGGCCACCACGATATCGACCCGTCCTCCCGCCTGGGTAGGTTGCGCCGGGCGGGGGAAATCGCTGGCAAGCTCCAGCACCGGAAGCTCGCCCGCCAACTGTTCGCGCCAGAACGCCAGCTGCTGGCGGCAGTCTTCGCTGTCCATCCATTGTTGCTGCCACAGCGCGTAGTCGGCGTATTGAAGCGCGTCGGCGGAGGCTGGCGGGACGGCCTGGCCTTCCAGCTGCGCACGGTAGCGCAGGCACAGTTCGTCGATCAGCAGTTGCAGCGACCAGCCATCGGCAATGATGTGGTGGCAGGTCAGCGACAGCACGTGCTCCTGCTCCGCCAGGCGATACAGCCGAGCACGCAGCAAGGGGGCCTGGTCCAGGACGAAGGGGGTCATCGCGTCGTCGTGCAGGCGCTCGCGCAACACCTGTTCGTTGGCCACTTCAAGGGTACGCAACGGTGCGGCCAGCTCGGCAACGATGACCTGGCATGGCTCACCGGACCCGCCAGTGAACCGGGTACGCAATACTTCGTGCTGGCGCAGCAGCCCATCCAGGGCGCTCTGCATCGCCGACACCTGAACGTTGCCCAGCAGGCGCACGGCCCCTGCCAGGTTGTAGGCCGGACTGCTCGGTTCGAGCTGTTGCAGGAACCACATGCGCTGCTGCGCGAACGACAGCGGCAAGCGCTCGGGACGTGGCAGGCGCTGCGGCCCGCGAGGTTGCGCATCGTCGTCATGCGCCTGCAACCACGCGGCCATGCCGCGGATGGTCGGTTGTTCGAAGACCACACGCAGGGGCAGGTCCTTGCCGGTCAGCTTGCCAACCAGGCCGATCAGTTGGGTCGCCAGCAACGAGTGGCCGCCCAGTTCGAAGAAATGGTCCAGGACGCCCACCCGCTCGAGGCCCAGCAGTTCCTGCCAGGCCTCGGCCATCTGCTGCTCCAGCGCGGTGCTGGGAGCGACATGGCGCGCAGCGCTTTGCGCGGCGAAGTCCGGGGCTGGCAATTGCTTGCGGTCGATCTTGCCGTTGGCATTGAGCGGCATTTTCTCCAGCAGCACGAACGCGCCGGGCACCATGTAGGCCGGCAGGTGTTCGGCAACGTGCTCACGCAGGTCTTCGACGCTGGCCTGCGCGACCACGTAGCCCACCAGCACCTTGGCCCGCTGGCGGTCATCCCGGGCCAGCACCACCGCTTCGCGCACCCGCGGGTGACGGGTCAGGCAGGCTTCGATTTCATCGAGCTCGATCCGGTGCCCACGCACTTTCACCTGGTGGTCGGTGCGGCCTACGTATTCCAGTTCGCCGTCTGCGAGGAAGCGGGCCAGATCGCCGGTACGGTACAACCGCGAGCCGTCCGCAGCGATCGGGTCGGGGACGAAGACCGCCGCCGTACGCCCAGGGTCGGCCATATAGCCGCGGCCGACGCCCACGCCAGCCACGCAGACTTCGCCCACGGCACCGACTGGCAGAGGTTCCAGGTCCGGGCCGAGCAGGTACAAGCGGTTGTTCAGGGTGGCGCGACCAATCGGTACGCTGGTGCGTGAGGGCTCCAGCGCTTGGTGCAGGGCACGGAAGGCCACGTCATCGGAGCACTCGGCCGGCCCATAGGCGTTCATCAGGGCGATGCCGGGGTAATGCTCGAACCAGCGACGCAGCAAGGCCGGCGGCAGCGCTTCACCGGTCGCCAGCACCCAGCGCAAGGCGCTGCGCTGCAGACCGCAGTCGAGCAATGCCTGCATCAGCGAAGGCACGGCCTCGAACAGCGTCACGCCCTGCTCCACCAGCGCATCGGCCAGCGCCTGGGGGTTCTGCACCTGGCAATCGGGGAAGATGACGGTGCGCGCTCCCAGCATGCTGCCGGCCAGGAACTGCCACACGGAAATGTCGAAGCACTGCGGCGCGGTCTGCGCGATCACGTCCTGCTCATCCAGCCCAAGGCTGGTGCCCTGCCCCTGGTCATGGGCCGCGAGCTTGCCAAGGATATTGTTGAGCATGCCGGCATGGGTAACCATTGCCCCCTTCGGCGTGCCGGTGGAACCGGAGGTGAAGATGCAATAGGCCAGCGAGCGTGGGTCGACTGCCTGTTGCAGGTCGTGCTCGGGCTGGTCGGCCAGTGCCGCAGGTTCATAGCGCAATGCCTGGGGCGCATCGGCACACAGTGCCAGCGCTTCACCCGACAAGGGGGCCAGTGCCACGCTGTGCACCAGCAAGGGTGTGCGACTCTGGCCAAGCACCTGGGCAAGGCGCTGGGGCGGGTTGCGCGGGTCCAGTGGCAGCCAGCCAGCACCGGCCTTGAGCGTGGCGAGGATCATCACCAACAGGTCGATACCGCGCTCGTCGAGCAGGGCCACCAGTTGATCGTGCCTGACGCCGGCGGCTCGCAGACGGTGGGCCAGTCGGTTGGCCGCGCGGTTCAGGGCGTCATAGCTGAGCGAGCGGCCGTCGTGGACCACGGCGACACGGTGGGGAGTGCGCTGCACCTGGCGTTCGAAGCGTTCGATGTAGGTGCCTTCGGCCAGCGCGTCAACGGCCTGCAAGCCGCCGCTGGCCCACAGCTGGAACTGACGCTGTACATCGTCCTGGGCCAGCATGGCGATATCCTGCAACGCCGTGCCCGGCCGTTCGGCCAATGCCGCCCCCATGTTCACCAGCAAGGTACGGAAATGACCGAGCATGGCCTCGATCTCGCCCTGCTGGAACCAGTCGCATTGATACGTCAATTGCAGGTGCAACTGCTGGCCCGGCACGATCACCACGGTGATCGGGTAGTTGGTGTGGGTGCGGTTGGCCATGTCGCTGATCAGATAGTCCAGTGCGCCCTGGCGGACATCGTCGGAAATCGGCGCATTCTCGAATACGAACAGGCTCTGGAACAGGTCTTGCCCCTGCACCTCGCTCCAGCCTTGCAGGGTCGCCAGCGGCACGGTCTCGTGTTCGCGCAGGCTCAGGTTTTCCGATTGCAGGTCGCTCAGCCACTGCCCCAGCGCCTGCTCCGGGCGCCATTGCCAACGCAGCGGCAGGCTGTTGATGAACAGTCCCACCACGCTCTCCATGCCGTCCATATGCACCGGGCGGCCTGCCACGGTCACGCCGAACACCAGGTCGCGATCTCCGCTGTAGCGCCCCAGCAGCAGCGCCCAAGCCCCCTGCACCAGGGTATTGAGGGTGATGCCATGGCCGCTGGCCGCGCGTTGCAGGCGCGCAGTCAGTGCCTCGTCCAGCTGTACCACACAGTCGCGCACCGGCTCAGGGGCGTCGGCGATGCGCCCGGCGTGGCCGAAACCGAACGCGTTGGGGGTATCGAAACCGGCCAGGCGCTGCTGCCAGAACGCCCGGTGGTCTTCGGGCTTCTGCTGTTCCAGCCAGCGAATGAAGTCGCGGTACGGGCGCGGTTTCGGCAAGGCCAGCTGGCGACCCTCGCGGGCCGCGCGATAGCCGTTGAGGAAGTCCAGCATGATGATCGAGAAGCACCAGGCATCCATCAGGATATGGTGGTAGCTGCGCACGAACTGGTAGGTGTCCGGACCGATGCGCAGCAGGCGCACGCGCATCAAGGGTGCCTTGGTGAAGTCCAGGCCGTCGCGGCGCTCGTCGGCCAGCAGGGTGTCGAGGCGCGTCTGCTGGGCCGCGGCGTCGAGGTGGCTCCAGTCCTGGTAGTCGATGGGCAACTCGACCTGCTTGTGCACCACCTGCATCGGTCGCTTCTGCTGCTTCCAGACGAACGAGGTACGCAGTAGCTCGTGGCGTTGCACCACGTGTTCCCAGGCCTGG
This sequence comes from Pseudomonas sp. LS_2, assembly GCF_042709235.1. Lineage (NCBI taxonomy): Bacteria > Pseudomonadati > Pseudomonadota > Gammaproteobacteria > Pseudomonadales > Pseudomonadaceae > Pseudomonas > Pseudomonas sp. LS_2. The sequence continues at coordinate 90,531 of NZ_JAVAYC010000003.1, read as the reverse complement.
CGGAAGGCAGCCAGGTCGAAGTCCGGCAGGGTCATGACGTGCCGGTATTGCAACAGGTACATCCCCTGGCCCGGGTGCATCAGGCTGTGGAACAGCAGGCCCTGCTGCATCGGTGCCAGCGGGTAGATGGCTTCGATGTTGCGCGACAGCGCTTTGACCTTGTCATTCATGGTACGGGCAGTCTCCGGAAATCCTTGGAAAAGGCGTTGCCTCAAAGTTGTTCGAGCAGGTCGAGGAACTCATCGTCGGAAAGCCCCGAGTCGGCGAAATCGGCAGCGGTCGCACGGCCCGCCTGGGGGTCGCGGCAGTGCTCGAGCAAGCCTTCGAGGCGTTCGATGAACTGCTGTGCCAACTGCTGGATACGCGCAGCTTCGTGGGCCTGGGGCGAATAACGCCACTCCAGGTGCAATTGGCCGTCGAGCACCAGGGCATTGATGTCCAGCCAGTGGCTACGCGGGCTGTCGGCGTCGCGCATGCCGGGGCACAGCGGGCGGGCCAGGCGCCACAGGTTCGAGGCCCCCAGCCACTGGTCGACGCGGCCCAGGTAGTTGAACGACAGCAGTCGCGCAGCACCCAGCCCATGGGCCGGGTCCTGGCGCAGCAGGCCATAGCCGACACCTTGCTCGGGCACCCGGCGCAAGGCCTCCTTGGCCGCGACAATGGCCTGCTCGGGGTCGTCGATGCAGGGCAAGGCGAACGGATAGCGACTGGTGTGCCAGCCCACCGATGTCGCGAGCTCCGGCGCGCCTTCCCAGGCGCTGCGGCCGTGGCTTTCCAGCTCGATGGTGATGCGCTCGCGCTGCAACCATTGGCCCAGTACTTGCCCCAGCGCAGCCACCAGCAGGTCCGGCACCTGGGTGCCGTAGGCTTGGTGGCAGTCGCCGAGCAGGGCCTGGGTCGACGCTGCGGACAGCTGCAACTCGCAGGTCCGGCTATCGCCGTAGCGGTTTCCGGCCTGAGGCGTGTCGCCGTCGTGGGCCAGTTGCTCCTGCCAGTAGCCGAGTTGCTCAAGCACGGCTTGGGTTTGTGCATGACGCTGCAACGCCTCGCTCCACTGCGCGAAGCTGGCGCTGACCGGCGGCAGTTGCTGTTGCTCGCCGTTGACGTAGAGGGTCTCCAGCTCTTGCAGCAGCAACTGCCAGGACACCGAGTCGACCACCAGGTGGTGCGCGGTACACAGCAACTGGCGCGAAGGCTCGCACCAGACGAAACGCACCAGCGGGGCCTGGTCCAGGCGCAGCCCTTGTTGCAGGGCCTCCAGCACGGTGTCATCCAACGGTTGGAACACGCTTCTCAGCACATCCTCTGCCATTTGCGCCGTGTAGGGCTGGTAGCGCTGGCCGTCGGTATCGAACACCAGCCGCAGGCTGGCATGCCGTTGCAACAATGCGGCCAGGGCGCGGCGCAAGCGCGCAGGCTCCAGTGGGCTGTGCAACGTCAGCAGCAAGGACTGGTTCCAGTGCGGGGTGGCCTGGGGCTGTTGCGCGAAGAACCAGTGCTGAATGGGCGTCAAGGCAAATGTGCCCTGTGGCAGGGCTTGGAGGTTGTCAGTCTTGGCCGCTTGACCAGCCACCTCGACGGCGCAGCGCGCCCACCCTGCGACCGTCGGGTGCTCGAAGATCTGCTTGGGCGTCAGTTGCAAGCCCTGCTGCTTGGCCCGGGCGATGATCTGCAGGCTGAGGATCGAATCGCCGCCCATGGCAAAGAAGTTGTCGTCCAGCTCAAGGTCCGGGCGCGCGAGGATATCAGCGGCAATCTCCAGCAGTTGTCGCTCCACCGGGCTTGCCAACGTCGTAGCCGGTGCGGCGCTCGCCGGTGCACAAGGCGCTTGCTCCGCCAGTCGACGCAAGGCACCCAGGTCGACCTTGCCATTGCCCAGCCAGGCAAAGCTGTCCAGGCAATGCCATTGCGCTGGCTGCATGTAGTCGGGCAGGCGCGCCTGCAGGCTTTGCTGGATTTCGGCCAACGCCGCCTCGGCGGCCACCACGAACGCCACCAACCGGTTACCTGCCGGTGGTGCTGGAATGTTCAGCACGCGAGCGTCGCCGACACCTTCCACAGCGCGCAATTGCGCGGCGACTTCCGCCGGCTCTACCCGATAGCCGCGGATCTTCACCTGCTCATCCAGGCGCCCCAGGAACAGCACCTGGCCCTGGCTATCGATGCGCACGCGGTCACCGGTGCGATAGCCTTGCGCGCCGAAGCGTGCACGGTCTGCCTGCGGTGCATTCAAGTAGCCCGCCGCCACGGTCGGACCCGCCACCCAGAGCTCGCCGTTGACACCAACCGGCAATACCTGCCCGGCCGGGTTGCGTACGCTGACTTCGACGTTGGGCAGCGGCCGGCCCAGGCTGATCGACGCGTCGCTGCCGATTTCGCGGGTCAGCACGCCAACCGTGGTCTCGCTGGGGCCGTAGTGGTTGACGATACGCAGTCCAGGCCGCAGGGCGCGCACCCGCGCCACCAGCTCGGGGCTCAGCGCTTCGCCGCCAGTGACCAGGCACTGGCGTGGCAGCAGGCGCTGCGGCTCGCTGGCCACCAGCAATGCGTTGAGGTGCGATGGCACGATCTTGAGCATGTCCACGGAGCTTCGCTGCAGCGTGTCGGCCAGCGCCTGGGCATCGAAGGCCAATGCTTCATCGAGCAGACGCAGCCGCCGTCCACTGAGCAAGGCGCCAAACAAGGCGGTATGGCCCAGGTCGGTGGCGCAACTGGCCAGGCTGGCGAGGCTGGCGTCGGGATCCAGCGCCAGGCGGGCGAGCACTCCGGTCACGTAGTGCAGCAGGTTGCCGTGGGTGACCTGTACGCCCTTGGGCTGGCCGCTGGTGCCAGAGGTGTAGACGACGTAGGCCACTGCATGCGCGGGCATGACCTCACGAAGCGCCAACCTTTGTGTAACTGGACGCTCACCGGCGCAATACCAGTCGACCGTAGGCGCCAGCCACTGGGGGCGCGCACCCTCGCCTACCCAGGCCAGAGGCGCTGCATCGGCACAAATCGCCTGCTGGCGGCTCTGCGGCCAATGGGGATCGAGCGCGACGTACGCCGCCCCTGCCTGCCAGCAGGCGAGCATGTTGACGACCAGTTCACGACCACGGGGCAGGCACAGGACAACCCGGCCGCCCCTGCCGTCGACACTTTCGGCAAGCCGCAGGCCTTGGGCGGCGACGGCCTGCGCCAAGGCGGCATAGGTCATGACGCCAGAGGCATCCTCGAGCGCCAAGGCGTCCGGGCGGGTGCCGCACTGCGCAACGAATGCGTCCCAGGCGCTGGCGTGCGCCGCAGGCAAGTGCTCGCCGCGCAGCAGAGATGGCTGCTCGCCAAGCCAATCCAACTGCCCCAGCGGTGTATCGGGTTGCTCCAGTGCCGCCTCAAGCAGGTTCAGAAGCAGGCGCGCGTAGTGCTGGATCGTCTCCGGCCGATAAAGCGCCAGGCTGTAGCGCCACCGTAGGAGGAAGCCTTCCTCGTCGTCGATCACCACCAGGTTCAGCTCATGGGCCGCACCGCGCTGCTCGGACAACAGGCGTTCGAGGCGGGCCTCGAACGGCGCGGCGCGCTCCTTGTTGAGCGTGAACATATGCTGGAACAGCGGCGCACGCCCGGCCTGTCGAGGCAGGTCGAGGTGCTTGAGCAAGCGTGAGAATGGGTAGTGGCGATGCTTGAAGGCTTCACCCAGATGGGCTGAAACCTGCTGCGCCCAGGCGCTGCTGCTCAGGCTGGCATTGAGCCGGCAGCGAATGGGCAGCGGGTTCACCAGGTAGCCGGGCAAGGCCATCTGGGCACGCTTGAGGCGCCAGCCGGTGGGCGTGCCGACGACGAAATCGTCCTGCCCGGCCAAACTGCCCAGCCAATACTGGAACAAGGAAAACCAGTAGGCGTAGGGCGTAACGCCCAGCTGCCTGGCCTGACCACGCAGGCGTTCAGCCAGGCGCGGGTCGATTCGCAGACTCATCTCGCCACCGCGAAAGTCCTGGCTGCTGCCATGGGCGAAGTCGGTCGGCAGTTCCAGGGCAACGACACCGTCGAGCGCCTGCTTCCACCAGTCCAATTCGCTCGGCTCGTCCCGGTCGGCACGACGCTGCAGGTCGGCGCACCACTGGCGATAGGCATCGGGGGCAACGGGTGGCAACGGCTTGCCGTCCAGCTGGGCGAACAGTTCGTCCAACAGCAGGTAGAACGTGGCCAGGTCCGCCGCGATGTGGTGTATCACCAGCAACAGGACGTACTCGACCTGGCCGTTGCACGTGTTGCACCACAGCACCGCACGACTCGACTCGCCATCATGGACCGCCAACGGCGCATCGGCGGCTTGCAGGATCTGCTGGCGCAGCATCGGCTCGTCCAGCCCAGTCACTGCCTGCACCTGCAGGGCCTGCGGCCTGGGCTGGTGGTCGAGCTGCACCGCCTGGCCATCGAGCTGCGCGTAAGGGCTGCAAACCTGCGGGTGGCGCGCCTGCACCACCTGCCAGGCAGCGGCCAGCCGGGCCGGCAGGTCGCAGCTGGCGGCGTCAGCGCTCAAGCGTGCGGCGTAGGCGATGTTGTAGGCGTTGCCGCCCGCCTCTACCTGATGCAGGAACCACAGCGCCTGCTCGTTATCCGTCAAGGGGCGACAGTGAAAGTGCTCGGGGTGTGCGTCGAGCCAGCGAATCACCTCGGCCCGTTGCTGCTCCAAGGCAACGACCAGCCGCTGATCGACGGCATCGGCCGTGGCCCCGGCAATCAGCAATCGCTCGCCTTGCACTTTCACAGTGATGCCGCGTAAGCGGCAATCAAGCATCAAACCTTCAAGCATCTGCATTCCCTTGTTTGTTCGAGCACGCGTCTACCGGCCGCGGCGACAGGAGTGCGGCCTATGGTCATTCGGTTGGATCAGGCCGCCGAGGCGGGGTCCGCCATGGCCACCACTACCTTGCGTGCGCCCTGGAAGGTCGAGCGCCCGTGGGCGACCAGCATGTTGTCGAGCATCAGCACATCGCCCGCCTGCCAGGGGAACACCACCTGGGTTTGCTGCAGTACGTCGCGGATGTGGTTGAGCGCCTGTTCCTCGATCGGCGAGCCGTCGCCGTAGAAAACGTTGCGCGGCACCCCGGCCTCGCCGACGATCGACACCAGTGTCTCGCGCAAGGCCGGGGCCAAGTTGGAGATGTGGAACAGGTGCGCCTGGTTGAACCAGACCCATTCCCCGCTACGCGGATGCTGCGCCACCGCCTGGCACACCTGGCGCGTACGCAGTTCGCCGTCGTCTTTCCAATGGAACTCGATGTTGGCCGCACGGCAATACTGCTCGACCTGGGCGCGGTCGTCGGTGCTGAACGCCTGTTGCCAGGTCAGGTCCAGACCGTTGCCGTAGTTGCGCACGTACATCAGGCGCTTGTCGGCGAAACGCTGGCGAATGTTCGGGTCGATGCGTTGGTACACCAGGCGGCTGTCGGCGATAGGCGTTTCGCCGCCCGTGGCAGCCGCTTGCACGCAGTGGAACCAGATCTTCATCGGCCAGTTCTGCGAGTACGATTGCTCGTTGTGCAGTGGGATGACCTGGTGGGCGGGGTATTCGGTGGAGGTGTAGACGCGGCTGTTGAGCTTGGTTCGGGGGGTGGAAGCGTAGTCGTAGGTCAGCAGGTCATGGCCAAAGCTGCGGCAGAACGCTTCGAAGTCGGCTTCGCCGTCGAAGCGAAAGCCCCTGAGCAGAACGCCGCCGACCCGCTCCAGGCAAGCATCGACCTGTTCCCGGATGGTCTCTACGGAGCTTCGCCAGCCAGCGCCACTGCCGAGGATGGTGCACGGAAGCGTATCAATTTGCGTGGGGGTCCCTGCGGCAGTTGCGTGCCGCCCGGGAAGTGCCAGATCAACGTCCATCTGTTGTTCTCACCTGGGTAGGGGGTATTTCCGAGGCGAGTACGGTAGTACAAGCCGACCGTAACAGCAAACGATAATGATTAGTTTTAACGTCTCTGCAACGTAGTCGACACTTCTTGTAAATATTTGTAACCCCGCGTTACAGCAACCCTCGACAGGGCTGCCGAACCCGGCTTCAGCGTGGTTTGAGCACGTAGTCACGCTCGGCGATATGCGACATCAGCAGGTAGGCCGAACCGATCAGGCCCTGCATCGTTTCGGCATAGCGGCTGCGGTTGAAGTAGAGGAACTGGCGGTTTTTCACCGCGAACAGGTTCTGCCACTGCGGCGACTGGCGAAAAGCGGCGGTGCTGGCCTCGGAGTCGAGCAGTTGCTCGTAGGTGTCGATGATGAAGTCGCTGTCGAAGTCAGCGATGCGCTCCAGGCTGTAGGGCACGTTGGGCCGCCCTTCGGTGTAGGCCTTCACCCGTCCGAGCCCGAAGTCGCGAATCACATCGTCCACCCCGCCACGGCCGATCAACTGGAAGCTGTCCGGGTACACCTCGAGGGTGGTGACGGTGATGCTGGCCGGGTCCTTGATGCGCTTATGAAATTCCTGCACCACCCAGTCGTATTCGGCAAGCATCTGCTTGTAGCGGTCCTGGCGCCCGACCAGTTCGGCCAGTTCTGCACTGTAGGTCTTGATATCGGCTTCGCGGGCCGGCAACAGCACCACCGGCGCCACCTTCGCCAGCTTCTCGCGCAGGTCCTGATGATAGGACAGACCGATGATCAGGTCTGGCTTTAGCGCGGCGATGGCCTCGAGATCCGGCGCTTGCTGGGAGCCGATGTAGTGGATGCCCTCGGGGTCGAAATGCGGCACGGTGCCGCGGTACAGCACCTCGGAGAACAGCTTCTTGCGCCCCGTGGAGCCGCAAGGCGTGATACCCAGTTCCAGCAGTTGGGTGGTGATGCTCAGGTCGTGCAGCGACACGATACAGCGCGCCTGGACCGGCACCTCGACCTTGCCGAAGCGGTTTTCGAACGCTTTGGTTTCACTCGCCAAGGCCTGCCCTGTGCCCAGCACCCAAGCCGCACACGCCACCGCCGACAAACCACGAACCAGGTGTTTGAACGTCCTTCCCACAGTGCCCTCCAGACAGGCATCCCTCAGCGTGATGAGCTTCGGGCCAACAGAATGATCAGATATGGCGCACCGATGATGGCCACCACCAGGCCGGCCGGGATTTGCAGCGGTGCGAACAGGCCGCGCCCCAAGGTGTCGCCAGCCAGTACCAGCAGTGCCCCGGTCAGCGCCGACAGGGGCAACAACGCCGCGTGGCGATCGCCGCACAACTGCCGCGCCAGGTGTGGCGCCAAAAGGCCGACAAAGGTCATGGTGCCCACGGTGGCCACCGCCGCCGAGGTCAGCATGACGCTGCACAGCAGCAACGCGGCCATCAGCCTGGGCACATCCAGGCCACGGCTGAGGGCGACACGCTCGCCCAGTTGCAGCAGGTTCAAGGGTCGGTGGCAGAACAGCAATGGCGCACCGGCCAGCACCAACCAGAAACCCAGGCTCGACACCTGGCTCCAACTCGCCCGGTGCAAGCTGCCGCCCAGCCACATCAGCGCCGACTCGACCTGGTCGATATTGCCGTAGGTAATGAGCAGGTCGGCGACCGCACTGAGCATTGCCGTCAGGCCTACGCCAACCAGTATCAGGCGCAGCGGCGAAATGCCCTGGCGCCATGACAGCGCCGTCACGCAGCTGGCCACCAACAGGCCGCCAGCCAGTGCTGCCAGGGGGTACAGCGCCACCGGCAGCAGGTTCGGCCAGAGCACGATGATCGACAGCATGGTCACGCTGGCGCCCGACTCGACACCGACCAGCCCTGGCGCGGCCAACGGGTTGCGGGTCAGCGACTGCAGTATCAGCCCGGCCAGCGCCATCGCCGCGCCCGCCAGGATCGCCAGGAGGATGCGCGACAGGCGCAGCTCCCAGACCACGTCGCGGATGCGTGGGTCGACAGTCGACGGGCTCAGCACCGCTTCCAGCGCTTGCGCAAGGTTCAGCGGATAGCTACCGACTGTCAGGGCGTGCAGCACCAGCCATGCGAGCAGAGCCGCCAGCAAGGCGCCAGACAGCAGGTCACGTGGGCGGCCCCAGCGGGTGGCGCGGGACAACGGCCCCGCCACGACGACAGGCCGGCTCATGCTACGCGCCTCAATACCAAAGCGATGAACACCGGGCTGCCGAGCAAGGCCGTGACGATCCCGGTATTCACCTCGTAGGGCCGCACCACTACACGCGCCAGCACATCGGCAAGAATCACCAGCAGCATGCCCAGCAGCGGCGCCACCAGCAGCAGGCGACGGTAGTCGGTACCGGCCAGCAACCGCGCCATATGTGGCACCACCAGGCCAACGAAGCCGATCGGCCCCGCCAGTGTGACCGCACAGCCCGACAGCAACACCACGGCAGCCAGGCCGCACACGCGCATGCGCAACAGGTTCACGCCCATGCCGGCGGCGGCGCGGGCGCCCAGCCGATGCGCATTCAGCGCGCCGACATTGACCAGGCATAGCAGGACACCCAGCACCAGCCATGGCCACAGCCAAGGCTGTACGCCACCGGTCAGCCCGATGGAGCCGGTCAGCCAGCGACGCAGGCTGTCGAGCCCTTGCTGGTCGAGCAACAGCAGAATCGAGGTGATCGCGCTGAACAGCGCCGCCACCATGGCGCCGGCCAGGGTCAGGCGCACCGGGTTATGGCTGCGACCGGCCAGCAGCAGTACGCCAGCTGCGGCCACCAGTGCGCCGGAGAAGGCGAACAGCGGCAAGGCGGCCATGCCGTTGCCGGGCAGTACCAGCAAGCCGACCACTACGAACAGTGCCGCACCGCTGTTGATACCGAGAATACCGGGGTCGGCCAGCGGGTTCTCGCCCACCGCCTGCATGACGGCGCCTGCCAGGCCAAGGCTTGCGCCGACCACCATGGCGATCAGCAGGCGCGGCAGGCGGGAGCCGCGAATCACACTGTGCTCCGGGTTGCCGGGCACGTAGGCGGTCAATGCCTGCCAGGCTTCGTGCACGGGAATGTCGCGCGCCCCGACCAGCAGATGGAGCATGGCCGCCGCAACGATCGCCAACGGCAGCAGCAGCCAGGCGCCCTGCCCTGCAATGCCTCTCATGAAGCGGCCTGCGCCACGGCGCGCCGTGCTTGCAAGGTCATGGGTACGCACAGGGGGTCGCCCGAATGGGGGTCGGTGATGATATGTGCATCCAGGTCGAAGGTGGCCTTGAGGTTGGCCTGGGTGAACACTGCCCTCGGCGCACCTTGGGCCAGCAGGCGCCCCTTGCCCATCATCACCAGGTGGTCGGCATAGCGCGCCGCCTGGTTGAGGTCATGCAGCACGGCGACGATGGTACGGCCTTGCTCGCGCAAGTGGCCGAGCAATTCGAGCAAGGCGACCTGGTGGGCGATGTCGAGGAAAGTGGTGGGCTCGTCGAGCAGGATGACCGGCGTGTCCTGCGCAAGGGTCATGGCGATCCAGCAGCGTTGGCGCTGGCCGCCGGACAAGGTGCTCAGTTGCCGGTCCAGGAGGGTTTCGATACCGGCCAGGGCTGCGGCGCGGTCGACAGCCTGCTGGTCGCGCTCCGACCAGGGCCGCCACCAGCCCTGCCAGGGAAAGCGCCCCTGGGCCACTAGCTCACGTACCGTCATGCCGGCGGGCGAGCCGGTGTGCTGCGGCAGCAGAGCCAGATGGCGGGCCAGTTCGCGTCGTGAAAACTGCCCCTGCGGGCGGCCGCCGAGCAGAACCTCGCCTGCATCGGGCTTCTGCATGCGTGCCAGCACGTTGAGCAAGGTGGTCTTGCCGCAGCCGTTGGCGCCGATCAGCGCGGTGAACTGCCCGCTCGGGATCTCGACGCTGACATCGTCCAGTACCTGCAAATCGCCGAAACGCAGGTGCAAACCCGTGCCGATCAGCATGCCAGGTGCCCCTTCGGCACGGGCTGACCCGATATCCCATACATCGTTGTTGCGCGCATCCTTCGGCCTCGTTACCCATTCCGGCGCTAGAGGATATGACAAGACGATCCGAATGCCGATTTTTTTATCAAAGCTAATACAAATCTTTCTCAGTTGAGATAAAGTTGGCGCCACCCGACAGCCCTGTCCCTGCCGTCGTTACGCACGGTCGTGCGTCAAGCCCCTTTGCCCAACACACTTCAAAGGACTGTTTTCAAATGCGATACACAACAAGAAAAGGTCGTGCCGTTCGAAGCGGCGCCAGCGTGCCGCGCTTTGCGCTCAGTACGCTGGCGATTTCCCTGGGAAGCATCCTGTGCACGCAAGCCTGGGCACAGGAAAGCACCAACGACCCCGCCAACGCAGTACAGCTGGATGCAACCAACATCACCGCCCAGGAGCAGGCAGGTGACCGTGTCGAAGGCTACGTCGCCCTGGAGAATGCCAGTGCCACCAAGACCCGTACGCCAATCACCGAAACGCCGCAGTCGATTTCCGTGGTAACCAGCGATGAGATGCGCGCCCGCCAGGTCGACACCGTCGCCGACGCATTGCGCTACACCCCTGGCGTTACCAGCCAGCCCAGTTCGTTCAACCGCACCGCCGACCGCTTCCGCATCCGCGGCTTCGATGTCGAGTCGGCAACCGGCGGCATGCTGCGCGACGGCATGCGCCTGCAACTGAACTCCTACGACGGTGTGCAGGAACCCTACGGTCTCGAGCGCGTGGAAGTGGTGCGCGGCGCAGCGTCGGTGCTGTACGGCCAGCTCACCCCCGGGGGCCTGATCAACGGCGTGAGCAAGCGCCCCACGGAAACCCCGCTGCACGAGCTGAACCTGGAAGTCGGCAACCACGACCGCCAGCAACTGAGCGGCGATTTCGGTGGCCGCCTGGGCGACAGCGAGACCCTCAGCTACCGCCTGACCATGCTGACCCGCGACAGCGATACCCAGCAGAAGCACATCAACGATGACCGCACTTATATTGCCCCGGCGATCACCTGGCGCCCCAATGAGGACACCTCGCTGACCCTGCTGTCGTTCTACCAGAAGAGCGATACGCGCTTCTCGGCACCGCTGCCCTACCAAATGACCAAGGGCATCGGTAACGGCCCGGTGCGCCTCGGCCGTCACGATTTCTTCGGCGAACCCAACTACGACGACATGAACGGCGAGATGTGGGCCGCCGGTTATGAGTTCGAACACCGCTTCGACGAACACACGCGCCTGATTCACAAGGCGCGGTACTACGAGTCGGACGTGAAGTGGAACTACCTGATGATCACCGGGGTGAACGGCGCCGGCCTGCTCACGCGCCAGTACAGCGACCGCCGCGAGCGCGCACGCAACGTCACCAGCGACACGGCCATCGAGTCGAACTGGCAGTTGGCCGGGATGGAGCACACCTTCCTGGTGGGCTTCGACGGCTACGACACCTCCTACGACTCGCACAACTTCCGTGGGGCCGCGCCAACGCTGAACCCGAACACCCTCAACTACGGCCAGCCGGTAGTCGTCGACAAGCGCCTGAGCCGCGACCGGGGTTCACAGGTAGACACCTTGCAAAAAGGCGTCTACCTGCAAGACCAGATCAAGTTCGACGAGCACTGGATCATGGTATTGGGCGGTCGCCACGACTGGGCAGACCAGGACATCGAAGGCTTCGCCACCGGCGCAAGCCGCTCGCAGGCCAACGAAGCCACCACCTACCGCGCGGGCCTCGTGTACAAGGCCGACAACGGTCTGGCGCCCTACATCAGCTACAGCGAATCGTTCTTCCCGATCGCCATTGCCGAGGTCGCAACGGCCGGGCCGCAGACCTTCGAACCGACCGAAGGCAAGCAATACGAGATCGGTATCCGCTACCAACCGCCCGGCAGCAACACCCTGCTCAGCGCAGCGCTTTACGAGCTGACCCAGGAAAACGCCCTGCGCCAGGATGGCCTGGGCAATTACACCCAGATCGGTGAGCAGCGCTCGCGCGGGCTGGAGCTCGAAGCCAAGACCGAGGTCACCCCGCAACTCAACGTGATCGCCTCCTACGCCTACACGGACGCGCGCATCACCAAGAGCATCACCGCTTCGGAAAAAGACCAGCGCATCGCCGACACACCGTATCACCAGGCGGCACTCTGGGCGGACTACAACCTCGCCCTGTTCGGCCTGCCGAAGCTGACCATCGGCGGCGGCGCTCGCTACAAAGGCGCTACCCAGGCCCCGGGCATCCCCGAGGATATCGACGGCTATACCTTGTTCGACGCCATGGCGACCTACCATATCGACGACAACTGGACCGTGGCGGTCAACGCCAACAACCTGACCAACAAGCATTACGTCTACTGTGAAACCACGACCTCCTGCCGTTATGGCGACGAGCGCGAACTGGTCACCTCCGTAAGCTTCAGGTGGTAAGCGCTGCCGCCCTCCCGCTCTGCACCAAAGGCTCATGACGGGCCTTTGGTGTATTCAGCACCTGGCCCGCAGCAGATAAGGCGATTTGCCACTAGTCATTCCCTTGTCACATTCCTGTCTTAATTTTCTTGCTACCACCCCGGCAGGAAGCACCCCTCGTGAACCGCCGTTCTCCCTCCGCCGCAGGGCTGCTGCCCCTGCTACTGCTGCTGTTGTGCGCCATCACCCTGGCCTTCCTGTGGGGGTTGCACATCACCCAGAAATCCGCCGCGCGCCACGACGCATTGGCTGCCAAGGCAGCCGAGCATCTGAACCTGGCCAGTATGGTCGGGGAAAGCCTGCGCCAGCTGGTGGACCGCGCCCAGGCGGTGGGCCGAGTGACCCAGGACGATATGAAAAGCCTGCGCCAGGACAACCTCAGCCTGGCCCGGCTGCTGGCCGAAGACCCGGTGTTCAAGCGCATGAGCCTGTATGGCCGCAGCGGCCGGTTGTTGTCCGCCAGCCATATCGACGAGCCGCCGCAACTGCCGCAAGAGTGGGTCGAACAGTTGCAACAACATGTAGCCGAGCATGGTTTCAAACCGTTCCTGCCGCGCATCGGCGTGCCCCCAGGCCCATCGAGCCGGCCGAACTGGCGCCTGCCGTTCATGCTGCCGTTGACCGACGTCAACGGCCGCGAAATCGACAATATCCTGGTGGTGCAACTGGATATCGGCTACCTCGCGGTGCTGTTCCAGCACATCGACCTGGGCCGCAGCGGCCTGATGCGCCTGTTGCAGGACGACGGCCAGGAGCGCCTGCGCATCGACAGCAGCGGCGTGGTGGCCGCCGGCGTGTCGCTGACCCCGTCGCTGCCTGAGGGTGAAAGCGATGCCGGGCAGTTCACCCAGTACGCCTACGATGGCGACTACCAGAGCCTGTACCGCCGGGTCGAGGACCGTGGCTTCAGCGTGGTGGTCAGCCAGCGCCACGACGAAATCCTGGCCGCCACCACGCTGGCCTATGCCCGGCAGTTCTGGCTGAACCTGTGCATGACGGCGCTGATGCTGACGGGCCTGGCCGGTAGCTTGGGCCTGTTGCGCAAACGCCAGGAGGCCTTCAGCGCCCTGGAACATGCCCAGCAGGTCAACCAGCAATTGATCGACCGCCTCGAGGATGAACACCGACGTAGCAGCCATGCCGCCGCCACCGACCACCTCAGTGGTTTGCACAACCGGCGCCAGTTCGTCGAGGTCGCGGCCCAGGTGCTGGCCCAGCAACGCGGGCGCAGGCGCCTGACGGCGATCCTGTTCATCGACATGGACCGCTTCAAGTCGATCAACGATTCCCTCGGCCACAAGATCGGCGACCTGTTGCTACAGGCCGTGGCCGGGCGCATTCAGCGCCTGCTGGAGCCGGGCGACGAGGCCTCGCGCTTCGGTGGCGACGAGTTCGTGGTGCTGCTGGCCGGCGAGCGCAGCGAAGAACACATCAATGCCTGGGTACGTGCATTGGTCGAGAAACTCTCGGCCACTTACGCGCTGGATGGCCAGGAGGTCAACACCAGCCCCAGCGTCGGCGTGAGCATCGCCCCGCGCGACGGCCAGGACATCGACAGCCTGATCCGCTGCGCGGACGCGGCGATGTACTCGGCCAAGCAGGCCGGGCGGGCGCAGTACCGCTTCTTCGACCCCTCGCTGAACCTGTCGGACATCCAGGCCTTTACCCTCGAGCAGGCCTTCGGCAATGCCTTGGTCGAGCGCCAGTTCGTCCTCCACTTCCAGCCGCAGATTCGCCTGGACACCTTGCAGGTTCTGGGTTACGAGGCCCTGGTACGCTGGAGCCACCCCGAGTTCGGCCTGCTCTACCCCGACCGGTTCATCGGCCTGGCCGAGCGCAGCGGCTTTATCGTCGACCTGGGCTGGGAGGTGCTGCGCCTGGCCTGCGAAGAACTGGCGCACTGGGCCCATTTGGCGCCGGATACCTGCCTGGCAGTGAACGTCTCGGCGCTGCAACTGCGTCAGGCCGATTTCAGCGAACGCCTGCTCGACAGCCTCGAGCAACACGGCATCGCCCCCCAGCGCCTGGAATTGGAAATCACCGAGACCACGGTGCTCGACCCCGAGGGCACTGCCCTCGATCACCTGCACCGCCTGCGCGCAGCGGGCATGGGCGTGAGCCTGGACGACTTTGGGCGCGGCTATGCGGGCTTCGCCCACTTGCAGGCGTTGCCGCTGTCGAAACTGAAGATCGACCGCGCGCTGATCGCCCCGCTGTGCAACAGCCATGACGACAGCCCGATCGTCTCCTCGACCATCATTCTGGCCAAGCGCCTGGGCCTGGCGGTTGTCGCCGAAGGTGTCGAGACCCGCGAACAGGTGGTGTGCCTGAAGCTTGCTGGCTGCGATATCGCCCAGGGCTACCACTTCAGCCGGCCGCTGTCGGCCGAGCAATTGCGCCAGTACCCGCCCTTCATTGCCACCCGGGAGCAATCATGCGCCTGTTGAAAGCCCTGGCAGGCGGACCCTCGGATGCTGCCGGACAGCCCTGAGCGCCCAATAGCCGCAAGACAGCCGCGCTGCGCTGGTTTATCGTGTCGCGATGACCGATATCGAGCGCTATGTCCGCGCCGCCACCCGTGACAACACCCGCCGCAGCTACCAGTCGGCCGTCGAGCATTTCGAGGCGCACTGGGGCGGTTTCCTGCCCGCCACCGCCGACAGCATTGCCCGCTACCTGGCCGAGCACGCCCAGAGCCACGCCGTCAGTACCCTGCGCCAGCGCCTGGCAGCCTTGAGCCAGTGGCACGTGACCCAAGGCTTTCCCGACCCGACCAAGGCGCCTTTGGTGCGCCAGGTGCTGCGCGGTATTCGCACGCTGCACCCAGCGCCACCTCGCCAGGCAGCGCCCTTGTTGCTGGAACACTTGCAGACAACGGTGCGCTGCTTCGAGCAGGAAGCGCTCGCAGCCCGCGAGCGCCACGACCTGCCTGCACTGATGCGGGCCAGGCGTGACACCGCACTGTTGCTGCTGGGCTTCTGGCGCGGTTTTCGCGGCGATGAGCTGGCGCGCTTGCGGGTGGAGCATATCCAAGCCGAGGCCGGAGTCGGGATCACCTTGTTCCTGCCCCACAGCAAGGGCGACCGCCAGGCCCTGGGCGTGCAGCACCGCACCCCGGCGCTCAAGGCGTTGTGCCCGGTGACGGCATACCTGCAATGGATCGAAGTGGCCGGCATCGCCCAGGGCCCGGTGTTCCGCAAGCTGGACCGCTGGGGCAACCTGGGCGACGAGGCGTTGCACAGCAACAGCCTGGTCGGCCTGTTGCGGCGCATGCTCGAACGGGCCGGGGTGCCGGCGTCGTTGTATACCGGGCATTCCCTGCGGCGTGGCTTTGCGACCTGGGCGTCGGCCAATGGCTGGGAACTGAAGGCATTGATGAGCTATGTGGGCTGGAAGGATGCCAAGTCAGCGCTGCGTTACATCGAGGCAGCGCAGGGGTTTGGAGAGCTGGCGGTTACCGGGCCGGTGTTGCGCATCGGCGAGTGACGGTGTGGATGGCACCGGCTTGGCCGGTGTTCGCGGGCCGGCCCTGGCTAGCGCGCCAGCTGCCACAAACGGGCAATGTCCCGCGCGCGCGCCGTCAGCAGTTGCCCGGCCTCGGCGCAGGCCCGCTCGAGGGTCATCGGCCCGCTGGCCAGGGCGAAGGCCGCATCGATGCCATGCCCATACAGCTGCTCGTAGCCTTCGCCCAAGGTGCCGGCCAGTACCAGCACCGGTACGCCGTGGCGCTTGGCGACCCGCGCCACGCCCAGCGGCGTCTTGCCACGCAGGGTCTGGGCATCGAAACGCCCTTCCCCGGTAATCACCAGGTCCGCGCCTTGCACCAGCGCATCCAGCCCGGCAAGCTCCGCCACCACCTCAACCCCCGGCCGGAAGCGCGCGCCCATGAACGCCTTGGCCGCAAAGCCCATGCCGCCGGCAGCGCCACAACCTGGGAAGTCGCGCACGTCCTCGCCCAGCAGTTGCGCGCAATGGTCGGCGAAATGCCCCAGGGCAGCATCCAACGCCTGGACCTGCTCGGGGCTCGCGCCCTTCTGTGGCCCGAAGATCGCCGAGGCGCCGTTGTCGCCGCACAGCGGGTTGTCGACGTCGGCCGCGACTTCCACCTGGACTTCGGCCAAGCGCGGATCGAGGGCGCTGGCGTCGACTCGCGCCAGTTGCGCAAGGGCCAGGCCACCCTCGGGCAACGCTTGCCCGTCACCCTCGAGCAGGCGCAGGCCCAGCGCCCGCAGCATGCCGCTGCCGCCATCGTTGGTGGCACTGCCGCCAATCGCCAGCACGATGCGCGAAGCACCGGCATCCAAGGCCGCCGCGATCAGCTCGCCGGTGCCCCAGGTGCTGCTGCGGCAGGCATCGCGTTCATTGCTGGCGAGCAGTTGCAGGCCACTGGCCTGGGCCATCTCGATGATCGCCGTGCGGCTGTCGGCCAACCAGCCCCAGCCGGCTTCGACCTCGCGCCCCAGCGGCCCGCGCACCCGCTGGCGGCGCAGCTCGCCGTGGCTGGCCGCGAGGATCGCCTCCATGGTGCCCTCGCCGCCGTCGGCCATCGGGCATTCGATACGCTCGGCCTCAGGCCACACCTGGGCAAGGCCCGCCGCGATAGCGCGGGCGACCGCGGCGGCGTCGAGGCTGTCCTTGAACGAATCGGGGGCGATGACGACTTTCATGGGAATCTCCTGTGCAGATGAGCTGCATGCTGACAGCTGCGGGCCACAGCGGCCTCGGTCACTTGCACAAAACCGGCGGGGTGCCGGTTGGGCAAATGCCGCGCCGGGTGCGAATCAATCGACCGGTAGCAGTTGCAGGCCCAGGTACAGGCTGAGCATGCCCTCCAGGCGCAGCGGGTCCACCTCGCTGAGCTCGGCGATGCGCTCGAGCCGATAGCGCAGGCTGTTGCGGTGGATACCCAGGGCATCGGCGCAGGCCTGGCTCTGGCCGTCATGGGCGCACCAGGCGCGCAGGGTGGCAAGCAGCTGGCCGCTGGCATCCTTGGCACGGATACGCTGCAAAGGCTCCAGCAACTCATCGAGGGCATCGTCGTTGCGGTGACGCCACAGCAAAGCAGGCAGCCGGTAGCGCGACAGGCTCAACAGCCGCTCGCCCGGCACCACTTCGCGACCATACGCCAGCAAGTCGCGCACCCGCCGATAGCTGCGACGCAGTTGCTCAAGGCCCGGTGCCGCGCTGCCCAGGGCCAGGCGCTGGACCTGCCAGCCATGACGCTGCAGGCGTTCGAGCAGGCGGGTTTCGTCCAGCGCCACGGTGGCGGGCCGGCACCACAGCAGCGATTGCCGGGCGGGGCTGACGCACCAGCTGTCCGGGTAGCGGCTCATCAGCCAGGCCGACAGCGCTTCGGCGGGCGGTCCTGCATCCAGCTCGAACAGGCATGGCACCCGCGAAAGCTGGGGCTTGAGGCCCAGTTGCCGGGCCTCGTCCAGCAGCCGTGGCGAGTCGCCGGTGCCGCCCAGCAGCAGCGCCAGCAGGTCGTCACAGCGCTGGCGTCGCCATTGCTGTTCCACCTGCTGGTGACGCTGGGCCAGGAGCATTTCAGCGGTCATGCGCACCAGCTCGCCATAGGTGCGCAGCTGCTGCGGGTCGCCGGTCAGGCCCAGCACGCCGATCAGCCGACCATCGAGCATCAGCGGCAGGTTCACCCCAGGCTGCACGCCCTTCAGACACTTGGCCGCCTCGCCGTCGAGCTCGACGATGCGCCCATTGGCCAATACCAGTTGCGCGCCTTCATGGCGTGTGTTGATGCGTTCCGGCTCGCCGCTGCCCAGGATCAATCCCTGGCTGTCCATCACGTTGACGTTGCACGGCAAGATGGCCATGGCCCTGTCGACGATATCCTGCGCCAGGTCGTGGTCCAGTTCGAACATTGCGGCATCCTTAGGGTCGTAGGCGTTTGTACGGCGGCACAGCCGGGTGCGCCAGGGGCTGTGCAAAAGCACAAAGACAGCTGCGCCGCGCTCGCCGAGACTCGTCAGGCGAGCGCCGGAACAGGCGCGGCGGAACAACCATAACAACAGAGAATTTCATCATGGCACACAGCCCTGCCCCTGACCAAGGCGACGCAAGCACCCGCAATGCGCTGTACCGGCGCATCACCCTGCGGCTGATTCCGTTCATCTTCATCTGCTATTTGTTCAACTACCTGGACCGCGTCAACGTCGGTTTCGCCAAGTTGCAGATGCTCGACGCACTGAAATTCAGCGAAACCGTTTACGGCCTCGGCGCCGGTATCTTCTTCATAGGCTACGTAGTGTGCGGCCTGCCCAGCAACCTGGCACTCAATCGCTTCGGCCCGCGGCGCTGGATCGCGGTAATGATGATTGCCTGGGGCAGCCTGTCGACCTGTCTGCTGTTCGTCACCACGCCCATGGAGTTCTACGTGTTGCGCCTGCTCACCGGCGCGGCTGAGGCTGGCTTTTTCCCGGGCGTGGTGCTGTACCTTTCGCGTTGGTTCCCAACTGACCGCCGGGGCCGGATCATGGCGCTGTTCATGTCGGCGATCCCGGTGTCGGGGCTGCTGGGCGGCCCGTTCTCCGGCTGGATCCTCGACCACTTCGCCGCCGGCCAGCATGGCTTGGCGGGCTGGCAGTGGATGTTCCTGATCCAGGGCTTGCCCACCGTGGTGCTGGGCTTCATGGCCGTGGCCCTGCTCAGCGACGGCTACAAGACAGCCCAATGGTTGTCGCCGAGCGAACGCCAGATCATCGAAGCGGACCTTGCCGCCGACGCCGCGCGCAAGCCAGCCACCACCGGCGACAGTGTGCTGGCGGTGCTGACCAATCCGCTGGTGTGGACGTTCGGGTTCGTCTACTTCTGCATCCAGAGCGGCGTCTATGCGATCAACTTCTGGCTGCCGTCGATCATCAAGAACCTGGGCTTCGACAGCCCCCTGCTGATCGGTTGGCTGAGCGCGATTCCGTACCTGCTGGCCGGCGTGTTCATGATCGTCGTGGGGCGTTCTGCGGACCTGCGCAACGAGCGGCGCTGGCACCTTGTCGTGCCGATGCTGATGGGTGCCGTCGGCCTGCTGATCGCCGCGAACTTCGCCAGCAACCCGGTCATCGCCATGCTCGGCCTGTCGGTGGCGACCATGGGTGCGCTTACCGGCCTGCCTATGTTCTGGCCGATGCCGACTGCCCTGCTCAGTGCTGGCGCGGCAGTGGCGGGCCTGGCACTGATCAACTCGGTGGGCCAGATGGCGGGCTTCCTGAGCCCCTACCTGGTCGGGTTCATCAAGGACCAGACCGGCTCCACCGATGCGGCGCTGTATTCGCTGGCTGCGGTGATCGTGCTGGGTAGCCTGGTGGCGTTGCGGGCGACCCGTGCCGGGGCATTGAGCGCAGCCGCCGCACGTTGAAAGCATGCGCCCGGATACCGTTGGTCGGTAGCCGGGCGCATTGCATGAAGCCATTCGTGGCGCTGGGGTTCTGAGCCTATGAGGGGTGGTCGTTATCGCCCCTTACTCCTGTGTTGGCCCGCCTCAGGCGGGCCTTTTTACCTGCGAGGGCGCGCTGATGAACGACAGTCTGCGAATGGGCGGTGGCGATGCCCAGACCGAATGGCCGGACCTTGAACCGGACCCACGTCACGACCGGGTCGACGACCCGGATGCCGACCCCAACCTCACCGATGACGACGAACAACGCCCCGGCGTGCCGGCCAGCGACCCTGAGTCAGGTGCTTGAACGAAGTTTTCAATCGAGTTTCCAATTCAGGCGCGGGGCAGCACGCCCCGCCTTGGCCTATCTCCCAGCGCCTGCACGCTCTCCCGAAACCCGCCATTGCACCTCGGTGATGCCATAGCGCTCGGCCATCGGGCGACTGATCTTCCTGATTTTCTCGCGGCCGAACTTGGGAATGATCCCCACGCCGGCATCGCAACTGGCCCAATGCCAGGCCTGAGCACTGTCCAAGGCTTCCAGGCGAATGATGAAACTGCGTGGCTCGTCGTGCAGCCGGTAATCGATGATATAGAGCTGTGGAGCTGGCATCTCGGGGCCTCCTCTTCTCCGTGGATGACAAAGGGGTGGATCGGAGCGCCGCGAGAAAATTCAAAAGTTTGTGGAACTTTTCACCTGAGTGGCTGATGGCAACTTGCCAAGCCTTCGAAACAGTCGGCGAGGTTCGGACTTTTACCGCGACCCAGCGGTCATACCTGCAGGCAGCCCGAGCCTGGGCCAGCGACGTTTCACCCTGTTGGCTCGCCCTTCAGCCCAAGCCCTGCCTATAATCGCCCATCACACGCCCCCGAAGCCTCGAAGGGCCGTACCACAAGGTCTGCAGAAGGCTCTGCTCGATGAAACCGTCAAATGGAAATGCCCCGGCGTCCCCCATCAACCCGGCGCTGGCCGTCAGCCACCTGGACTTCCCGGTGGTCGGCATCGGCGCATCGGCCGGGGGCATCGAGGCCATCCGTACCTTCTTTTCGCAAATGCCCGCCGACAGCGGCATGGCCTTCGTGGTGGTACTGCACCTGTCGCCCGATCACCAGAGCGTGCTCGACCAGATCATCCAGAGCGTCACCCGCATGCCGGTGCTGCAGGTCACCCAGCCGGTGCCGATCGAGCGCAACCACGTCTACGTGATTTCCCCGGCCAACCAGCTCTCCACCAACGATGGCTACCTGCGCGTCACCCCGGCCCATCGTCGGCGTGGCGACCACGTGGCCATCGACCTGTTCTTCCGCGACCTGGCCGATGTGCACAAGGACCACGCCTTCTGCGTGGTGCTGTCCGGCACCGGCGCAGACGGCGCGGTGGGGTTGTCGCGCATCAAGGAACAAGGTGGCGTGACGCTGGTGCAGGCACCGGGTGACGCCTTGTACGACAGCATGCCCCGGGCCGCCATCGCAACGGGGCTGGCGGACTTCATCCTGCCGGCCGCAGAAATGGCGCAGAAGCTCATCGAGCTGTGGCTGAACGCCCGCCAGGTCCGCCTCCCCGAAGTCGACGAAGCGCACATGCCGCCGCCCCTGGGTACACGCGACGACGCCGTGCAGCACGGCGAGGCGCTGCTGGAAGAGATCCTGCTGCTGTTGCGCACTAACACCGGCCATGATTTCCAGCACTACAAACGCGCCACTGTGCTGCGCCGTATCGAGCGGCGCATGCACGTCACCGGCCAGGCTGACCTGCCCGGCTACTACCGCTACCTGGAACAACACTCCGACGAGTCGACCCAATTGCTGGCCGACATGCTGATCGGGGTGACCAACTTCTTCCGCGACCGCGAAGCGTTCGAAGCGCTGGAGCGCAATGTGCTGCCGGAACTGGTCAGCCCAAGCGCAAGTGACGAGGGACCAAGCGAAATTCGCGTCTGGTCGGCCGGCTGCTCCACGGGCGAGGAGGCCTACAGCCTGGCCATGCTGGTCAGCGAGCAGATGACCCTGGAGCGCAGCGGGGCCAAGCTGCAAGTGTTCGCCACCGACCTGGACGAACGCGCCATCGTCCACGCCCGCAGTGGCTGCTACCCCGAGGCCATCGTCACCGACGTTCCCCCAGCCCGCCTGCGCCAGTTCTTCGTCAAGGAAGACGAGCGCTACCGGGTACGCAAGGAGGTACGCGAACGGGTGCTGTTCGCCCGTCACAACCTGCTGTCCGACCCGCCGTTCTCGCAGATCGACCTGGTGGTGTGCCGCAACCTGCTGATCTATCTCGACCGCGAGGTGCAGCAGGACATCCTGCGCATGTTCCACTTCGCCCTGCGCCCAGGCGGCTACCTGTTCCTCGGCTCATCCGAGTCGGCGGACCTGAGCGAGGAGCTGTTCGCCCCGGTGGACAAGCGCAACCGCATCTTCCGCGCCCGCGACACGGTCAGCGGGCAGCGCCGCTCCGGACGCCAGCTGACCGGCGCGGACCTGCCTACTGCCGTCGCCGACACCACCGCCAAGGCCCGCCCCAGCCGCAAGCTGTCCTACGCCGAAGTGCACCACAGGGCCCTTGCACGGCATACCCCGCCCAGCCTGATCCTCGACGGCGAGGGCAATATCCTGCACATGAGCGACGGTGCCGGGCGCTTTCTGCAAATGGCCGGCGGCGAGCCGAGCCGCAACCTGCTCAACCTTGTGTTGCCAAGCCTGCGATTGGCCCTGCGCAGCACCTTGTTCCAGGCGCGCCAGGGTTCCCAATCGGTCACCTCGCGGCCAGTAGACCTGGAGGAAGGCAATGCCCGCGCGCAGGTAGAAATCGTCGTCCACCCGCACAAGGACGAGCCCAGCGGCAACGAATGCCTGCTGGTGGTGTTCGAGGAACGCGCGCCCGACCCTTCGCTCCCCCTGGCCGGCAGCATCCGCCAGACCGACAGCATGGTACTGGCCAACCTCGAGCGCGAGCTGCAACGCACCCGCGTGCAATTGCAGGAAACCATCGAGCAATCGGAAATCTCCAGCGAGGAACTGACCGCCTCCAACGAAGAGATGCAGGCAATCAACGAGGAACTGCGCTCGGCCAGCGAAGAGCTGGAAACCAGCAAGGAAGAATTGCAGTCGATCAACGAAGAGCTGCTCACCGTCAACTACGAGCTCAAGAACAAGGTCGAGGAAACCGACAAGGTCAACGACTACCTGAGCAACCTGATCGCCTCCACGGCCATCGCCACGGTATTCGTTGATCGCAACCTGCACATCCGCTGGTTCACCCCGCGGGCCACCGACATCTTCAACATGCTGCCGGTGGACACCGGTCGCTCGCTGCTCGACATCACCCACCGCCTGGACTACCCGGAACTGGCCGACGACGCCCGCGCCGTGGCCCAGGGCGAGACCACCATCGAGCGAGAGATTGCCACCCACGACCTGCGCTGGTACCTGGCCCGCCTGCTGCCCTACCGCTCCAGCGAGCAGAAAATCGACGGCACGGTGCTGACCTTCGTCGATATCAGCAAAAGCCGCGCGACCGAGGAACGCCTGCGCCTGGGCGAGGAACGCATGCGTCTGGTGGCTGAAAGCACCCATGACTTCGCGATCATCCTGCTCGACGAACACGGCCATATCACCGACTGGAACACCGGTGCCGCGCTGATCTTCGGCTACACCAAGCAGGAGGTGCTCGGCCAGCACTACCAACTGATCTTCACCGAAGAAGACCGCGAGCAGGCCATCCCCGAGCGCGAGCTGCGCAGCGCCCGGGTCAATGGCCGCGAGCAGGACGAACGCTGGCACCTGCGCAAGGATGGCAGCCGCTTCTATTGCAGCGGCGAGGTGTCGCTGCTCAAGGACAGTAGCCAGCGTGGCTATGTGAAGATCGCCCGCGACCTCACCGGCCACAAGCGCCTGCACGACGAGCAGAGCAAGCGCCTGGCCGAGTCGCAGAGCAGCAGCCACATGAAGGACGAGTTCTTCGCCATCATGTCCCACGAGCTCAAGCACCCACTGAACCTGATCCAGCTCAATGCCGAGATTCTCCGCCGTCTGCCGCTGGTCAAGAGCCTCGGCGCAGCCAGCAAGGCGGTCGGTACCATCTGCGAAGCAGTGTCCAGCCAGGCGCGGATCATCGACGACCTGCTCGATGTGGCGCGCATTCGCACCGGCAAGCTCAAGCTCAAGACCGAACCGGTGGACCTCGCCGCAGTGCTGGCGGGCATCCATGCCGTGGTACTCAGCGAGCAACACCCCTGCGACGTGCTGCTGAGCGTGCCCCAGGACGACAGGCCGCTGTTCATCGATGGCGACGTCACGCGCCTGGAGCAGATCATCTGGAACCTGCTGAACAACGCCTTGAAGTTCAGCCCTGTCGGCAGCGAGATCCGCATCCGCCTTGGCCGCCAGGATGCCTATGCGCAACTGGAGGTGATCGATCGCGGGGTGGGGCTGAGCCAGGAGAACCTGGAGAAGATTTTCGATTTGTTCAACCAGGCCGCGCCGCAAGCCTCCTCCCACAGCCGCGAGGGCCTGGGTATCGGGCTTTCCCTGGTGCGTCAGTTGGTCGAAGCCCACGGTGGTACGGTCAAGGCGCGTTCGCCGGGGCTGGGCCTGGGCTGCACCTTCACGGTCATGCTGCCCCTTTCGGACAATCCCGTCGCGGCAATCGGCGATGCGGCCGAGCAGCAGGCGGAGGGACGCCTGAGCGGCACCCGGGTATTGCTGGTGGACGACTCGGTCGAGGTGCTGGAAGTGATGCAACAGCTGCTGGAAATGGAAAATGCCCAGGTGCAGGCCTACAGCGACCCGCAACAGGCGCTGACAGCGGCCGCCGACGAGCAGTACGACGTGATCATCTCGGACATCGGCATGCCGGTCATGGACGGCCATGCGTTGATCAAGGCCCTGCGCGCGCTCGAGCACCTGCGCCATACCCCCGCCATCGCCCTTACCGGCTATGGCGCCAGTGCCGACCAGCACAAGTCTCGGCAGTCGGGCTTCGACCGGCATTTGAACAAGCCGGTGGGCTACGACGACCTGGTAGACGCCATCGAGACCTTGAGCGGTTCCCTGCCCTACTGAAAACCAGGCAGCCCCTGCGACCCCGTAGGGGCGGGCTTGTCGGGGCGCCGGATCGCCGCGAACGGTGGCGCAGGCGCTGCCGTCACGGCGGTGCAGGGTTCGCCGGGCAAGCCCGTTCCCACAGGGGCCGCGCCGTGCTGATGACTGGCACCCACTCGTCAACCCCAACTGAACCCTCGCCCACCTTCTCCGGTCGCACTTTCATCTGCTATTTGCGAAGGAAAGTACCTGTGAGCGACATCAACCCGGGGCGCGAGCGTTTCGACCCGCCGGTAGCAACGGCCAAGGCCACTGCGGTCCACCGCCTGAACGTGTTGACCCTGAATGCACACAAGGGCTTCACCGCGCTCAACCGACGTTTCATCCTGCCCGAGCTGCGTGAGGCCGTACGCGCCACCCAGGCCGACCTGGTGTTTCTCCAGGAAGTACATGGCAGCCATCAGCAGCACGCGGTGCGCCACCCAGGCTGGCCGCAGACACCCCAGTACGAGTTCCTGGCCGATAGCATGTGGCCGCAGTTCGCCTATGGCCGTAATGCGGTCTACCCCCATGGCGACCATGGCAACGCCCTGCTGTCGAAATTCCCCATCGTCGACTATCGCAACCTGGACGTGTCCATCGATGGCAACGAAGAGCGCGGCCTGCTGCATTGCCGCCTGGACGTGCCGGGCCACGATCAGGTGCATGCGGTGTGCGTGCACCTGGGCCTGCGCGAGCGCCACCGGCAACGCCAGGTGGCCTTGTTGCTGGAGCTGCTCGACAGCCTGCCCGAGCAGGCCCCGGTGATTGTCGCCGGCGATTTCAACGACTGGCGACTGAAGGCCGACGAGGTGCTGGGCGAACATCTGGTGGAGGCGTTCGGCAAGCGCTTCGGCACCCCGGCCCGCAGCTTTCCGGCCCGTCTGCCGATGCTGCGCCTGGACCGCATCTACCTGCGCAATGCCCTGCCGGGCGCCGCGCAGGTGCTGTCGAAATATCCCTGGTCGCACCTTTCCGATCATGTCCCACTGGCCGCGGAGGTGAACCTGTGAACAGTCAATGGGTAGCCGGTAACCAGGTCGAACTGCTGATCAACGGCGAACAGTACTACCCACGCGTATTCGAGGCGATCGCCCAGGCGCGCGAGGAGATCCTGCTGGAGACGTTCATCATCTACGACGACAAGGTCGGCCAGCAGCTGCGCCAGGCACTGGTCGATGCGGCCAGGCGCGGGGTGCGCGTGGAGGTGGCGGTGGACGGCTACGGCACCGCCGACCTGTCACAGGCATTCCTGTCGTCGCTGACCGAGGCCGGTGTGCGCTTCCACAGCTTCGACCCGCAACCCCGCCTGGTAGGCATGCGTACCAACCTGTTCCGCCGCCTGCATCGCAAGATCCTGGTGATCGATGGCGAACTGGCGTTCATCGGCGGCATCAACTACAGCGCCGACCACCTCGGCGATTTCGGCCCAATGGCCAAGCAGGACTACGCGGTGCAGGTCCGCGGCCCGGTGGTGGCCCAGGTACACGCCTCCAGCCAGCGCATGATGGCAGCCGTGCTGGCAGCGCCACACCAGGTGAAGCCGACAAACGCCACCAGCGGCACGGCCCAGGCATACCTGGTGGAGCGCGACAATGGCCGTCATCGCACCGATATAGAAGCGCAGTACCTCAAGGAATTTCGCCAGGCGAAACAGCGCATCGTAGTGGCCAACGCCTATTTCTTCCCTGGCTACCGCCTGCTGCGCGAACTGCGCAATGCGGCCCGGCGCGGGGTCGAGGTCACCTTGATCCTGCAAGGCCAACCGGATATGCGTTGGGTGCGCGCGCTGTCGCGGCTGCTCTATAACTATCTTTTGCGCGACGATGTGCGCATTCGCGAATACTGCCAGCGGCCGCTGCATGGCAAGGTCGCGCTGGTCGACGATCAATGGTCCACGGTCGGCTCGAGCAACCTCGACCCTTTGAGCCTGTCGTTCAACCTGGAGGCCAACCTGCTGATCCGCGACCGGGCTTTCAACCAGCAGCTTTACGAGCACCTTAGCGAGTTGGCCGAACAGCATTGCAAGGTGGTCACCCTGGAGCGCATGGTCCGTGGCTATTGGTGGCGGGCACCGCTGATCTTCATGGGCTTTCATATCACCCGCTACTTCCCGCGCATCGCCGGTTGGTTCCCCGCCCACCGCCAGCGCCTGCAATCGCTGCAGGCCGAGCCCGAGGCGCGCGGCGACTGTCATGAGGGCCGGACCTGATGGCGCAGAAAACCTGGCAAACCTGGGCCAAACGCCTGCTTACCCTGGTGTTCCTGTTGTTGGTGCCGACGCTGCTGTACCTGCTGGTGCGCAACCTCGACTGGAACGAGGTGCGCCAGTCGCTGCTGGCCTACAAGCCCTCCACCCTGGCGATCGGCCTGATCCTGGCCTTGGCCAGCTACCTGGTGTTCGCCAGCTACGACCTGCTGGCCCGCGCCTACACCGGACACAAGCTGCCTGCACGGCAAGTGTTGCCGGTGGCGTTCGTGTGCTACGCCTTCAACCTCAACTTCACCACCTGGGTCGGTGGCGTCGCCTTGCGCTACCGGCTGTATGGCCGCCTCGGCCTGGACACTGCGACCATCACGCGGATCCTGACACTGGGTCTTTTAACCAACTGGATGGGTTACCTGCTGCTGGCCGGCACGGTGTTCACCCTGCGCCTGGTGCGTTTGCCGGAAAGCTGGGCCGTGGGCGCCACGGGCCTGCAATTGATCGGCGTGCTGATGATTGCCGTGGCGCTGGGCTACCTGCTGGCCTGCGCCTTCGCCAAGCGCCGCACCTGGCAGGTACGTGAGCACGAAATCACCCTGCCGTCCTGGCGCCTGGCGCTGTGCCAGTTGGCCCTGGGGGCGAGCAACTGGGCCTTGATGGCGGTGCTGATCCATTGGCTGCTGCCGGGGGACCTGTTCTATCCGTCGATTCTCGGCATCCTGCTGATCAGTTGCGTGGCCGGCGTGGTGGCGCATATTCCCGCCGGGCTTGGCGTGTTGGAAACAGTGTTCCTCGCCCTGCTCCAGGGCCAGGTTGGCCAGGGTAGCCTGGTGGCGGCGCTGTTGGGCTACCGCTCCCTGTACTACCTGATTCCGCTGGTACTGGCGGTAGTGACCTACCTGGTGCTGGAAAAACGTGCCAAGGCCATGCGCCAGCGTGGTGAGGGCACGCTGGGCAAGACCTGATCAGGTTACGACTTATTCAGAGGCCCCACCGGCGCACTCACAGCCTTCGTGCACGCAATGTTCACCCTCGCTGTGCCCGGTAGCGCAGGCCTCGCAGCAATACAGCAACCCTTTTTGCACCACGCCATCGGCCTGCACCTCGCAGTGGCAATCGGGGCAGGCACATTCTCGCTTGTCCATGGTCAGGTCCTCTGGTCTTCGTCATCGATCACCCGGTCGGTCCAGGGTTCGCCATCCAGCGGCGCGGAGCGGGCCAGTTCGGCTTCGTCCAGGCCCATGCCGCCACCGATATCTTCGGCATCGACCTTGCGCAGGTGCTGGTCTATCGGCCCCTCGCCCCCCAGTTCATGAGGGTCGCGGGCGCCGCTCTGGTCGTAGAGGGTGTCAGGGCTGAGGTCGTCAAAGGTGACGTTGTCCTCGTGCAGGCTGTCGCTCAAGGCTTCGCCGCCCGTCATGCCACCTTCGGCGACGCGCTGCGGAGGAAATTCCTGGGCCTCCTCGCGTGCCGGGCGCTCGTCGCCGATGCGCCCTTCACTGGCATCGTTGCGCTCACTGAAATCCAGTTCGTGCACGCTGCCCATGCGGTCCTCGGTGGTGTCGATTTCGCGGGGAGTATAGGGGTTCGGGGTATCTGGCCGGGCCATGTGAAGTCTCCATCGGGGTGGGTTCATGCGGTCGACTGCATGGGCACGTGGAAAATTCACACTTTCGGCTGGAAGGCGCATCCCGTTATCTCACGGCTCCAGCTTGAGCACCGGCTTGTGCTTGTCGACGATGTAGGTCGCCAGTTCCGAGGCAGGCGTATCGCCGATATTGGTTGCGACATGCGGCGTTCCCGCTGGGATATACAGCGACTCGCCGGCCTTCAGCCGTATGGGCGCCTGCCCTTCCAACTGGTACTCGAAGCTTCCGGAAATCACATAGGCAACTTCCACTCCCGGATGTGAGTGGCGTGGCGAAGCGATGCCGGGCGCGAAGTCTACCCGTGCCTGTATCACCTCCTGGCCGGGGATGTACAGGTCGTGCCGCGCCAGGTCGGTACGCTGGATGCCTTGCTGCCAGGCCTTGTCCGGCGTTGCATCGCCGGCATGGGCGAAGCTGGCAAGCAGAGCGGTAGCGGCGATCAGGTGACGGTAATGCATGGGTGGTGTCCTCGATAGGTGGAAAATTCGAGGCCCCAGGCTAAGGGGACGGCGTGGTCTGAATGTGTCGAAAACCTGCGGTTTTGCATGCGCATGCGTCTGAGCGCCCCTGAGATACACAGGCATACAACGGTCTTCTTTTTGAACTCTGCCCGCCCTGCGCCCCTCCATGCATTACAGCCTTGCGGTGCCGGGTAGCCCGACCATGAGCATCACCCAGGACCTCGACCTGACGGAGCTTGGCAACTATGAGTGACAACCCGATCGAAAGCGCCCAGGGCACCCCTTGGAGTGAATGGCAGCACTCGTCGCACCTGGCCCGCGCCACCTGGATATCACCCGAGCAGCTTTGCCCCCCAGGACGCCGCCTGGTGTTGGTGGCCCCGCACCCGGATGACGAAATCCTCATGGCTGGCGGCCTGCTCTGTCACTTCCGCGGGCGCGAGCAAGACCTGTTGCTGATCTCCGCCACCGATGGCGAAGGCAGCCACCCTGACTCCAGCCTATGGCCCCAGCGCCGTCTGCGCCACCAGCGCCCACTGGAAAGCCGCCATGCCTTGCAGCAGCTAGACCTGGACCTCAACACCCTGGATTGGCGCCGACTGCATCTCAAGGATGGCGGTGTGCCGCGCGACGAAGCCTTTCTGGTCAACCACCTCAGCCAGGTGCTGCAAGCCGACGACCTGCTGATGTGCCCCTGGCGCGACGATGGGCACTGCGACCATGAAGCCGTTGGCCGCGCCTGCGCGCAGGCGGCCCAGGCCCGGGGCGCACAACTGGTCGAAGTGCCGGTGTGGGCCTGGCACTGGGCGAGCCCGGACGACGCCCGCCTGCCCTGGCCCCGCGCCCACCGCATCCAGCTCGATGACAGCAGCCTGGCACGCAAGCGCCAGGCCCTGGGTGCCCATGCCAGCCAGCTGGAAGCCGACGACGGCCCACCGGTGTTGCCGCAATCGCTACGCGATTGCCTGCTGCAACCCTTCGAACTGGTGTTTATCTGACAAGGACCTGCCATGAGTCTCGATGCCCGTTACTTCGCCGAGCTGTACGCCCACCATGACGACCCTTGGGCCTTTCGTACCCGCTGGTACGAGCGGCGTAAACGCGACCTGGTGCTGGCCAGCCTGCCGCAGCAGTGCTACCAGCGCATCTTCGAGCCCGCCTGCGCCAACGGTGAACTCAGCGCGCTACTGGCCGAGCGCTGCGCCCACTTGGTATGCCAGGACATCGACCCCACAGCCGTACGTCTGGCCCGCGAGCGCCTGGACGATTTTCCCCATGCCAGTGTGGAGCAGGCGAGACTGCCTGGTGATTGGCCCGCTGGCCAGTTCGACCTGATCGTGCTCAGCGAAGTCGGCTACTACCTCGACCCAACCGACTGGCTGCAGGTGATCGAACGTTCGGTAGCGAGCCTCAGCGAAACCGGCGGGTTGCTGGCCTGCCATTGGCGTCACCCTATCGCTGGCTGCCCCCAGGATGGCCGCGAAGTGCACGCACTGCTTTCACGCCATGTGCCGCTGTACCCACTGCTGCGCCACGAGGAGGCGGATTTCCTGCTCGAATATTGGTCGAGCCAACCGACGTTGGTCGACCTGGACGAGACCTGCTGATGATCGCGGTCATCATTCGCGCCCATATCGAGGCCCGCTGCCTGGGTCACTGCGTGAAGGCAGTTGGCGCTGTGGCGACCTGCTAAGCCGCCCGCCACAGCGTGGGGGCGACTATTGGAGGGGTTGCGTCAGCCGCGGCGCTTGAAGGTTTCCGAGGGCAGTTCGCCAAACCGCTGCCGGTAGCTCTCGGCGAATCGCCCCAGGTGCAGGAAGCCATAGTCCAGGGCCAGCTCGGTAACACTGCGCACCGGGCAGCTGGCATCCGCCAGGCAGGCCTGCACTCGCTCGAGCTTTTTCTGGCGAATGTACTGCTTGGGCGTAGTGCCCAAGTGGCGGTCGAACAGCGCATACAGCGAGCGCACGCTCATGCAGGCCTGCTCGGCCAGGGTTTCGGCGCACAGCTCGAGCTTGAGGTTGCGCTCGATGTGGTCGAGGATCCGCTCCAGGCTGGCGCCCTGGGCGTCCAGGTGCCCGCGGCGGATGTTGTTGCTCATCAGGGTGAGCAATTTGCTGGCGACGATCTGGCTGTAGTGCGATTGCACCCTGGGCAGCGAGTCGCTGACCTCGGCTTCATGGCAAACCATGGCCAGCAGATTGACGAAGCCGTCCAGCTCCTCCAGCCGGTAGTGGTTGCGCAGGAACCGCACTCCGCCGCTGGGGCGTTGCCAGCGTTGCTCCTCGCAGAAGGTGTCGAGCACCCGGGTGGGCACCTTGAGGATGAATTTCTCGCAGTCCTGGGAATAGGTCAGGTCGACCGGGTCGTCCGGGTTGATCAGCAACAACTCGCCTGGCTGCAGGTAATGCTCGCGCTGGTGCCCGCGCCACAGGCAGTTGCCGTTGAGCAGCACTTGCAGGTGGTAGATGGTTTCCAGCGCAGGGGACGTGACCCGCACGCTGCCGCCATAGCTGATGCGGCACAGGTCCAGGTCGGCGAACTTGCGGTGGCTGAGGCTGGCCTGCGGGTGGGTGCTGCGCGAGAGGCCGATGCAGTGCTGGCCCACGTGCCGGTTGACGTAGTCGGACACGGCATAGGGGTCGGCGTGCAGGAACACGCGACTTTGCTCGCTCAACAGGCGGCTTTCCATAGGCAAGGCACTCGGCATCGTTATTGTTCTGGTCGCCGCTTCCTACACGCTTTGGGGCAGTGGTTGCGGTCGTTCATGGCTTTTCACCCAGCCAGTGAGGCAGCGTCGGGGCAGTCGACGCTCGGCTGAGGTACCACACTAAGCAAAACGGTAGCACCCGGCAATGCCACCACGGGCGTCAGCGCGACGAAAACGCCTCGCGGCGCTCTAACTCCGTTCGATCAGCGAACGCATTTTTTTGAAACAGATTGCAAACATCAGGGAGCGCCGTTCGGGCATATTTCCTACAGCGCATTTCAGGCTTCTGATAAAAACCGTCAGGTCCCACCCCACCGATGGTCAGCCATGCCCTATTCCCTGATGTCCTCGCTCAAGCGCCGCTGGTTTCGTTGGCTTGCCGTGACCCTGCTGGTCGTTGGCCTGCCAGCGGGATGTAGCGTGCTGCAACACAAGGAGCGCGAGCTACTGTTCCGTATCGAGCCCGGCCAGGCTAGTTGGTTCCAGGGCCTGCCGGCAGGCGTGCAGGAGCTCGAGCTGCGTCCGCGCAGCTTTACCGAGGAGCAAAGCCTGCATGCCTGGTGGTGGCCGGCCAAACGCGCCGATGCCCCGGCCATCCTCTATCTGCACGGGGTGCGCTGGAACCTCACCGGGCAGATGTTTCGCATCGAGCAGTTGCATGCCATGGGCTACTCGGTGCTGGCGGTGGACTACCGCGGCTTCGGCCAGAGCCGTGGCGACCTGCCCTCCGAAACCACGGTGTACGAAGATGCACACATCGCCTGGGAACGTTTCGCCCAGCTTCAGCCCCAGGCTGGCAAACGCCTGATCTTCGGCCATTCGCTGGGTGGCGCGGTGGCGGTGGAGCTGGCCCGCGAGCTTTCGCAGCAAGCCACCGATAGAGGTGAACCGGTACCCGCTCGCGGGCTGATCCTCGAGTCGACCTTCACTTCCCTGGGCGACATTGCCGCAGTGGTCGCCGATACCCGCCTGCCGGTACGCTGGCTGCTGTCGCAGAAATTCGATTCACTGGACAAGATCAAGGACGTCGGCATGCCCTTGCTGCTGGTGCATGGCCTTGACGACCGCTACGTGCCGCCACGTTTCAGCGAGCAGTTGTTCGAGGCCGCACGCGAGCCCAAGACCCTGTTGCTGGTGCCGGGCGCCAGTCACAACAACAGCATGCGGTTGGCCGGGCAACGGTATCGACAGGCAATCGAAGGGTTGCTCTGAGCTCAATGAAGGCGGCGTCATTTCTTGTATTGGGATCCGCAAAGTTCACGGGGCCGTTCCCAGAACTGCTATTGGCAGTTCTGGGAAAGGGCGATTCAGCACTTACTCACTGCACCGGCAAGAAATTCATCAGCAACAGGCTCTGCGCATAGTTCAGGCCGATGCGCCGGTAGCGCTCGTCCAGCAGGTGCGCCAGCAAATCCAGGCGCGCGACGATCTTGCCGAACTCCACGGCGAAGCTCAGGTTGCTGCCTTCCTCGGAGATCTCGTTGGAAAACAGCAGCAGCACGCCGTTGGCGTCCTGGCGCTGGCTGAGCATCCAGGTGGCCTTCTCGATGTTGCGCGCGGCGTTGTTGACGAACAGCGGGTCGATGGTATCGGTCATGAAGAACTCGGTTCGCCCGCCGTGGGCAGTGATCAACATGCTGCC
The DNA here is from genome assembly GCF_042709235.1 of Pseudomonas sp. LS_2. Classification (NCBI taxonomy): domain Bacteria; kingdom Pseudomonadati; phylum Pseudomonadota; class Gammaproteobacteria; order Pseudomonadales; family Pseudomonadaceae; genus Pseudomonas; species Pseudomonas sp. LS_2. The sequence continues at coordinate 57,076 of NZ_JAVAYC010000003.1, read as the reverse complement.
GATGGCATAGATGAAGGCGCCGACCCGATCGCCCTGGAACTCCGGGCTCAAGGCATAGCTCAGGGCCGCCAGGTCGCGGCGATCGCCCAGTTGCGTCAAGGGGGTGCGCTGCTCGATGGCCACGCGGATCTGCCGCTCGGCGCTCGCGGCATCGAGGTAGCCGGCCTGCCGCCACTGGTTGGGGTTGCGCAGGTACAGCTTGTTCATCAGTAGGTAGAGGCTGTCGAGATTGTCGCGCATCGCCAGGGTCGCCAGCCGGTCGACGCTGGTCTGGAACAGCTCGCTGGGCTTGCCTTCGCGCAGTTGGTTGAGCATGTCGCCGCCCTGCTGCTGGGTGCAGGCACACAGGGTGGTCAAAGCGCCTGCCAACAGCAGGTGCGCGCAGCGGCGTGAGGCGAGAACAGGCATTGGCACCGGGGTCCGGGGTCAACGGCCGAGCCGGTTATCGGCGCAGCCTGACCATGCATAGAGCGCGCAAACCGGAAAAAGTGCCGGCGGGGCCAGAAGGCGGCCCGGCCTGGCTCAAGAGCTGCTTGCCTTACATTGCCCCGCGCAGCATCTGTACCAGCTGGGCGTGCAACGCAGCATCGCCACAGGCCACCACGCAGCCGCCGTTCTGCGCCGAGCTGCCGTCCCAGGCAGTGATCACCCCGCCCGCCCCTTCGATAATCGGCATCAGCGCCTGCACGTCGTAGGGTTGCAGGCTTGCCTCGACGATTACATCGACGAACCCCGAAGCCAGCATGCAGTAGGCGTAGCAGTCGCCGCCATAGCGCATCAGGCGCGCCTGGCCGGCCACCTGCTCGAAGGCAGCCTTGCGTGCCGGGGTGTCGAACATGTCAGGGGTGGTGCACATCAAGGTCGCCGAGGTGAGATCGGCGCACGCGCGGGTCTTCAATGGCGTAGCGCCGCGCCAGGCGCCTTCGGGGGTGCCGACGAAGCGCTCGCCAGTGAACGGCTGGTTCATCACCCCCACCAACGGGCGTTGGCCATCGTTCAAGGCGATCAGCGTGCCCCACAGCGGCAGCCCGGTGATGAATGCACGGGTGCCATCGATAGGGTCGAGCACCCACGTGAGTGGGCTGCTACCGACCGCCGCGCCATGCTCCTCGCCCAGGATGCCGTGCTCCGGGTAGCGCGCCTGGATCAAGGCGCGCATGGCGTCCTCGGCGGCCTTGTCGGCGATGGTCACCGGGTCGTACAGACGCCCGCCCTTGTCCTCGACCGCCAGGGTTGCGCGGAAGTACGGTTGGATCGCCGCAGCGGCAGCGTCGGCCAACTGTTCGGCAAATGCGCGGAACTCGACGATCTGTTCAGCGTTCAGGGACATGGCAAAACCTCGACGGGGAAAACTGCGAATCATACCTGAGTCGATCATTGACCACGCCACTTGCACTTGCCCAAGCCCTCCCCACAGCCACGCTGCGGTCACCATCGCCTACCGTGAGCGCTCACTGTCAACTGAGCGGCTCGCGATCTGTTCACTGCTGCCGGTTTTTTTTGAACAACGACGGTATTCGAGTGCTATCACCGTTCCCGACATCCGGGGTGCGTGCCTGGCGCGTGCATTCAAGCGGCATGCCTGAGCCGGGCGCGCAGCGGCCGAACCGGGCTGATGGCCTTCGCAATGGGGCTTGTGTCGACCGTAGTGGGTAGCCCCCTTTTCACTTTCCTCTCCCCCTCGATGTGACAATGCGACACATCACACCGGCGCTTGTCTCGTAAAAATGCAGCCAACCTCTGCAGAATTGCCAATTGTGTGGCGTAAATAGCCGTGGCAGGATCCTTCGATCCTCCAGCGCCATTCCAGCTTCACTTGGAAAATCAATAACAAAGCAGGGAGTCCGCGATGACCGCGCAAGCTCAGCCCGACACGTCGGGCCATATCCTGGTCGACGTTCGCAATCAGATCGGCCACCTCACCCTCAACCGCCCCGCCGGCCTCAATGCCCTGACCCTGGACATGGTGCGTACCCTGCGCCAGCACCTGGACGCCTGGGCCGACGACGCCCAAGTGCAGGCCGTGGTGTTGCGTGGCCAGGGCCCCAAGGGGTTCTGCGCCGGCGGAGACATCCGCTCGCTGCACGATAGTTTCAAGGCCGCAGATACCCTGCACGAAACCTTCTTCGTGGAAGAATACGACCTCGACCTGCTCATCCACCGTTACCGCAAGCCGGTGCTGGTGCTGATGGACGGTTTCACCCTGGGCGGTGGCATGGGCCTGGCCCAAGGGGCGGACCTGCGCGTGGTGACCGAGCGCAGCCGCCTGGGCATGCCGGAGGTGGGAATCGGCTACTTCCCCGATGTCGGCGGTAGCTACTTCCTGTCGCGCATCCCGGGTGAGCTCGGTACCTATCTCGGGGTAAGCGGCGCGCACATCCAGGCTGCCGACGCCCTGTACTGCGGCCTGGCCGACTGGTACATGGCCAGCGAACAACTGGCCGCGCTGGATGAAGGCCTTGACCACCTGGCATTCGGCGAGTACCCGCTCAAAGACCTGCAAGGCCTGCTGGCCAAGCTCGGCACCCAGGTGCTCCAGGACGCACCGCTGGAGCGCCTGCGCCCGGTGATCGACCACTACTTCGCCCTGCCGGACATGCCCAGCATCGTCGAACAACTGCGCGCCGTGGCCATCGGCGACAGCCATGCCTGGGCGCTGGCCACCGCCGACCAGCTGGAAACCCGCTCGCCCCTGGCGATGGCGGTTACCCTGGAAATGCTGCGTCGCGGCCGTCACCTGAGCCTGGAAGACTGCTTCGCCATGGAGCTGCACCTGGACCGCCAGTGGTTCCAGCACGGCGATATCGTCGAAGGCGTGCGCGCCCTGATCGTCGACAAGGACAAGCAGCCGCGCTGGAACCCTCCGACCCTGGCGGGGCTTTCGCACAAGCGCGTTGAACAATTCTTCGAAGGCCTTTGAGCACCGGAGTACACAGCATGCAAGACCTGGAACTGAGCGAAGAGCAGATCATGATCCGCGACATGGCCCGGGATTTCGCCCGTGGCGAGATCGCCCCCCATGCCCAGGCCTGGGAAAAGGCCGCCTGGATCGACGACGCGGTCGTGCGCAAGATGGGTGAGCTGGGCCTGCTCGGCATGGTCGTGCCGGAAGATTTCGGCGGCAGCTACACCGACTACGTGGCCTATGCCCTGGCCGTGGAAGAAATATCTGCCGGCGACGGCGCCACCGGCGCGCTGATGAGCATCCACAACTCGGTGGGCTGCGGCCCGCTGCTGGCCTATGGCACGCCTGGTCAGCAGCAGGCCTGGCTGCCGCGCCTGGCCAGCGGCGAGGTGATCGGCTGCTTCTGCCTTACCGAACCCCAGGCCGGCTCCGAGGCCCACAACCTGCGCACCCGCGCCGAGCTCGTCGATGGGCAGTGGGTGATCAACGGCGCCAAGCAGTTTGTCAGCAATGCCCGCCGGGCAGGCCTGGCGATCGTCTTCGCAGTCACCGACCCGGACCTGGGCAAGAAGGGTCTATCGGCCTTCCTGGTACCCACCGACAACCCGGGCTTCAAGGTCGACCGCAGCGAGCACAAGATGGGCATTCGCGCCTCCGACACCTGCGCGGTGACCCTGGACAACTGCCGTATACCCGAGGCCAACCTGCTCGGCGAGCGGGGCAAGGGCCTGGCGATTGCCCTCTCCAACCTCGAAGGCGGACGCATCGGTATCGCCGCCCAGGCCCTGGGCATCGCCCGCGCTGCGTTCGAGGCGGCATTGGTCTACTCGCGGGACCGCGTGCAGTTCGGCAAGCCGATCGCCGAGCACCAGAGCATCGCCAACCTGCTGGCCGACATGCAGGTGCAGATCAATGCCGCGCGCTTGCTCATCCTGCACGCCGCGCGTCTGCGTAGCGCCGGCAAGCCGTGCTTGTCGGAAGCTTCCCAGGCCAAGCTGTTCGCCTCGGAAATGGCCGAGCGGGTGTGCTCGATGGCGATCCAGGTGCATGGCGGCTATGGCTACCTTGAAGACTACCCGGTGGAGAAGTACTACCGGGATGCGCGGATCACCCAGATATACGAAGGCTCCAGCGAGATCCAGCGCATGCTCATTGCGCGGGAGCTCAAGCATTACAGCCTCTGAGCGGGCTTGCCCAACACCCGCAAAGGCGCTGCCATACACCGTGGCGTTGCCTTCGCGGCGGCTCGGCGTCCCGACAAGCACGTGCCTGCAGGATTCGGGCATTATCGCGCCGATAGCATTTATCCATTGAACCCGCCGTTGAAGGTGCAGTAAGCTCGGGCTCATTCACTGGAGAGCAACATGTCGAAACGTTCCTGCAACCACGCCAACACCACCGGTCGCACTGCGCGTCCTGTGCTGGCCGTTGCCGGTCGTAACGCCGTTGCCAGCTTTTATTTTGGGTATTGGTTTAGCCACTAGGCGCCGATTCCCACCCGGCGCCCACCTTCGAGGGGCCGCCGAACATGAGAATACTCAAACCCCCGGTCGGCTCCCCGACCGGGGGTTTTGTTTTTCCGGGCCTTTACAGACCGATTCGAACTGAGGACAGATCCATGAACTACGCCAACTACCGCTACGCCGACACCTATGCCTGGCGATTTAGCCAATCCCGTTCGGGCCAGCCTGCCGCCTCCGTTCGGTCCTCCACCGGTGGCAATGCTGCACGCAGTCATCAATCGAATATCTGTCGAACACCGCGATAGGGCCGACCGCGCGGGCCAGAACCCGCCGTCCGCCCTGGGAAAAAAATGCCATGCAATCGTCCAACCTCGCTTTGCCCCTGACCCAGCCCCAGGCTGCCAACACCGCCGTCAGCCAGCGCCTGCCAAGCCCGCACCTGCTCAAGCAGCAGATGCCGCTTTCAACCGAACTTGCTCAACAGGTGCATCAGCACCGCCAGGCCATACGCGCCATCCTCGAAGGCCGCGACGAACGACTGCTGGTGATCGTAGGGCCGTGCTCGATCCACGACCCACGCTCGGCCCTGGAATATGCCGACCGCCTGGCAGCCCTGGGCCGCGAGGTCGACCACAAGCTGCTACTGGTAATGCGCGCCTACGTGGAGAAACCACGCACCACCGTGGGCTGGAAAGGCCTGGCCTACGACCCGCACCTGGACGGCAGCGACGACATGCATGCGGGTATCGCGCTGTCGCGCGGGCTGATGCTGGGCATGCTCGAACGTGGCCTGCCGATTGCCACCGAATTGCTGCAACCCATGGCCGCCGGCTACTTCGACGACCTGCTGGGCTGGGCGGCCATTGGCGCACGCACCACCGAGTCGCAGATCCACCGTGAAATGGTCAGCGGCCTGGAGCTGCCCGTGGGCTTCAAGAACGGCACCGACGGTGGCGTGGGCATCGCCTGCGACGCCATGCGCAGCGCTGCCCACCCGCACCGCCACTTCGGCATGGACGCGCAAGGCTACCCGGCGATCATCGAGACCCTGGGCAACCCCGACACCCACCTGGTGCTGCGCGGCGGCCACCAAGGGCCGAACTACGACGCCCAGAGCATCGCCTTGGCGCGCCAAGGCCTGGCAAAGGCCGGGCTGGCGCCGCGGATCATGGTCGATTGCAGTCACGCCAACAGCGGCAAGGACCCGGCGCGCCAGCCAGCGGTGTTCGAGGACGTACTGGCACAGCGCCTGGGCGGCGACCGCTCGATCGTCGGGGTGATGCTCGAGGGCCACCTGTTCGACGGCTGCCAGGCCCTGGGCAAAGGCGCACTGAAGTACGGTGTATCGATTACCGATGGATGCCTGGGCTGGGAGTCGACTGCCGCACTGCTGCGCGATGCGGCCGAGCGTATGTAGACTGCCCTGTAAGAAAGCAGCGGCAAGCCTTGCGAGACATTTCGCAGGCAAGTGCGTTAGGCTTGCCGCTTTACCTATAAGGAGTATTTCCCATGGCCCGAGCCACCGCCCGCCACATCCTGGTCAGCAGCGAAGAGAAGTGCAACGAACTCAAGGCTCAGATCGAAGCTGGCGCCGACTTCGCCGAAATCGCCAAGGCCAACTCCAGCTGCCCATCCAGCCGCCAGGGCGGCGACCTGGGCTCGTTCGGCCCAGGCCAGATGGTCAAGGAATTCGATACCGTGGTGTTCAGCGCCCCGGTCAACACCGTGCAAGGCCCGGTGAAGACGCAGTTCGGCTACCACCTGCTGGAAGTCACCAGCCGCCAGGACTGAGGCGTACTTGTTCACCCGCTTGCTGGCAGGGGGCCTGGCGTTGTGGTTCGCCACGACGACCCAGGCCGCCCCTACCCATGCCCTCACCGTCTACGGCGAAGCCCCGCGCTACCCCGCCAACTTCACCCATTTTCAATACACCAACCCCAGTGCCCCCAAGGGCGGTATGTTGCGCCGTTCGGCCATCGAGATCGGCCAGTTCGACCATATCCTGCCGTACATCGACAAAGGCACCGGCGTCACCCAGGTCGACGGCTGGCTGTATGCTCCCCTGGCCGAACGCTCTTTCGACGAGCCCTACACTGTCTATGGCCTGATCGCCCGGCGCATGGAACGCGGCCCGGACGACGCCTGGCTGCGCTTCGAGATCGACCCACGCGCCACCTTCGCCGATGGCAAGCCGGTGCGTGCCGAGGACGTGCGCTTCACCTTCGAGCTGCTGATGAGCAAGGGCAGCCTGAAATTTCGCACGCAGTTCGCCGAAGTGGCCGGGGTCACCGTGGAAAGCCCGCGCAGCGTGCGCTTCGACTTCAAGCAGCCCCACGGCCGCACTTTGCCGCTGGACCTGGCGACCTTGCCGGTACTGCCCGAGCACGACTGGCAGCACCGCGACTTCGCCAACGGCGCCGGCTTCGACAAGCCGGTCGGCAGCGGCCCCTACCGCATCGGGCGGATCGACAACGGCCGCAGCATCACCTTCGAGCGCGACCCCAACTGGTGGGCGCGCAACCTGCCGGTCAACAACGGTCGCTTCAACTTCGAGAAAATACGCATCGAGTATTTCGGCGACACCGAAGTCGCGCGCCAGGTGCTGAAGGGCGGCGGCTATGACTACAACCGCGAGTTTTCCGCCACCGCCTTCACCATCGGCTACAACAGTGCCCAGCTCGACGACGGCCGCCTGCAGCGCGCCCACCTGGGCCCGGCCAAGCCCCAGTCGGCGCAAGGCTTCGTGTTCAACCTGAGCAAGCCGGTGTTCCAAGACCGCCGCGTGCGCCAGGCCCTGGCCATGCTCTGGGACTTTGAATGGAGCAACCGGCAGATGATGCGCAACCTGTACATCCGCCAGCAGAGCATCTTCTCCAACACCCCGCTGGCCGCTCGTGCCCTGCCCGATGCCGCGGAACTCGCGCTGCTGGAGCCGCTGCGCGGGCAAGTACCGGACGAGGTGTTCGACCAGGTGTTCCAGGCGCCGGTCACCGATGGCTCGGGCATCATCCGGCCGCAGCAACTCAAGGCCCTGGCGCTGCTCCAGGAGGCTGGCTGGCGGCCCGAAGGCGACCGCCTGGTCAACGCCCAGGGCGAGCCATTGCGCTTCACTTTCCTCAATGGCCAGTCCGGGCTCGAGCGCTTGCTGCTGCCGTGGAAGCGCAACCTGGCGCAGATCGGCATCGAGCTGAACATTCGCAACGTCGATTCGGCCCAGTACATCAACCGCCTGATGGGCCGGGACTACGACATGATCGTCACCGGCTACCCGGTGACCCTGTCGCCAGGCTCGGAGCAATATACCTACTTCGGCTCGGCGGCCGCCAACGACCCCGGTTCGAACAACCTCATGGTGCTCAAGGACCCTGCCGTCGACCGCCTGCTCGACGGCCTGGTGCGCGCCAACACCCAGGCCGACATGCTGCGCCACGCCCGCGCCCTGGACCGGGTGCTGCAATGGAACTACTACTGGATCCCCAATTACTACCCGCCGGGCAGCTCGACGGTGTGGTGGAACCGCTTCGGCCTGCCCAAGATCCAGGCGGCCTATGACGAAGGGCTGGACACCTGGTGGGAGGTCAGCCCCAACGCCTTGACCGACCGGCAGATGGCCGAGCGCCGGAAGAACTCACCATGACCGGCTATATCCTGCGGCGCCTGCTGCTGATCATCCCAACCTTGCTGGCGATCCTGCTGGTGAACTTCGCCATCGTCCAGGCCGCCCCCGGCGGCCCGGTGGAGCAGGCCGTGGCGCGCCTGCAAGGCATCGGCGGCGGCGCGCCCGGTGCCAAGGTCGAGGTGGTGCAGGGCGAGTCCCGCGCCACGCGAGGGCTTGACCCGAAGTTGATCGAGGAGATCAAGCGCCAGTACGGCTTCGACAAGTCCGCCCCCGAGCGGCTGTGGCTGATGCTCGGCCAATACGCTCGTCTGGACTTCGGCAACAGCTTCTTCCGTGGCGCCAAAGTCACCGACCTGATCCTGGAGAAACTCCCGGTCACCCTGTCGCTGGGCTTCTGGGCGACGCTCATCACCTACCTGGTGTCGATTCCCCTGGGTATCCGCAAGGCAGTGCGCCATGGCAGCCGTTTCGATGCCTGGAGCAGCGCGCTGATCGTGATCGGCTATGCCCTGCCCTCGTTCCTGTTCGCCCTGCTGCTGATCGTGCTGTTCGCCGGAGGGACTTCGTTGAATTGGTTCCCGGTACGCGGGCTGGTGTCGGATGACTTCGATCAACTGAGCCTGCTGGGCAAGGTGGCCGACTACTTCTGGCACCTGGTGCTGCCAGTGGCTGCGCTGGTGATCGGCGGCTTCGCCACCTTGACGCTGCTGACCAAGAACGCCTTCCTCGACGAGGTCTCGCGCCAGTACGTCGTGACGGCGCGGGCCAAGGGCCTGAGCGAGCGCCGCGTGCTGTACGGCCATGTACTGCGCAACGCCATGCTGGTGGTACTGGCCGGGCTGCCCCAGGCGCTGATTACCGTGTTCTTCGCCGGTTCCCTACTGATCGAGGTGATCTTCTCCCTCGATGGGCTGGGACGCATGAGCTATGAGGCTGCGGTATCGCGGGACTACCCAGTGGTGTTCGGCACGCTGTTCATCTTCACCTTGGCGGGCTTGCTGATTCGCCTGATCGGCGACCTTTGCTACACCCTGCTCGACCCGCGCATCGACTTCGACGCGAGGGCGCACTGATGCTCTCGCCCATCGCTCAACGCCGATTGCGGCGTTTTCGTGAGAACCGTCGTGGCTGGTGGTCACTGTGGTTGTTCGCGCTGCTCCTGCTGCTGAGCCTGGGCGCGGAGCTGGTGGCCAACGACAAGCCATTGCTGCTGGGCTACAAGGGCGAGCTGTACACCCCGGCCCTGAAGCGCTACACCGAGCAGCAGTTCGGCGGCCAGTTACCGTTCCAGCCCGACTACCGCAGTGCCTATGTGCGCCAACTGATCGAAGAGCAAGACGGCTGGATGCTGTTCGCGCCCATTCCATTCAGTGCCGACACGCCCAACTACGACCTGCAAGTGCCCAGCCCCAGCCCGCCCAGCGCGACCAACTGGCTGGGCACCGACGACCAGGGCCGCGATGTGTTGGCGCGGGTGCTGTATGGCACGCGGGTATCGCTGTTGTTCGCTTTTGCCTTGACCGTGGTCAGCGTGGTCATCGGCGTGGCGGCCGGTGCCTTGCAGGGTTACCACGGCGGCTGGGTCGACTTGATCGGGCAGCGTTTGCTCGAGGTGTGGTCGGGGCTGCCGGTGCTGTACCTGCTGATCATTCTGTCGGGCTTCGTCGAGCCGGATTTCTGGTGGCTGCTGGGGATCATGGCGCTATTCTCCTGGCTGACCCTGGTGGATGTGGTACGCGCCGAGTTCTTGCGTGGGCGCAGCCTGGAATACGTCAAGGCGGCGCGCGCCCTGGGCCTTACCGACGGCCAGGTGATGCTGCGGCATATCCTGCCCAATGCGATGAACGCAACGCTGACATTCATTCCGTTCATGCTCACTGGCGCCATCACCACCCTCACCGCACTGGATTTCCTGGGTTTTGGTATGCCCGCAGGTTCCGCGTCGTTGGGTGAGCTGGTAACTCAGGGCAAGCAGCACCTGGAGGCGCCATGGCTGGGCTTTACTGCATTCTTTGCCCTGGCGTTGATCCTGTCGCTGCTGGTATTTATCGGCGACGGGTTGCGCGAGGCGTTCGATCCGCGGCGTTGATCGGTTTTCTTTTTCGTCAGTACCGGCCCTTTCGCGGGTAAACCCGCTCCCACAGGAACTCCACTGTACTCAAGAGCGGTGGGGTGCCTGTGGGAGCGGGTTTACCCGCGAAGAGGCCGTTACTGACACCCCACTCTTTCAATGGCCCCCTATGCACGACAACGACAGCCTCAAGGACTACCCCCAGGTTCGCCAACTGGCGATCCGCTCGCTGTTCGAGATCATCGAACAGTCCAGCGAAGGCACGATCATCGTCGATCGCCAGGCGCGTATCGTGTGGATGAACGAACGCTACGCCCGGCGCTTCGGCCTGGCCGATGCTGCCAGCGCCATCGGCCAGGCCTGCGAGGCGGTGATTCCCGGCAGCCTGATGCGCGAGGTGGTGAGCAACGGCAAGCCGATCCTGCTGGACATGCTCGACACCGCCAAGGAGCCGTTCGTGGTGATGCGCCTGCCGATCCATGACGATCATGGCGAATTGATCGGCGCCATCGGCTTTGCCTTGTTCGATCAGTTGCGCAGCCTCTCGCCGCTGCTCACGCGCTACGCGAGCATGCAGCAGGAGCTGGCCTCGACCCGCTCGCAACTGCGTGCGCGCCAGGCGCGCTACAGCTTCGCCCAGTTCGTCGGCAGCAGCGCCGCCAGCCTTGAGGCCAAGCGCCGCGCCCGGCGCGGAGCCGGCAGCGACTCCCCGGTGCTGTTGCTGGGCGAAACCGGCACCGGCAAGGAATTGCTGGCCCATGCCATCCATGCCGCATCGGCGCGGGCACACAAGGCCTTCGTCAGCATCAACAGCGCGGCAATTCCCGAGGCGCTGTTGGAAGCCGAGTTCTTTGGCACCGCCCCCGGTGCCTTCACCGGTGCCGACCGCAAGGGCCGCAGCGGCAAGCTGCAACTGGCCGAAGGAGGCACGCTGTTCCTCGACGAAATCGGCGACATGCCCCTGGCCCTGCAAAGCAAGCTGCTGCGGGTGTTGCAGGAGAAGGAGTACGAACCGGTGGGTTCCAACCAGATGCTGCGCAGCGATGTGCGCATCATCGCCGCTACCTCGATCGACCTGGAGGCCGCCCTGGCCCAAGGCCGGTTCCGTGCCGATCTTTACTACCGGCTGAACGTGCTGCCGATCGCGGTGCCGCCGCTGCGTGAACGGCTGGAAGACCTGCCGGCCTTGTGCGAGGCGATCCTGGCCGAACTGGACAGCCAGTACGAACTGGAGCCCGATGCCCAGGCCTTGCTGGGCCGTCACGCTTGGCCAGGAAACATCCGCGAGCTACGCAATGTACTGGAGCGCGCGACCTTGCTGGCCGACCAGCCTCGCTTGAGCCTGGCGGACCTGCATTCGGCGCTGGGGCCTGTAAGCCTTGCGGCGCCCGACGCTGGGCGAGCGAGCTACCGGGAAGCGTGCGAACGCTTCGAGCGGCAGTTGATCGTCGAGACCCTGGCCCAGTACGCGGGTAATGTACCGCGGGCGGCGCAGGCGCTGGGGTTGGGGCGTTCGACGCTCTACAAGAAAATGGTCGCGCTGGGCATTTCGTCTCAATAAAGAGACTTGCGTTTCGAATAGGAGATTGCAGCCATTTCACCCTCCCCTGTGGGAGCGGGTTCACCCGCGAACACCGGCAAGGCCGGTGCCATCCACCGCAGTGCATTCTTCGCGAGTAAACCCGCTCCCACAGGGTTTTGCGCAAACTTGAACAATGCAGTCTCACATCCGAGATACTCCAACGCCCCTTTAAAAAATAACTAATTAAAATCAATAAGTTACAACCTGGCACGATTCCCGCTATCTCCACCGGGCCCAATAAAAACAAGACTCACCCAGGAGATACACCCAGATGACCGTGCTCATCGCTCTCGCCGCCTTGGCGCTGCTGATGCTCGCCGCCTACCGCGGCTACAGCGTGATTCTCTTCGCCCCCATCGCCGCCCTAGGCGCGGTATTGCTCACCGATCCCTCCGCCGTGGCCCCAGCCTTCACCGGCGTGTTCATGGAGAAAATGGTCGGTTTCATCAAGCTCTACTTCCCGGTGTTCGTGCTCGGCGCAGTGTTCGGCAAGCTGATCGAGCTGTCGGGCTTCTCGCGCTCGATCGTCGCCGCCGCCATCCGCCTGCTCGGCACCCGCCAGGCCATGCTGGTGATCGTGCTGGTCTGCGCCCTGCTCACCTATGGCGGCGTGTCGTTGTTCGTGGTGGTGTTCGCCGTGTACCCGTTCGCGGCCGAAATGTTCCGCCAAAGCGACATCCCCAAGCGCCTGATCCCGGCCACCATCGCCCTGGGCGCGTTCTCCTTCACCATGGACGCGCTGCCCGGCACGCCGCAGATCCAGAACATCATCCCCAGCGCCTTCTTCAACACCAATGCCTGGGCTGCGCCCTGGCTCGGGGTGATCGGCACCCTCTTCGTGTTCAGCGCCGGCATGCTCTTCCTGCACCGTCAGCGCAACAAGGCCCTGCGCAAGGGCGAGGGCTACGGCACCTCGCTACGCAACGAACCGGAGACCGCCGACGACATCGCACTGCCCAACCCATGGCTGGCGCTTTCGCCGCTGGTGCTGGTGGGCGTGATGAACCTGCTGTTCACCCACTGGATCCCGCAGTGGTACGGCGCCAGCCATAGCCTGCAGTTGCCGGGCATGAGCGCGCCGCTGCAAAGCGACGTGACCAAGCTCACGGCGATCTGGGCAGTACAGGCCGCGCTGCTGGTGGGCATCCTGATGGTGCTGGTATGCGCCTTCGGGGTGATCCGCCAGCGCCTGGCCGAAGGCACCAAGAGCGCCGTCAGCGGTGCCTTGCTGGCGGCGATGAACACCGCGTCGGAGTATGGCTTCGGTGCGGTGATCGCGTCGCTGCCTGGGTTCCTGGTACTGGCCGATACGTTGAAAGCCATTCCCAATCCGCTGGTCAACGAGGCGATCACCGTTACCCTGCTGGCCGGTATCACCGGTTCCGCCTCGGGCGGCATGAGCATTGCCCTGGCGGCCATGGGCGATACGTTCATCGCGGCCGCCAATGCTGCCAATATCCCTCTGGAAGTGATGCACCGGGTGGCCTCCATGGCCAGCGGCGGCATGGACACCCTGCCGCACAACGGCGCGGTAATTACCTTGCTGGCGGTCACCGGCCTCACCCACCGCGAGGCCTACAAGGACATCTTCGGTATTACCCTGATCAAGACCCTGGCGGTATTCGTGGTCATCGCGACCTTCTACGCCACCGGCATCGTCTAAGGAGCTGCGCATGAATCTCAACGGCAAGACAGCACTGGTCACCGGTTCCACCAGCGGCATCGGCCTGGGCATCGCCCAAGTGCTCGCCCAGGCTGGCGCGAACATCCTGCTCAACGGCTTCGGCGACCCCAACCCGGCCATCGCGCAAATCGCCGGGCACGGCGTGAAGGTCGCCCATCACCCGGCCGACCTCGCCGAGCCAGGGCAGATCGAAGCGCTGTTCGCCCTGGCCGAACGCGAGTTCGGCGGCATCGACATCCTGGTGAACAATGCCGGTATCCAGCACGTGGCACCGGTGGAGCAGTTTCCGGTAGAGAGCTGGGACAAGATCATCGCCCTGAACCTCTCGGCGGTGTTCCATGGCACCCGCCTGGCCCTGCCAGGCATGCGCGAACGCGGCTGGGGACGCATCATCAACATCGCCTCGGTGCATGGCCTGGTGGGCTCGACCGGCAAGGCCGCCTATGTGGCGGCCAAGCACGGGGTGATCGGCCTGACCAAGGTGGTGGGCCTGGAGACCGCCACCAGCAACGTCACCTGCAACGCCATCTGTCCGGGCTGGGTACTGACCCCATTGGTGCAGAAGCAGATCGACGACCGCGCAGCCAAGGGCGGCAATGCGCAGCAGGCGCAGCATGATCTGCTGGCCGAGAAGCAGCCGTCGCTGGCCTTCGTCACCCCGCAGCATCTGGGCGAACTGGTGTTGTTCCTGTGCAGCGAGGCCGGCAGCCAGGTACGCGGCGCGGCCTGGAATGTCGATGGTGGGTGGCTGGCGCAGTAGCGACTAACCTTGCTGGTAGCTGGCGCCCGGGGCGCCGGCATCAAAGGAGAAACGCCATGAACACACCTCTCTGGCAACCCTCCCAGGCGCGCATCGGCGCCAGCCGCATCGACGCCTTCCGCCGCCAGGTCAACCTGCGCTTCAACCTGCAGTTGAACGACTACCCCAGCCTGCACCGCTGGAGCGTCGAGCAGCGCGCCGACTTCTGGCAGACCCTGGTCGAGTATTTCGATGTCCGGTGGCACACGCAGCCCACCCAGGTGCTCGAAGAAGGCCCACACATGCCCGACGCCCGCTGGTTCAGGGGCGCCACGCTGAACTACGCCGAGCACCTGCTGCGCCGCCGCGACGCGCACCCGGCAGTGGTCGCCATCCGCGAGGATGGCCAACGGCAGGTACTCACCCATGCCCAACTTGCAGCCCAGGTCGCCGGGTTGCAGAACGCCTTGCAGGCCTTGGGGATCCAGGCCGGCGACAGGGTCGCGGCAGTCATGCCCAACACCTGGCAGACCCTGGTGGCCATGCTTGCCTGCTCCAGCCTGGGGGCGATCTGGTCGAGTTCATCGCCGGAGTTCGGCACTCACGGCATCATCGACCGCTTCGGGCAGATCGAGCCGAAGCTGCTGATTGCCTGCGCTGGCTACGAATACGCGGGCAAGACCATCGACCAGGTAGACAAGGTCAACCAGGTCGTCGCGCAACTGCCCACCTTGCAACATCTCTTGGTCGTACCGCATACCCGCTCGGCTACCCGCCCTGAGGAATTCCAGGCACGCCAGGTCAGCCTGTGGGACGACTTCTTCACCCCTGGCGGCGAGCCCCGCTTCGTCGCCCTGCCCTTCGACCACCCGCTGTACATCCTCTATTCCAGCGGCACCACCGGCGTGCCCAAGTGCATCGTGCACCGCGCCGGTGGCGTACTGTTGCAGCACCTCAAAGAGCATGGGCTGCACAACGACCTGGCCGCCGAAGACGTATTGTTCTACTACACCACCTGCGGCTGGATGATGTGGAACTGGCTGGCCAGTGGCCTGGCGGTCGGCGCCACCCTGGTGCTGTACGACGGCTCGCCGTTCCACCCGGGGCCAGAGCGCCTGCTCGACTTGATCGATGCCGAAGGGGTAAACGCTTTCGGCACCAGTGCCAAGTACCTGGCGGCCCTGGAGCAGGCTGGCCTGGAACCGGCCCAAAGCCACCGCCTGGACACCCTGCGCCTGCTGCTCTCCACCGGCTCGCCGCTGTCGCCGCACAGCTACGACTATGTGTACGGCAAGGTCAAGGCTGACCTGTGCCTGGCCTCGATGTCCGGGGGTACCGATATCGTCTCGTGTTTCGTGCTGGGCAACCCGCTGCTGCCGGTGCGACGCGGGGAAATACAGGGCAAAGGGCTGGGCATGGCGGTGGAGGTGTGGGACGCCCAGGGACGCCCGGTGAGTGGCGAGAAAGGCGAGCTGGTCTGCACCCGCAATTTCCCCTCGATGCCGCTGGGCTTCTGGGGCGACGACGATGGCAGCCGCTACCGTGACGCCTACTTCAGCCAGTTCCCCGGGGTCTGGGCACAGGGCGATTACGCCGAGCAGACCGCCAGCGGTGGCATGGTCATCCATGGTCGTTCCGACGCAGTTCTCAACCCTGGCGGCGTGCGTATCGGCACCGCAGAGATCTACCGTCAGGTCGAGAAGGTCGAAGAAGTGCTGGAAAGCGTGGCCATCGGCCAGGACTGGCAAGGCGATGTGCGGGTGGTGCTGTTCGTGCGCCTGCGTCAAGGGCTGGTGTTGGACGAGGCCTTGCGCCAACGCATCCGCCAGGTGATTCGCCAATACACCACCCCGCGCCATGTGCCGGCGGTGATCGCTCAGGTCGAGGACATTCCCCGCACCATCAGCGGCAAACTGGTGGAACTGGCGATTCGCAACGTGGTGCACGGCCAGCCGGTGAAAAACACCGATGCACTGGCCAACCCCGAGGCACTGGAGCAATTTCGTGACCGCCCGGAGCTGCGCGCATGAAACCCGGTGCACGCCGACCCGCCGGGGCCATTGCCTGGACCAGACGACGAAGCTGCGTTCAGCAACCACCCCAATCGAGCTACCATTGGCACTCAGCCAAACCGATAGCCCTCATGATCCAGTCCGACCTCGACCTGTTCGGCCCCCAGCCGCAACGCCTGGCCACGCACACCGTGCTGCTGCCCGGCGTTGCCCTGGCGCCGCTCGAAGCGTTGCTCGATGCCCTGCGCCCGGTGCTGCGCGTCGCGCCGTTCCGGCACATGCAGACCCCTGGCGGGTTGAACATGGCGGTGGCGTTGAGCAACTGTGGGGCGTTGGGCTGGGTCAGCGATGCCCAGGGTTACCGCTACAGCCCCCTCGACCCGCAAAGCGGTCGGCCTTGGCCCGCCCTGCCCGAGGTCTTGCTGGACCTTGCGGGCAGGGCGGCAGCAGCGGCCGGTTTCGAGGGTTTCGTGCCCGACGCCTGCCTGGTCAACCACTACGTGCCCGGCACCCGCCTGAGCCTGCACCAGGACCGCAACGAGCGCGATTTCAGCCAGCCCATCGTGTCGATTTCCCTGGGCTTGCCGGCAGTGTTTCTGCTGGGTGGCTTACAGCGCAGCGACCGCCCCCGGCATGTGCCGCTTAGCCATGGTGACGTATTGGTGTGGGGTGGCGAGGACCGCCTGAGGTTTCATGGGGTGCTGCCGATCAAGCCCGGCGTGCACCCGCGCATGGGGGAACGGCGAATCAACCTGACCCTGCGCAAGGCCGGCTAGGCCTGTACAGGTTCAGTGGCCCTATCGCGGGACAGGCCCGCGGTAGGGCTAGCGTTAACGACTGGCCTCCAACACCTGGTTCAACGCCGCGCCATCGATACTCAAGGTGGCACTGTCGAACATGCCGTCCACATGGTTTTTCACCAACTGCTCCTGACGCTGCGCCCGCATCACTTGGCGCAATTGCGCTGCTACCTCCTCCAGGGTGGCCGCGCGCGCCGGCTGCTGCTCGACCAGCTTGACGATATGCCACCCCGCCGGGCTGCGCAGCGGTTCGCTGATGCCGTCGATCTTCAGCTGCGTCACCGCCTCACGTACCTCCGGCAGCAGCTGGGCCAAGGGTTGCAACCCGGTGTCGCCCCCCTGCGCGGCACTGCCGCTGTCCTGGGAGTGTTCGCGGGCCAGCGCCGCGAAGTCGCCTGCGCGGGCTTGCTTGAGCAAGGCGTGCGCACGCTTTTGCACCTCTGGCGCGTCCTTGGGGTTCTCTACCCGCAGGAAGATCTGGCTCAGGCGGTAGCGCGCCGGCATCTGCAGCTCGTCCTGGTTGGCCTGGTAGGCCTGCTGCAGCTCGGCATCGCTGGGGTAGTCGGCAGGGACCTCGCTGATCGACACCAGGTAATCGCGCAGCACGATCTGCTCGGAGGCAGCCCGGGTTTGCGCCTGCACCTCGGGCCGCTGCGGCCATCCCTTGGCTGCGGCCTGACGATACAGCGCCTTCTCTGCCAGACGGGTGCGTAGCCACGCCTCCAAGGCCGGGCGGTCGCCGAGCAGACGCTCACGGGTGTCTGGCGGCAATTGCGCCAGCAGGGCCTTGAGTTCGTCGCTGCCCACCTGCTGCTCGCCAAGGCTCGCCAGCACCGGCCCGGAAACGCTCGCCTGCGCCACCGTGCCGGGCCGCTCGCCCGGTCGCATGGCCAGCGCCGCAGCGGCGGCCACCAGGGCCAGTGCACCCGCACCGGCCCACAGCGCACGGGCCGTCACGAGGCTTGCGCCGCGCCAGCGCCTTGCGCCGAAGTCTGGTCGGCGACATTGCGGCTGTAGTCGCGCAAGTAGACAATGAACTCCTGGAGCAGCCGGTCCCACAGCAGCAGGCTGCCCAGCAGGTATTTCTGGCTCACCCCGTCGGCGACCACGACGTCCTGCTCGAGCACCAGGAATTCACCCTGCACGGACAGGCGGGCAAAACGCCGGCTGGCATTCCAGCGCTCCACCAGCCCGGCAGGCAGGTCGCCCTGGATGCGCAGTGCGCAGCTGAAGGTGAAATCGAAGAACTCGCCAGCCTTGCCTGGCGCCGGGTTGCCGAAGCGCACGGCGTAGCCCACGCCCTGGCTGGCGCTGAGCAACTGCACTACTTGGTTCTGCTCGTTGCGGTTGACCCGGCAGCCCGCATCCTGCAGCAGCGTAGTCAGAGAGTCGGCGCTCACGGTTTCGATCAGGGTGACTTCGGTCATGTTGCCTTCCTTGTGGTGATGAATGCGTCACGCACGCGCGATTCAGGAAAGGACTGGACCTAGGGCAGGACATCAGCGCTGGCGAACTCCCTGCCTCTGCGACCCTCCGTGCTGCAATCGCGCGTGTCGACTTCAAGTAGTAGCACATGGATCCAATAGGGCCAGTTCCCTACCGAAGTCGTCCGTCAGCGTCCGGCCGCGGTGACCTTCAGGTTGTCCAGCACCAGCAGCGCGTCGTCCTCTTCCGTATCGACTGTCAGCACCACTACCTCTGGGCCATCGACCGTGAAGGTGCGGGTGCCGTAATGGAACTGGCCTGGCCCCTCTTCAGACAACTCCTCCCATTCCCCCGCGATTTCCTGGTGCATTCCGCAATAGGTGTTGCAGCCCCAGGAGAACGTGACTTCACGACGCCCCTGCCCCTCCAGTACGAAGCGAATCGAGGTGTCTGCCTCCAGGTGCTTGCCGATGATCTTGCCGCCGCTTTCCTCATGGGGCTGGTCACTGACCCCACGACGGCCGCGATCGAGTCTGAACTCCACACCCTTGGACGTCACCGTGGCACGTGAGCCGACGTCCAGTTCATCAAAATCCACCTCTGGTATGGGTGTGGGTCGGCCAACGGCCTGGTCATGCTCGTCATAGGTGAAGGTCATGGCGTCGGTCTTGTGGGTGGGGAAGCTTACTCGCACCACGGGGATCGACTGCTGATACATCTGCGCGTAGCGGATCTGATCGTACTGCGCCTTGGCCAACGCCGAGCGCTCGCCCTCCACGTAGAAGAACGCATGCAGCGGCAACCTGCCGCCGTCGGTTGGGCTCCACACCGAAATCAGCACTTCGTTGTTGACGCTCCAGAGTTCATCGGCCAGGCCCTTGCGAGCCTCCACCGCCGTTTGGAACCACTGCGCCGAGCTGCCAGGAGAGTGGCGAAGGTCCCATCCGCAGACCCGGTAATTGCCAGCCTGCGGGTACTTGTCGAGCCATTGTTGCGCGGTGTTCACGTCCAGTGACTGGCAGGTATCGGTGTCAGGGTAGGCGCTGATCGGGCCGCAGCCATTGAGGCTCGGGCGCTGGTTGGTATTGGCGTTTATCGGGAAGGTGCACAGCACGCTCAGCGCGGCGAGCTTGCCGTCTGGCACGGCCTGGGGTGGCGCGAGAATAAGCCCGTTCTGGTTGCCGAAGGGCTTGCCGAAGTTGGTGTCATGACGCAGCCACGAGAAGGCTACCGCGCCCTTTTCCAGCTGGCTGGCACTGGGGTTCCAGGGGAGAAATTCCGGGCTGCTGCCCGTCGTGCGAAGCGCGATGCCGCTACACAGGTAGCCGGGTTTGTCCGGGCCGCCGCAGTCGTCGGTTTCGCTGTCGTACCAGCGCTTGAGGTCTTCGACCGCCACACGGCCGCGTTGGGTGAGTGCGGCGAGTGTGGCCGACACCGGGTCGTGCGAGACGATCACCTCGGCTTCGGTGACTCGCGTGCTGAGGTAGGTAGGCGTTGGTGCCGGTGCGTGGGAGGCACAACCGGCGAAAATGGGCATCAACAGCAATGGCATCGTGCGCATGGGGGCGTTCCTCGGGTGGTCTGGAGCAGAACCTCCTCCGGCGGTCTGCAGAAAGGGCTGCAAGCCGCTATCCGGCCGTGCCATTTAGCCATTCCTGCAACAAACAGGCGCCTGGTAAAAATGCCAGGTGCCTGCCAACCACGCCTAGCATCGCGGGTACCCACGAGCCGCTGTCGAGGCGCAAGTGTTGCGGTAGGTGCGTCCGCCCTTGGAAACCACCACCTGGCCGAACAGGCCATTGGCGACGTTTCCCGCCCTACCCTGGCCGCCGAGGGTGGCGCCCTGGGGCCGATTCCCCACTGTCTATCCGCGAATCTGGGACGGTGAGCGGCGGCAAATGTGCTTTGCTTGGAGTACTGCCCCTCGGAGTGACGCCTATGAAGATCGTGCTCACCAGTGTTCTTGTCGATGACCAGGCCAAAGCCCTGTCCTTCTATCACTACGTGCTGGGCTTCGAACCCAAGCATGACCTTCCCATGGGCCAGCACCGCTGGCTGACGCTGACCTCTCCAAACGAGCCCAATGGCGTCGAGCTGCTGCTCGAGCCTGATGCCCACCCTGCCGCCCGCACCTACAAAGCCGCGCTCAAGCAGGACGGCATTCCCGCTGCCTCGTTCGGTGTACGCGACATCAAGGCCGAATACGCCCGCTTGTGCGCCGCCGGCGTGCAATTCACCCAGCCCCCTACGGCCCTGGGCCCGGTAACCGTGGCAGTGTTCGACGACACCTGTGGCAACCTGATCCAGATCGCCCAGCGCCACTGAGCGCACTCCCTTCCAAAGCGCACCTAGAACAAGGAAAAAACCGATGCGCTACGAATTCAGCGAAGTCCTCAACGACCTGGTCGACTATTTCCTGGTCGCCGACATCCAACTGCTCGAACGTTTCAAACAGGACCACGACCTGCCCGATGACCTGGCCCGGGCCTTCACCACCAGCGACATCGGCGATCAGGCGGTGCTCGAAGGCGTAGTGCTGCCCCTGGCGGGTATCGAGAACCTGCCCTACCGGATCATCTTCAGCCTCGGCGAGCCCACCCCGGCGCTGCTGGAGCCTGGCAACCGCGTGCAGCACCGGCGCACGGGTTACGTGCTGAGGGTCGAAAACCGGGCGGTGATGCTGTTTACCTGGCGCATCCTGCAACATCTCACGCCCAAGACATTGGGGGACCTGCTGGCGCGCTACCAGGAGCCAGGGCGGCCGATCATCGAGCTGGAAAATGGCTGGTACAACGTGGAGGTGCTGGGCGGTGCGGTGTGGCGTGATGGGTTGTTCGAGCCGGCGTTCGAGTTCGTGCTGAAGAAGACCTGGCGCAAGGGCGACGGTGCGGGGGTGGACGTGGGGTACCGGTTTACCCTGCGCGGATAGGCAGAAAGGGCCGCCATGCGGCCCTTTCCCTTTGCCTCAGTCGTGGTTGATGTCCCTGTCCTTGGTTTCCGGCAAGAACAGGATCCCCAGCACCGCCGTCATCACCGCGATGACGATCGGGTACCACAACCCGTAGTAGATATCCCCGGTAGCGGCCACCATCGCGAACGCCACGGTCGGCAGGAAACCGCCGAACCAGCCGTTGCCGATGTGGTACGGCAGCGACATCGAGGTATAGCGGATACGCGTAGGGAACAGCTCCACCAGCCAGGCCGCGATCGGGCCGTAGACCATGGTCACGTAGATCACCAGAATGGTCAGCAGCAACAGCACCATCGGGTAATGGATTTGCGCAGGGTCGGCTTTTTCCGGGTAACCGGCTTCCTTCAGCGCACCGCTCAAGGTGGCGACGAAGGCGTCGTTCTGCGTCTTGAAGTCGGCCGCCGCCAGGGTGCTGCCGTCGAAGCTCGGTAGTACCCGCTCGCCAATGCGAATTTGCGCCACCGTGCCTGGTTCTGCACGCTCGTTTTCATACGGAATGGCGCGTTTGGCCAACAGGCTCTTGGCAATGTCGCAGGAGCTGGTGAATTTGGCCTTGCCCACCGGGTCAAACTGGAACGAGCACTGCGCAGGGTCCGCCACCACCACTACCGGGTTCTGCTCCTGGGCGACGAATACGGCCGGGTTGCCGTACTCGGTCAACGCCTTGAAGATCGGGAAGTAGGTAAGCGCAGCGATGATGCAGCCGGCCATGATGATCTTCTTGCGCCCGATGCGGTCCGACAGGCTGCCGAAGATGATGAAGAACGGCGTACCGATCAACAGCGAGCCGGCAATCAGCAGGTTGGCGGTCTGTGGGTCGATCTTCAGCGTCTGCAACAGGAAGAACAGTGCATAGAACTGCCCGGTGTACCACACCACCGCTTGCCCGGCGGTGCCGCCGAGCAGCGACATGATCACCACCTTGAGGTTTTCCCAGCGGGCGAACGATTCGGTCAGCGGCGCCTTGGATGCCTTGCCTTCGGCCTTCATCTTCAGGAACACCGGCGACTCGTTGAGTTGCAGGCGGATGTACACCGAGACCGCCAGCAGCAGGATCGACAGCAGGAACGGAATACGCCAGCCCCAGGCCTCGAACGCCTCGTTGCCCAGGAGGGTGCGGCAACTGAGGATCACCAGCAGCGACAGGAACAGCCCCAGGGTCGCGGTGGTCTGGATCCAAGAGGTGAAGAAGCCGCGCTTGCCGGGCGGTGCATGCTCGGCTACGTAGGTGGCTGCCCCGCCGTACTCGCCGCCCAGCGCCAGGCCTTGCAACAGGCGCAGGGTGATGAGGATGATCGGTGCGGCCACGCCGATGGTGGCATAGCTGGGGAGCAGCCCCACCACGGCGGTCGACACACCCATGAGAATGATGGTGATGAGGAAGGTGTGCTTGCGCCCGATCATGTCGCCCAAGCGCCCGAACACGATCGCCCCGAACGGCCGCACGGCAAAGCCTGCAGCGAACGCCAGCAAGGCGAAGATGAACGCGGTGGTTTCGTTGACGCCGGCGAAGAAATGCTTGGCGATGATCGCCGCCAGCGAGCCGTAGAGATAGAAGTCGTACCACTCGAACACAGTGCCAAGGGATGAAGCGAAGATGACCTTGCGCTCCTCCTTGCTCATGCCACGCTGGGGCGTGCTGCCCGTCGAGGTGCTGTCGATTGCCGCCATGGGTTGCCTCCGTATTGTTCTTTTCAGGCCGGAGCACCTCACCAGTATTGCCGCACCCAGGCCCCTAGGCTGATACAGGACTACGGTTGCGCGAAGCACGACTAGGCGAACCGCCCAGGATCGCAGCAAGGTACGTTGAAGCATAATCGGCTTTGCGGGGATATCCACTCGCCAGCATGGCGAATAGCTATAGGTGCCGATGAAGAGGTTTAGCGCACAGGCCCTTTGAGCTCGACCTGGTTGCCATCGGGGTCGAAGCAGTACAGCGAAAGCCCCTCGCCCTCGGCGCCGTAGCGCTTCTCGGCAGGTTCGACCTGTACGCCGGCAGCGTGCAGGTAGAGCGTCAGGGCCTGCTCGTCGAACGGCTCGATACGCAGGCAGAAATGATGCAGGTTGCGCCCCTCGCGCTGTGGCGCAGCCCCGCCGGGGCGTCCCAGCGGGCCGTCGAGGCTGACCAGGTCGATCATCGCTGTGCCGGCGGCGAGGTGGACCATGCCGAGGTCCTCGCGGGTACGGCGCAGCTGGCAGCCGAGCAGGTCCTGGTAGAAGGCCAGGCTACGCGGCAGGTCGCTGACGCGCAGCACTACATGGTCGATGTGCTTGACGGTGAAAGGTCGCATGACGGGGTTCCCTGTAGTCACGGCAATCACCCTAGCAGGGTCACTCACGCGTTGACCAGTTGCTGCTGGGAATTGACCACCCGCAGCGCGTGAACGACTAGCGCGCGCGCAGGTCCTCGAAGTATGCCTGCCGTCCCTCGACCCGGCTCGACGCACGAGGTAGCTTGGCTGCCTCGCCGTCGCTGGCTTCCACATGCCAGTAGCACTGTTTGATCGCCCGGGTCACGCCGACATAAGCCAACCTCTGCACCTCTTCCTTCTGTGCCGTATCGAACGGCTGCGCATCGTCGGCCTGACCGATGCCCGCCAGGCGGTAGGCCTGGTTCTTGTAAGGCGAGCTTGTCAGGTACTGACAGTCGCCAAGCAGGAACACCACATCGGCTTGCAGGCCCTTGGCGCTGTGATAGGTAAGCTGGCGCAGGCGACGCTGTTCGACCGGCAACCTCGAATCAACTTTAACAACTTCGTAAATGTGATCTGAAATCAATGCTTTATCAGAGCTTCTTCGATACAGGATCATCACCGATTCGCCCCGCTGGTAGTGTTCGACGAGCGTGCGCCCCAACGCGGCCTCGTCCCGCTCGAACACCTTCACCGGCACCTTGGCCAACTCCGCCGCCCGGCCTGCGGCCCTGGCTGTCTTGCCGCGGATGGCCCGCGCGCCTTTGACCAAGTGCTCGGCCGCATCGATGATGTGCTGTTGGCTGCGGTAGTTCTCCACCAGCATCACCTGGGTAGTGGTCGGCGACGGGAAGGTCTCGGTGAACGCCATGAAGTAGTGCGGGGAACTGCCACGCCAACCATAGATCGATTGCCAGTCGTCGCCCACGCACATGAGCGAACTGTGCACGGCGCGTCGCCCGGCGTGCAATGCCGCACCACGTCTCTGGACCTCCGCCAGGGTCGCGCGCAACCAGCTGACAACCTGGGGCGAGACATCCTGGAATTCATCGACCAGCACGTGCGCCATCGGACGCAGCAGCGCATCGGGCAGTCGTTGCAGGTTTTCCGAGCTGCGCTCACCGAAGTGCGCGAACATGCGGTTGTAGGTCACTACCGGCGGGGTCTGGGCTTGCAAGTGCGCTTCGAACGCCTTCCAGTAAAGGGCCAGGGCTTCGAAGAACACCGCATCGCCGTCGTCGGTCGGGAAGCACAGGCCTGCCACCGCATCCCCGACCTCCAGGCCCAGGTTCTCGATGAAGTTCGCGGCGCCTACGAAGGCGTCGAGCAGCGGCGCGGGGGCCAGTTCGCCCTTGACCTTGTATTCGAAACCAGGCCCGGCCACGGCATCGCCAGCCAGGGACGAAGAAAGGCGCTTCGCAATCTCGTAGTTGTCCAGCCATATCAGAGGCTTATCACAGAAAGCTTGAAACAGGGTGCGCTTTACAGCCCACTCGGCGCGCACCGATAGCTTGGCACCGGGGCGTTGATACTGGGCGCTTTCCGATGGATCGAAGCCCAGCACCACCCAAGCATCCAGACCCTCGAGGCGACCGTGGACATGGAAGCGGCTGCCGCGAATGGTCACGGTTTCGCGGCAGGGAATGATGCCGGGCATGGGCCATACACCGGCAGCGAACCACAGGTCCTCGATCACGTCGCACAGCTCCTCGTCGCGCCGTGCGGCCAGCTGGGTCACCTGCACGCGCTTCTGCACGTCCGGGTGATCCGGGTCGATGGGCTTGAGCTGCAAGGACTCGCGACGCATCGCGGCGACCAGTTCGGCAAAACGCGGGCTGCTGCGCAGCAGGTCGCGGTAGCAGAGGTTCATATGCTGGCGCTGGGTGTCGTTCAGGCGCAGGTCGAACGGGTTGTCGTCGGCATCGGCCTCCTGGCCTGCCGCTGCCTCGCTGCCAAGCGCTTCGAACGCCCGGGCCCGGGCATGGCCAGGCAGGCTGCGCAACATGGGCAGGATCCGCGAATGAAAGGTACGCACCAGTTCACGTGCCTGAGGCGTGGGCAGGTCGAGCTGCCAGAGAGCAAAGACCTGTTGCAGGCGTCGGATGAAATCCTTGCGCGACTCACGGGTAAAGGTCACCACGGTCATGGCGTCCAGCTCGAAACCCAGGTAGTGGTGCAGCAGCAACAAGCGCAGCACCAGGGAAGTCGACTTGCCGGAGCCTGCACCCGCTATTACGGACGTCGTGGGAGTGTCGCTGAAGATAAGTTTCCACTGCGCAGTGCTGGGTTGTGCATCGGCGGGCAGGCGTTGGGCCACATCGGCCTTGAAGCGCTTTTTCAGTGCGGCCGTGAGCGGTAGGCGCCAGTCGTCGAACAGCAGGCCATCCGTTGTTACCTTGGACGGCGTCGAAGGCTTGGAGGCCACTGGCTGGCGCGGCTTTCTGGCAGCCTTGCGACCATCCGCCAGGCCGCGCTCATAGGCCTGGCGCAACGCCTCGGCCTGCAGGCCGGCCGAGTCACCACCCAGAAGGCGCGCAGCCAGGCGTTGCAACCACGACTGGCGTGTGGGGGGAAGCTTGGTGGACACGGTCACTCCATTGCATTTCTGGAACAGTGGGCATGTTCGCCCCATCTGCGAAAAAGCACCAGCTAATGCTTGTAGATCAGTGAATTAGGCGATGAAACGAATGCAGTTCAACATGCAAACAAATCTGATAAATCGATATTTTTAAGTCGATATTTACGCTTATTTTCGATATTTAACTCAGGCAAGATGGCTCCATTCCAACGAACCGAGGAGCCCTATCATGCTGCAACTTCGTCCCTTCGAAACCCTGGGCCACGCCAACCACGGCTGGCTGGACGCCCACCACCACTTCTCCTTCGCCGAGTACCACGACCCGGCACGCACCCATTGGGGCAATCTGCGGGTGTGGAACGACGACCTGATCGCGGCCGGCAGTGGCTTCCCCCCGCACCCACACCGCGACATGGAAATCATCACCTATGTACGTGAAGGCGCGATCACCCACCAGGACAGTCTGGGCAACAAAGGCCGCACCGAAGCGGGCGACGTCCAGGTCATGAGCGCAGGCACCGGCATCGTGCACAGCGAGTACAACCTGGAGAAGGTCGACACCCGTCTGTTCCAGATCTGGATCATTCCGGAGCGGGTCGGCGAGGCGCCGTCGTGGGGCACCCGGCCATTCCCCAAGGGTGAGCGCGGCGAAGGCTTCGTAACCCTGGCCAGTGGCCGTGCGGGTGACGAGGACAGCCTGCGCATCCGTACCGATGCGCGCCTGTCGGCCGCGACCCTGCGGGCTGGTGAAATCGCCGAGTACCGCTTCGACAACGGCCGCCGCGGCTACCTGGTGCCGGCCAAAGGGGTGGTGGAAGTGAATGGGCTGCAGGTCAATGCCCGCGATGGGGTCGCCATAGAGCAGGAAAGCGTGATCAAGGTCACCGCGTTGCAGGACAGCGAGTTGGTCCTGGTCGACGTGACCTGATCACCGCGCGCTCCGGGGTCGTACAGCGACCCCGGGCAAGGGCGGGTCGGTTGCATTTGCCGGGCACCTGCCCCAAGCTCTGCCCTTCACGCCACACCGGACCTGCCGATGCCCAGACGCCACCGCTACCTGATCGCCCTGCTACTGGCGCTTGCCGTGGCAGGGGCCGTCAGTTACCTGTGGCGCACCCCGCAACCCGCACAGCCAGCGCTCCCCCCACACAGCTACGCCAAGGCACTGCGCCAGGCCCATGAGGGCGAACCCGGCGCCGCACGAGTGCTGTACCAACAGTTGCAACGCGACGACCTGCCGCCCATCCGCCGCGCGGCACTCTATGACGAACTGCCCAACTATCCTTCGCCCCAGGCCTTGAAACTGGCCCGCCTGGACCTCGAGCACGCTGACCCGCTGGTGCGCCGTGCCGCCATTTCCAGCATCCGCCGCCTGGTGCCTGCTGCTCAGCGCAGCCTGGTGCTCGGTCCCTTGCTGGAAGACGACGAACAAAGCGTACGATTCGCGGCGGTCGATGCCCTGGTCGGGCTGCCACCGGACGCCATCGGCCTGTACTTCCGGCCTTTGCAGGATGCCCTGGAGCAATACCAGGCAGCCCTGGCACTCAAGCCCGACGATGCCCAGGCCCAGGTGCACCTGGCACGCCTCTACCTGCATCAAGCCGATTACCCCCGAGCGGCCAGTGCCCTGCAACGCAGCCTTGCACAGGACCCGGCAAGCCCCGACGCCCTGGCCATACAGGTACGCCTGCTCGAACGCCAGAACCAGCACGACGCCTCCCGCGAAGTCCTGGCCAGGGCATTGGCGCAGAACCCCGGCTCGGCGTTCCTGCAATACCAGCTGGGCCTCTGGCTGACCCGTCACGAACAACGGGAATATGCCTTGCTGGCCTTTTCCCGCGCCGTGGAACTGGAGCCGGACAACACCGATTACCGTTATACGCTGGCAGTCACCCTGCACGACCTCGAACAGGTCGAGGCGGCGCAGAAGCAGCTTGAGACACTGCTCGACCAGCAGCCCGCCAACCGCCGCGCGCGGGTGCTGTTGATCCAGTACTGGAAGGAAACCGGGCAACTGCAGAACGTGCAGGTGCTGCTGGCCGAACTGGAGCGGCAGAACCCTGACGATCCGCTGCTTCAGCAAGGGTTGTAAAAGTCTTGTACAGCTTCGTTGAACCCTGATCGAAGCGCTGTGGTCCAGTGGTTAAGCCAGGCCGATACGCGGCTGGCCCAAGCCACGGGAGAATCGTCTTGGCGGGTTCGCTTTTCCTTGATGAGCGTGCGTTGATTCTCGCACCCGAATCGATGGGTACTGTCGCCTCAAAATTGCTGTCCGGCGCCGGAATCGGCTGGCGTTGCACCAACAACGTGTTGCACCTGGGCCAATGGCTGAATGAAGGGGTTGGCATGGTGATCGTCGCCGAGCAGGTGCTGGCAGACGATGAGCAATCGGCGCTGCAGCAGTTCATCGACCAGCAACCGGTGTGGTCCGACCTGCCGGTGCTGCTGCTCGCACCTATGCCTGCCCCGGAGCGCGCCCCGCACCGGGAGCGCCTGGGCAACCTGATGTTGCTGCCCTACCCGTTCGAGGAGGCGCAATTGCTGATGCTGGTGGCGCAAGCCCTACGAGCCCGGCGCCGCCAATATCTGGCACGCGACCAGTTCGACCAGCAGTGCCAGGCCCAGAGGGACCAGTTGTTGCAGCGCTTGGCCAACGAGCAAGTACAGCATCACACCCGCAAGATGGAAGCCATCGGCCAACTGGCCGGCGGTGTCGCCCATGACTTCAACAACCTGCTGACCAGTATCGGCGGCAGCTTCGAGCTGATCGACCGACGCCTGAAACAGGGTAAGACCGAAGGTATCGAAACAGTGCTGAGGCGGGGCCAGGAAGCAGTAGCCCGGGCCGCACGGCTGACCCACCGACTGCTGGCGTTTTCTTCGCGCCAGTCACTGCAAAGCCAGTCGGTAGACCTGTACACGCTGTTACAACCCAGCTGGCTGAGGCAATGCCTGAACGATTCGATCCGCCTGCAGGTGCACTTGGCCAAGGGCCTATGGCCAGTCGACGCCGACGACCAACAACTGCGCGACGCCGTGCAAAGCCTTCTGCTCAATGCCTGCGAAGCCATGCCCAGCGGCGGGTGTTTGTGCATCGAGGCCCGCAACCTGCAACTGGACGCCAATGACTTCGCCGGTGGCGGCCTGGCCAGTGGCGACTACCTGCAATTGAGCATCAGCGACGACGGCCAAGGCATGCCCGAAAGTGTCCAGGAGCACGCCTTCGAACCGTTCTTCAGCACCAAGCCCGTGGGCCAGGGCATTGGCCTGGGCCTGTCGATGGTCTATGGCTTCAGCAAACAGTCCCATGGCCATGTGACGCTGCACAGCCAGATAGGCCGTGGTACACGGGTAGAGCTGTACCTGCCGCGTTTCATTGGCAGCTCGCAGGCGCTCGGCGAACAAGTCACGGCCTGGACCAACAGCGGCCGCGAGGTGCTGGTAGTCGAGGATGACCCCCATGTGCGAGCGCTGCTGCACCAGGCGCTCAGCGAGGACGGTTTTCTCTGCCATACCGCGTGCGATGCCGAGGAAGCCTTGACGATCCTGCGTTCGCCACAAGCGATTGCCCTGCTGATCAGCGATGTCGGGCTGCCGGGCACCAGCGGGCGGCAACTGGCGGAGATCGCCCGAACCCTGCGCCCTGACTTGCAGGTGCTGTTCATCACCGGATACGCCGAGGCCGCCATGTCCCGCGAAGGTTTCCTCGGCCCTGGCATGCAACTGATGTGCAAACCCTTCGAATTGTCGAGCCTGCGCCAACGTGTCGCGCAGATGCTCGGCGAACGCTGATCGTAACCGTCGGATCGAAAGACACTGGTCGCAGTTGAGCGTCTGGCCAGCGGGCAGGCAGAACAGGAGCGGGCGCAATTGCAGGCCACTCCCGCAGGAAACTGCATCGTGCCCTTCAACACAAGAAGCTTTGCCCTACAGTATGCTCCCGGCAAGCATCGCTACCCTCGCCGTCCACCATGATGAGCTGGACACGGGGAGCGAGATGACCATGCTGAGATCCACGCATGCGGGACGTAGCTTACTGGAAGTATTGTTGACCCTTGCGGTCGGTCTGGTGCCGATCGCTTCCGGCCTGATGGTGATGAGTTATCAATTGGACAAGAAACTGGAGCAGGTTTCCAGCACGTCCATGCGCGAAGCGCTGTTCGTCATTGACCGAGCCCTGGATGAGGTGCACCAGGCTGCACTGAATGCCCTGCCGCTGAGTGGCAAGCCTTGCAGGTCGGTGATGTATGACTTGAAGGAGCTGGTCGCGCATAACCCTCACCTGCATTCGCTGTTACTGACCCGGGACGGTCGAGTCTATTGCAGCAGCCTCGCGACCTTCACGCTGAAGACCCCCGACTTCGAGCCGGGACAGGATGTAAAGCTGACCTTTGACGTACCGACCTTTTCCAACGAGGTCATGCTGGAATACCGCTTGCCCGACCAGGAGCCCGGCGTGATCGCAAGCGTCTATGGGCTCAAGCTGCGTAGTGAGCTCAATGGTTTCCAGAGCGGACTGGTGCTGCTGCTGGAGTTCGGCGACCACTACATCTGGAGTGGCGGTGACAGCCGCGAGGCCGGTCGCCCCTCTCAGTCCGAGTATTTCCAGCGCGACACGTCGGCAACGTATGGGTACACGGTGAACGTCGGCTTCCCACAGGGCTACCGCCAGCACGAACTGCTCCAGGCCTCGCTGCAAACCTTGCCATCACTCGCACTGGTCGGCCTGCTGACTTCCGCCTTCACCTACTGGGGCCTGTTCCGCAGCCGCAAGAAAGCGGTACATGACGCCACCCACAAGTGATGGCGTCATGCATGGCATCACTCGACGTTCAACACCCCACGGCGAACCTGGTCACGCTCGATGGATTCGAACAGCGCCTTGAAGTTGCCCTCGCCGAAGCCATCATCACCCTTGCGCTGGATGAACTCGAAGAACACCGGCCCCAACAGGGTTTCCGAGAAAATCTGCAACAACAGGCGCTTGTCGCCCGAGGCCGCGGCGCCGTCGAGGAGAATGCCGCGGGCCTGCAATTGCTCTACCGGCTCGCCATGCCCAGGCAGGCGCTCCTCGAGCATTTCGTAATAGGTTTGCGGCGGCGGGGTCATGAAGCGCATGCCCATGCCCTTCAGGGCGTCCCAGGTCTTGACCAGGTCGTCGGTGAGGAAGGCTACATGCTGGATGCCCTCGCCGTTGAACTGCATCAGGAACTCTTCGATCTGCCCGGAGCCCTTGGAGGACTCTTCGTTGAGCGGAATGCGGATCATGCCATCCGGGGCAGTCATCGCCTTCGAGGTCAGGCCCGTGTACTCACCCTTGATGTCGAAGTAGCGGATCTCGCGGAAATTGAACAGTTTCTCGTAGAAACCGGCCCAGTACGCCATACGCCCGCGGTAGACGTTATGGGTGAGGTGGTCGATGACCTTGAGGCCGGCACCCGTTGGGTGACGGTCGACGCCTTCGATGAAGGTAAAGTCGATATCGTAGATCGAGCTGCCTTCCTCGAAACGGTCGATCAGGTACAGCGGCGCCCCCCCGATACCCTTGATCGCCGGCAGGCGCAGCTCCATCGGCCCGGTTTCGATCTCCACCGGCTGGGCGCCCAGCTCAAGGGCGCGCGCGTAGGCTTCGTGGGCGTTGCGCACGCGAAACGCCATGCCGCATACCGAAGGACCATGTTCGGCAGCGAAGTAGGACGCGATGCTCTTGGGTTCGTTGTTGAGGATCAGGTTGATGCCACCCTGGCGGAACAGGTGGACATCCTTGGAGCGGTGGGTCGCCACCTTGGTGAAGCCCATGGCCTGGAATACAGGCTCCAGCACACCTGGAGCAGGCGATGCGAGTTCAATGAATTCAAAGCCCATCAGGCCCATCGGGTTTTCGTAGAGATCAGCCATGTTCGTGTCCTCATCTGCAGCGGTAAAAAACGTCTGTCACATGCTTTGGATGTCGAACAGGCAAGGTGGAGCGCAAGGGATGCCCCTCACACTGCGGGAAAGGAAGTCACCAATCAGCACTTTGAAGCCTTGGTAAGCCATATGGACCCATTTTTGGCGGGAATGATCTTCCGACGGCGGAAGATCTTATTCTTGTATTCGTAATGCGATTCTATAGTGCGTAAAAAGGTTTGTCGCGCGTTAGTTCTCCGTACGTATGATTCGACAAACGGCTATTCTTTGCAGGCTATCGTTCATCAAGTCTAGGTCAGCATGCCCCTCTCGGTTAAACGAAAATCCCGCTGGAACTGGCAAAGCCTGCTGCCCTGGGCCGTCGGTACCCTACCCTTGCTGTGCGGCCTGGCGATCATGCAGTGGCAGATCGAGCGCGAACTGCGTGCCAACAGCCAGGCCACTACGCAGCAGGTGGTGCGCTATGTCGAGCACATCCTCGACAGCCTCACCACTGCGTCACAGGCGTTGCTGCCCCTGGCTGGCAGACCCTGCACCGAGGTGGTACTGGCCCTGCGCGAACAGGTCACGCGCAATGCGTTCGTGCGCTCGACCAACCTGTTTGAAGATAACAACCTGTATTGCAGCTCGCTGTTCGGCGACTATCGGGAACCGGTAGTCAGCAGCGACTACGTGGCAGGTCGACTCTGGCTGATGGACGGCAACTCGGTCACCCCAGGCCACCCACTGCTGGTACTGCGCGCCGGCAGCGGAGCAACCGGCGCCATCGCTACGGTCGATGGCGATCACCTGCTCACCGCCCTGCGCCTGATCGGTGACGATGAACTGCTGCAATTGCAGGTCGGCAGCCACTGGATGGACAGGGACGGCGTGGTGCATCGCGGTGTACCGCCAGCCGCCCCCAGCGCCCCGACCCTGCTGACCTCGGCCCGCTACCCGTTCTCCATTCAAGGCGGCTACCCCGAAGGCAAGGCCCACCAGGTGCTGCACAGCCACTACCCGGCCCTGCTCAGCCTGCTCCTGGCCCTGGGCCTGGCGGCCGGGGTGGCCTGCCGCTGGCAACTGCGCCGCGCCTCGTCGCCGCGCGCCGAGCTGGAGCGGGCACTGGAAGCCGAGGAATTCCTGCCGTACTTCCAGCCTGTGGTACGCAAAGGCGACTACCGCTGGGCCGGGGCCGAGGTACTGATGCGCTGGCAGCACCCCCGCGAAGGCCTGGTGCGCCCCGACCTGTTCATTCCCTATGCCGAGCACAGCGGGCAGATCGTCGCCATGACCCGCGCGCTGATGCTGCGCACCGCCCAGGGCCTGGCCCCCTACGCCGCGTTGATGGAGGATGGCTTTCACATCGGCATCAACATCACCGCCGATCATTGCCGCGACCTGAGCTTGCTCGACGACTGCCAGACCTTCCTCCAGCATTTCCCTCCAGGACGCGTGGTACTGACCCTGGAGCTCACCGAACGCAAGCTGATCGAGGCCACGCCCGTGACCCTCGAGCTGTTCGAGAAACTTCATGACATAGGGGTGATGATCGCCCTCGATGACTTCGGCACCGGCCAGTCGAGCCTCAACTACCTGCGCCAGTTCAAGGTCGATTACCTGAAGATCGACCAGAGCTTCGTTGCCCTGATCGGCGGCGATGCACTGTCCCAGCACATCCTCGACAGCATCATCGAATTGTCGGCCAAGCTGAACCTCGGCATCGTCGCCGAAGGCGTGGAAACCGAGGTGCAGCGCGACTACCTGGCGCGCCACCAGGTTGATTTCCAGCAAGGCTACCTCTACGCCCGGCCGATGCCCCTTGCAGACTTCCTCCAAGCCCTGGCGGCCCCGCCTGCGGGCATCCAGTTGTCGCAGCCCGCGCCCCCTGAGATCATGCCCGGCTAACCCCTACCCCTTGCTACCGAGGCCTCCGTGTCAAAAGGCATTTTCGCGTCCGTCATGGCGTCCATCCTGTTCGCCGTGATGTATTTCTACACCTCCCTGTTGACGCCGCTGGATGGCGAGGAAATCTTCGGCTGGCGCACCCTGCTCACGCTACCCTGCCTGACCCTGTTCATGTGGCTGAGCAAGGATTGGCAGCGCATTGGCGAACTGCTGGCCCGTGTCCGCCAGGCTCCACTCCTGTTGCTGGGCATGCTGGGCACTTCGGCGCTGCTGGGCGTGCAATTGTGGCTGTTCCTCTGGGCGCCCCTGCACGGGCGCAGCCTGGAAGTGTCGATGGGCTATTTCCTGCTGCCACTGGCGATGGTCATGACTGGCCGACTGGTGTATGGCGAGCGCCTGTCACGCCTGCAGAAACTGGCGGTAGGCTTTGCAGCGCTGGGAGTGGGGCACGAGCTGTACCAGCATGGCAGCTTTGCCTGGGAAACCTTGGTGGTGGTGATCGGCTACCCGATCTACTTCGTGCTGCGCAAACGCTGCGGCACCGAGCATCTGGGCGGACTCTGGTGCGACATGTGCCTGCTGCTGCCAGTGGCCCTGTACTTCGTGGTACAGGGCCCGCTGTCAGCCGCGGACCTGGCCGAGCATCCCGCGCTCTATGGGTTGATCCCGTTGCTCGGGGCGATCAGTGCCTGTGCCTTGATCGCCTATGTACTGGCCAGCCGCTTGCTGGCGTTCAGCCTGTTCGGCCTGCTCAGCTATGTCGAGCCGGTGCTGCTGGTGGCCGTGGCCTTGCTACTGGGCGAGACCATCGGCCCCGACCAGTGGCTGACCTACCTGCCGATCTGGGCCGCGGTGATGGTGCTGGTGCTCGAAGGCATCAAGCACCTGCTGCGTCAGCGTCGGCGTCCTGTGTAAGGCGCACCTGGCGAACCCGGCGCTCCTCCACCTCTTCCACGATCATGGTCCAGCCGTTCCAGGCCAGGCGGTCGCCCACCACAGGCAGGCGGTCCAGCAGACTCATCACCAGGCCAGCCATGGTCTGGTAGTCCTCGGTGGCGCGAGCGGCGAAGCCGGTACGTGCCTGGACCTGGCTGAGGTTCAGGGCACCACTGACCACGAAACCATCGGCCTGCTCGACGATCCCCGGGCCTTCTACCTCGCTGGCGTCCGGTAGCTCACCCGCGATCGACTCGAGAATGTCGGTCAGGGTCAGCAGGCCGGTGAAGTCACCGAACTCGTTGACCACGAACGCCACGTGGGTCGACTGGCCACGCATCTGCTCCATGGCATTGAGGATGCTGAAGCTTTCCAGCAGGTTGAGCGGCTTGCGCGACAGGCTCTCGAGGTCTGGCTGGCTACCGCCCAACAGTTCCTTGAGCAATTCCTTCTTGTGCACGAAGCCCAGCGGTTCCTCGATGCGGCCGTCACGGATCAACGGCAGGCGCGAGTAAGGTGAGTTGGCCAAGGCCTCGGCAATCGCCTCCGGCGACTGCGACAGGTCGATGGCGTCGACTTCCGCACGTACGGTCATGACGCTGCGAATCGGCCGCTCCGCCAGGTTCAGTACACCGCTGATCATCACCCGCTCGCGGCGGTCGAACAGCACATGCTCCCCGCCACCTTCGACCAGGTCGGCGATTTCCTCACCCACCTCATCGGCCTCTACCTTGCGACCACCCAGCAGGCGCAGCACCGCATGGGCGGTACGCTCACGCATCGGGCGGTGCTGCTGCAAGCTGCGCTTGCGGCGAGCACGTGCCAGCTGGTTGAACAGCTCGATCACGATCGAGAAACCAATGGCCGCGTACAGGTAGCCTTTCGGAATGTGGAAGCCCAGGCCCTCGGCGGTGAGGGCGAAGCCGATCATCATCAGGAAGCCCAGGCACAGCATGATGACCGTGGGGTGGGCATTGACGAAGCGAGTCAGCGGCTTGCTGGCGATAATCATGATACCGATGGAGAAGATCACCGCGATCATCATCACCGACAACTGCTCGACCATGCCCACGGCCGTGATCACCGCGTCCAGCGAGAACACCGCATCCAGCACCACGATCTGCGCGATGATCGGCCAGAACGCGGCATGGCGAACCACGCCCGTAGCCTGCGCGACATGCCCTTCAAGGCGCTCATGCAGTTCCATGGTGGCCTTGAACAACAGGAACACGCCCCCGAACAGCATGATCAGGTCACGGCCCGAGAAGCTCTTGCCGAACACCTCGAACAGCGGCTCGGTCAAGGTCACCATCCACGAAATACTGGCCAGCAGGCCCAGGCGCATCAGCAGCGCCAGGCTCAAGCCAATGACTCGAGCGCGGTCACGCTGCTCGGGCGGTAGCTTGTCGGCAAGGATGGCAATGAATACCAGGTTGTCGATACCCAGCACCAACTCAAGGATGATGAGCGTGAGCAGGCCTAGCCAGGCCGTGGGGTCGGCTAACCATTCCATTAGCGGGTACTCACGAGGGAAGCGTCACGAAGACGGGGGGAAGAAGGCCGGGAAGGCCAGAAACTGGGGGGCTCCGCGAAGGTGCTCATATAAACCTTGGTAAGAAAATGGGAGTAGATCCTACAATCGAAGCAGGTTTTACCGACAGAGGGAAACTATTTCAAAACCTGTAACAAATAGCCTTGGGCACTTTGCTTCAATACACGGTTCGGTCCGTCAGCCAGGATGAGGGGCATTCACGACCACAAGGAAACCTTCCATGAGCCTCTCCCTGTCCATGGCCGCCTTTGCTCTGGCGGCCTCCATCTCCCCCGGCCCTGTCAATATCGTCGCTCTGGGCAGCGGCGCCCGTCATGGCCTGCGCGCCAGCCTTGCGCATGCTGCCGGGGCCACCTTGGGTTTCTGTTTGTTGCTGGTATTGGTGGGTCTTGGGCTGCACGAGCTGCTGCTACGCTGGCCACTGCTGGGCCGCCTGTTGCACTGGGGAGGCGTGGCGTTTCTTTTGTACATGGCCTGGAAGCTGGCCAGCGACGATGGGCAACTTGGCAAGGCCCACGACCAGCGCCCGCCATCAGCCTGGCACGGCGCGCTGATGCAATGGCTCAACCCAAAGGCGTGGCTGGCGGCCGTGGCTGGAGTGGGCGCCTACACCGGCGGCGAGCAGCACCTGCTGTGGCTGTTCACCTGGCTCTATGGGCCGATCTGCTTCGTTTCGGTGGCCAGCTGGGCCTGGGCCGGCAGCGTGATCAGCCAGTACCTGGCCGAGCCACGGCGCATGCGCCTGTTCAACCGGGGGTTGGCGGTACTGCTGGTGGCCAGTGCGGTCTACCTGATTCTGGGGTGATTTGCCGGCCTGTTCGCGAGCACGACCGACACAGGCCTCAGCCGTTGCGATAGTGCCCCGGCGTCGCCGCCAAATGCTGCTTGAATGCCCGTTGCAGGTGTGCCTGGTCGGCAAAACCCGCCTCCAGCGCCACCTCGGCGATACCCCGGCCCTTGCGTAGTTGTGCCCGCGCATGCTGCACCCGCTGGTCCACCAGGTAGCCATGGGGCGTCAGGCCGAAGCGCTGGCGAAACGCTCGAATCAGGTAGGCCCGCGACAACCCGGCGGCAGCGCAGATGTCCTCCAGGCTCAGCGGGTCGAGCCGGTGCGCGCGAATGAACGCTGCCGCCATTTCCAGGCGCGGATGCTGGGCCTGCCGTGCCCCAGGCGCTGCCTCCAGATACCCTGGCAAGTCAGCGAAGAACCCCGCGAGCATGGCTTCGCGACCCTCCCCTTGCTCGTCGAACAACCCGGCGAACACCTCCAGCAGCCGGCCATACAACGCAGGCGAGCTGCTATGGGTGGCCTGCGGTAGCACGAACCCCTGCCCGTTCAACCAAGGCATATCGACGAACAGCATAAGGTACGACCATACCTCGCCCTCGATAGGGTTGCAGGCATGCACCGCCCCTGGGTTCATCAGCACCGTCGCGCCCGCCGCCAGCTCCCGCCACTGCCCGCCAGTGAGGTAGGTGCTGCGTCCACCGGTGATCACGCCAACGGAAAAGCTCTCGTGGGAATGCGCGCCGTAGCAGGCTTGCCGCCCATCGCCCACCCGCCGCGCCTCGACGAAAGGCAGGCACGGGTCGCGCCAGAAACGCGAGGCCTCGATCATCGCCCTGCCCTCACTCGTCGCCGCCCTGCACCACCACCAGCAACTGCGCCTGGTGCTCGCCGACCGAGCGCAGTCGGTGTGGGGTTTGTGCGTTGAAGTGCAAGGCATCGCCCTGCTCCAGCAGCACCCGCTCGGTCATGAAGTCCACCTCCACCTGGCCTGCATGGACGAACAGGAACTCCTCGCCCTGGTGTTCCTTGAACGTGCGGTCGCTGAATTCACGTGGCGGCTGGATGATGAACGGCAGCAGGCTGCGCTGGCCGACCTGCGAGGTCAGCACCGCATAACCCGGCCCCGCGCCATCGCCGACCAACGCCTGGCGGGCGTCGCGGCGTACCAGGCTGTAGCGGGCCTGGTTGGCGTGGTCCTCGGCGAACAGCTCCTCGACGTTGACGTTCAAGGCCTTGGCAAGCTTGAGCGCGGCAGCGATGGATGGCGTGTTCAAGCCACGCTCGACCTTGGAGAGGTAACTCTTGGTCATGCCCGACTTCTCAGCCAGCACCTCCAAGGTGACGCCCAATTTCTTTCTGAGCAATTTCAAGCGGATAGACATGCGACGCGATTTTCTCCAGAAAGCGCTCTTGCATATGACACTTTGTGTCATATAGGATTATTTGTGTCATCTGATTGACCGCCCCCACACCGTCCAAAGCAAGGGAGCGGGCAAGCATCGATACTTCATCAGCCACAGAGGATAGCCCCCATGGCCAAGACCCTGACCGACAGCAAAGACCAGCTGGTGCAAAAGGCCCTGGCGCAGATGCAAGGTTCGCTCGCCGATAATACGTGGACTGTGCGGGAAAAGCTGGCGCTGACCTGCCGAATTCTTTTCGACCACGGCCACGACTCCGGCCTTGCCGGGCAGATCAGCGCCCGCGGCCCGCAACCTGGCACTTTCTATACCCAGCAACTGGGCCTGGGCTTCGACGAAATCAGCGCCAGCAACCTGCTGCTGGTCAACGAAGACCTCGAGGTGCTCGAAGGCCAAGGCATGGCCAACCCGGCCAACCGTTTCCACAGCTGGGTGTACCGCGCCCGCCCGGACGTGAACTGCATCATCCACACCCACCCCACCCACGTCGCCGCACTGTCGATGCTGGAGGTACCGTTGGAGGTATCGCACATGGACCTGTGCCCGCTGTATGACGATTGCGCGTTTCTCGGCGCCTGGCCCGGCGTGCCGGTGGGCAACGAAGAAGGCGAGATCATCAGCCAGGCCCTGGGCGACAAGCGCGCCATCCTGCTCTCTCACCACGGCCAGCTCTCTACCGGCATCAGCATCGAGCAGGCGTGCATCTACGCCCAACTGATCGAACGTGCCGCGCGCCTGCAACTGCTGGCGATGTCCGCCGGCACCATCAAGCCGATCGACCCGGCCCTGGGCCGCGAAGCCCATGATTGGATCGACCGCCCCAAGCGTCACTCGGCCTCGTTCAACTACTTCGCCCGGCAGTGCCTGCGTAGTCACCCCGACTGCCTGAACTGATTCCCTAAATGTCTTGCTTGCGGAGCCCATAACCATGACCACTGAATTCCACGGCATCATCGGCTACACCATCACCCCCTTCAGCCAGGAGGGCGATCAGCTCGACCTGCCGGCCCTGGGCAAGTCCATCGACCGCCTGATCGACGGTGGCGTGCAATCCATCGCACCGCTGGGCAGCACCGGCGAAGGTGCCTACCTGAGCGACAGCGAGTGGCAGCAGGTAGCCCGGTACAGCTTGGAACACATCGACGGGCGCGTGCCGAGTATCGTCAGCGTCTCCGACCTCACCACCGCCGGGGCCGTGCGCCGTGCGCGCTTCGCCCAGCAGCACGGCGCCGATGCGGTGATGGTGTTGCCCAGCGCCTACTGGAAGCTCAGCCCTGAAGAGATCGTCCAGCACTACCGCAGCATAGGTACGGCGATCGACCTGCCGATCATGCTCTACAACAACCCGGCTACCAGCGGCACCGACATGCCGGTGGAGCTGATCCTGCACATCGTGCGCGAGGTGGACAACGTAACCATGGTCAAGGAGAGCACCGGCGACATCCAGCGCATGCACAAGCTGCAACTGCTGGGCGAAGGCCAGGTGCCGTTCTACAACGGCTGTAATCCACTGGCGCTGGAAGCTTTCGTGGCAGGCGCAAAAGGCTGGTGCACCGCCGCAGCGAACCTGATCCCGACGCTCAACCAGCAGCTGTACCAGGCCGTGCTGGCCGGTGACCTGGCCAAGGCCCAGGCACTGTTCTACCGCCAGTTGCCGTTGCTCGACTTCATCCTCAAGGGTGGGTTGCCCGCGACCATCAAGGCCGGCTTGGGCATGACCGGCTTGCCGGTGGGTGAGCCGCGTCGTCCGGTGTTCGGTTTGGATGAGCAAGGCAAGGCGGCGTTGGCGGCGTTGGTGGCCGAGCTTGCGCCAGCAAGCTGATAGCGCCTCGTCTGGCACCGGCTGCGCCGGTGTTCGCGGGCAAACCCGCTTCTACAGGGTTGCCGGTGATCCTGTAGAAGCGGGCTTGCCCGCGAAGCAGCCACCGTGGGCTAGAGCTTCCAGTCCAGGCTTACCATCAAGGTTCGCGGCTCGCCGTAGTACACCCCGTTATAGAACCCCAGGTTGTTGTAGTAATGCTCATCGAACAGGTTCTTCACGTTCACCGACGCCGACAGGTGTTCATCGAACGCATAGCGCCCCATCAGCCCGACCACCGAGAACGCACGCTGGCTCATGCGCTGCGGTTCGGTGACGATCCGCCCTGCGGCATCACGCCCCACCGGACGCTGGCCCAAGCCAAAGGTGTTGCTCTGCCAGTCGAGCGTGCCGCCCACGGTCAGCTTGGGTGACACGGCATAAGTGCTGGAGAAGCGCACCAAATTCAACGGCTGGGCGGGGTCCTTGCGGCTCCTGTCGCCCCGCGCAGCGTGGGTATAGCTGTAGCCCAGGCTCATGTTCCAGCCATTGGCCACCTCGCCTGCCAGCTCCGCCTCGAAGCCCTCGACCACCACCCCCTTGCCTCCGGACTTGTAGTACTGCTCGCCATTCGGGCCACGGGGTACGGAATCGTCGATTTCCGGCACGTTGTCCTGCTTGCTGCGAAACACCGCAGTGCTGAGGTTGGCGCGCTCGTCGAACAGGCTGCCCTTCAGGCCCACTTCGTAGACCTTGCCCACGATCGGCTCCAGATACTGGTCGCT
Source organism: Pseudomonas sp. LS_2 (assembly GCF_042709235.1). Classification (NCBI taxonomy): domain Bacteria; kingdom Pseudomonadati; phylum Pseudomonadota; class Gammaproteobacteria; order Pseudomonadales; family Pseudomonadaceae; genus Pseudomonas; species Pseudomonas sp. LS_2. The sequence continues at coordinate 15,956 of NZ_JAVAYC010000003.1, read as the reverse complement.
GACGTCCTTGACCGTCTGCGGGTTGAAGATATCGGTATAGCTGGCGTAGACCGTGTACTGCTCGGTCAGGTCGTAGAGCACACCGGCATAGGGCGTCCACTGGTCGTTCTGGGTCTGCTCGCTGCGGCTGCTGCGTGTCAAAGCCAGGTTGTCGTCGTAGCTCCACGACTTGCTCTGGCTCTTCCAACTGCCATAGCGGCTGCCCAGCACAAAGTGCAGGCGATCGGTGGGGTTCAGGCGCGTGGCAATATAGCCGGCCTTCTGCTCGGTGCTCGAACGCGACGAATCGAGGCCGGTGTCGTAGTCGCTGAACTTTGCAATACCGCCCATGTACTTCCAGTCGCCGATGCTCGAATAACCCGGCGCATCCACGCGCCCGGCGAAGAACGGCGACTGGTTGCGCCGCTCCGATACGCCATAGCCGACCATGAAATCATGACTGCGCCCAAGCAGTGGGTAAGGCCCGGCCAGGTTGAAATCCAGCGCGTCCATTTTCTCCACACCGGCGAAGTGGCTGCTCCAGGCGGTCATGCCGCTGCGGTCGGCGGCCGGAAAGCCATTGCCGCCGTAGTACACCTTGCCGTCGCTGTCGCTTTGGCGATGGGTGTAGGCCGCCTTGAACAGCCAGTCGCCTGCCAGTCGCTGGTCGAGGGTGACGAACACCGTCTGGTCCTTGAGCGGCCACGACGACCAGGACGTGGCCAGGTTGGTCGAGCGCGGCAGGTTGGCCTTGCCGCCGTCGGCGTTCCAGTACGGCACCGTGCCCCAGGACGCGCCTTGCACGTGCTTGTTCTGGTAGTCGTAGCCCACCGCGAGCACCGTGGTGTCGCCGAGGTCGGCCTCAAGAATGCCGTAGGCCACCTCGCGCTGGCTGGCGTACTTGTCCATGAACGACTTGCTGTCGCGGTAGGCCAGCACCGTGCGCCCGCGCAGACGGCCGTCCCAGGCCAGCGGCCCGCCGACGTCCAGGTAACTGTGGTAGGTGTCGAAGCTGCCGGCACTGACGCCACTCTTCACTGCCAGCTGCGCGGTCGGGCGCTTGCGCACCATGGCGATGGTGCCCGATGGGTCCCCTGCCCCCGCGGTCAGGCCGGTGGCACCCCGCACCACCTCGATACGGTCGTAGATGAGGGTGTCGGAGTCCGACTTGAGCCCCGAGAAGGTGTTGAGCATGCCGTCGATCTGGAAATTGTTGATCGCGTAGCCTCGCGAGTAATACGTCGGCCGCTCCGAGTCGTTGCGCTGCACGGTCACGCCGGTGACCCGCCCCATGGCTTCGGAAAGCGTGTCGAGCTGGAAGTCGTCGAGCTGTTGGCGGGTCAGTACCGAGACCGACTGCGGGGTGTCCTTGATCGCCAGGTTCAGCCGGGTGGCGGCACTCATGCTGCCAGTGGTGTAGGCCCCGGTATGCTCGGTGATGCTGCCCAGGCCCTGGGCGAGGATTTCAGTGGAGCCAAGTTCCAGTACGCCGTTCGTGGGGTGCTCCTGAGGCTGTTCGGCCAAGCCCTGCTGGCTGATGACGCTGCTGCACAGGCCCAGTGCAAGGGTAATGGGACGGTTGATGGGCGCAAACATCGCGGCCTTTCTCCTTGTTCGTTCTGGTGAATATCCATGGGCTGCCAACTGCTGACAGTCATATGAAAACGAATCTCCAATAGGAATCGTTATCGATAATCCTTCAGAACGAAAAAAAGGACGGGGATGATCCCGTCCTTCCTGGTGTCGCTAGAGACGTGTATCGCTTACGGCATGACCGGCGGCGTGTACTGCAACGTCGTGCCCAATGCCCATAGCAGTATCAGCACCAGCGGTATGTGCACGAGCAACTGCACGAACGAGAAGCCGATCAGCTCACGCGCCTTGAGGCCGAGCACGCCCAGCAGCGGCAGCATGTAGAACGGGTTGATCAGGTTCGGCAAGGCCTCGGCGGCGTTGTAGATCTGCACCGCCCAGCCCAGGTGGTATTGCAGGTCGTTGGCCACCAGCATTACGTATGGCGCTTCGATGATCCACTTGCCGCCACCGGATGGGATGAAGAAGCCCAGCACCGCCGAGTACACGCCCATCAGCAAGGCATAGGTGTCGTGGGTGGCGATCTGGGTGAAGAACACCGAGATATGGTGCGCCAGGGTTTGCGCATCGGCACCCTTGACCTGGGTGAGGATGGCCGCGATCGAGCCGTACAGCGGGAACTGGATGAGTACCCCGGTGGTGGTCGGCACGGCGCGGGTCACCGCATCGAGGAAACTGCGCGGGGTCCAGTGCAGCAAGGCACCGAGCATGATGAACAGCAGGTTGTAGGTGTTAAGGCCGGAGATCGCGGTGATCGCAGGCTTGGTGGCGAACTCCTGGTACAGCCAGCCAGCGGCCAGGGCCACCAGCAACAGGATCAGGATCGGGCTGTGCTCCAGCCACTCGCCTGGACGGGTGCGCTTGGCTGCAGGCGGTGCGGTGAAGCTTGGGTCGACGCCGCAGTCCTCGGCGCTACGGGCGCTGTTCGGGCCAGGTGCGGTGGCGTAGGCGACGATCAGCGAGACGATCACCAGCGCCAGCAGCATCACGCCCGACTGCCACAGGAAGATGGTTTCGGTGAACGGAATCACCCCGGTGATCGCCAGGATCGAAGGCGGCAGGCTGGCCGGGTTGGCCTGCAACTGCGCAGCGGACGACGACAGCCCCAGGGCCCATACGGCGCCCAGGCCGAGGTAGGCAGCAGCGCCGGCGGCGCGGTAGTCCATCTTGAGATCGGTACGACGCGCCAGGGCACGTACCAGCAGGCCGCCGAACACCAGCGACAGCCCCCAGTTGAGCAAGGATGCGATCATCGAGATCAGCGCGACCCAGCACACAGCAGAGCGACCGTTCTTCGGCAGCAGTGCCAGACGGTCGATCAAGCGTGCCGCAGGAGGCGAGCTGGCGACCACATAGCCGCCGATGACCACGAAGGCCATCTGCATGGTGAAGGGGATCAGGCTCCAGAAACCGTCACCGAAGGCCTTGGCCGTGTCGGTGGGCTTGGCGCCCATCGCCAAGGCGCCAACGGTCACGATCATCACCGCCAGAGCGGCGAACACCCAGGAGTCGGGGAACCAGCGTTCAGCCCAGTTGGAGCAACGCAGGGCAAACCGCGCAGAGCGGCTGTCTTGTATTTCAGCGGCCACAGAGTCTTTCCTTTTTTGGTTTTATTGGTGGATGTTGCGTGTTGGTCAGTCAAATGTCGGTATAACAGCACTGAACCCTGTGGGAGCGGGTTCACCCGCGAACAGGCCAGTGAATTCACTGACGCATTCGCGGGTAAACCCGCTCCCACAGGGTCGGGTGGGTACAGCGTTTAGAAAGTCATTTCCTTCACATCGTCCGGCACGATCAGCTTGCCGGCAGTCTTCGCGACGATTTCCTCGATGCTCACACCCGGCGCGGTCTCACGCAGGATGAACGCGCCGTTTTCGATCTCCAGATAGGCAAGGTCGGTCAGTACCTTGCGAATGCATCCCGCACCGGTCAGCGGCAGGCTGCAACGGGTCAGCAGCTTGGATTCGCCATCCTTGGAGGCGTGGGTCATGGTGACGATGATGTTCTCGGCACCGGCCACCAGGTCCATCGCCCCCCCCATGCCCTTGACCAGCTTGCCGGGGATCATCCAGGAGGCGATGTTGCCTTCCACGTCTACCTCGAAGGCGCCCAGCACGGTGAGGTCGACATGGCCGCCGCGGATCATGGCGAACGATTGCGCCGAATCGAAGATAGAGGCACCGCGGCGGGCGGTGACGGTCTGCTTGCCAGCGTTGATCATGTCAGCGTCGATTGTGGCTTCGGTCGGAAACTCGCCCATGCCGAGCAGGCCGTTTTCCGATTGCAGCATCACGTCCATGTCGGCAGGCACGTAGTTGGCCACCAGGGTGGGGATGCCGATACCGAGGTTGACGTAGTAGCCGTCCTGCAGTTCACGGGCGACGCGTTGCGCCATCTGTTCGCGGGTCAGTGCCATGGTCGGGGTCTCTTTGTTGTTCTGTGGGCGGTTGTTCTAGGGGCGCTGCTCAGGCCTTGACGGTGCGCTTTTCGATGCGCTTTTCGAAGGTGCCGACGATGACCCGGTCGACAAAGATGCCCGGGGTGTGGATCTCGCTGGGCAGCAACACGCCCGGTTCGACGATCTCTTCCACTTCGACCACGGTGATCTTGCCGGCGGTTGCAGCCAGCGGGTTGAAGTTCTGCGCAGTGTTGCGGTACACCACGTTGCCGTAGTGGTCGGCCTTCCAGCCCTTGACGATGGCGAAGTCGCCCGTGATGGATGCTTCGAGGATGTACTTGCGACCGTTGAACTCGCGCACTTCCTTGCCTTCGGCAACCGGGGTGCCGTAGCCGGTTGCGGTGTAGAAAGCCGGAATGCCAGCGCCGCCGGCGCGCATCTTCTCGGCCAGGGTGCCTTGCGGGGTCAGTTCCACTTCCAGCTCGCCGCTGAGCAGCTGGCGCTCGAACTCGGCGTTCTCGCCTACGTAGGAGGCAACCATCTTGCGGATCTGGCGGTCTTCGAGCAGTACGCCCAGGCCGAAGCCATCGACGCCGCAGTTGTTCGACACCACGGTCAGGCCCTTGACGCCACGGCGCTTGATTTCGGCGATGAGGTTTTCAGGGATACCACACAGACCAAAGCCACCGGCCAGTACGGTCATGTCGTCGGTCAGGCCGTCGAGGGCCTCTTCATAGGTTGCTACGCGCTTGTCCAGTCCGGCCATGCTGATCCGCCTTTGTAGTTGTTTGAGCGAGTGCTGGCATCTTCACCGCTGGCGACTGATTTGTTAATTTTGTTTTCGTCATCGATTGATAACTTTTGCAAAACAACGACCGAGCCAGCCATGAACGTCAAGCAACTGCGTGCCTTCGTCACCGTGGCCAAGTACCAGAGTTTTGCCCAAGCGGGCGAACACCTGCACATCTCTCAGCCAGCGCTGAGCCTTACCATCAAGGCGCTGGAAGACAACCTCGGCGGCGCCCTGCTCACCCGCACCACCCGCAGCGTCAGCCTGACCGCCGAGGGTGAAGTATTGCTGCCCCTGGCCCGCCGCCTGCTGGCCGACTGGGACGATACCGAGGAAATGCTGCGCCAACGTTTCACCCTGCAACTGGGCCGGGTATCGGTGGCGGCCATGCCGGCCTTTGCCGGCAACCTGCTGCCGCGCTCGCTGAAGGTGTTCCGCCAGCACTACCCGCGGGTGAATGTCACGGTGCATGACGTGATCAACGAACAGGTCATCGAGCTGGTACGCCATCGGCGCGTCGAACTGGGCATTGGCTTCGAGCCGGAAAACCTCGACGGGCTGTGCTTTCACCCGCTGTCGCTGGACCGTTTCGTCGCGGTGGTGCCCAGCGACTCGCCCCTGGCGCAACAGCCAGAGGTGCGCTGGAGCGAACTGCTGGCCGAGGACTTCATCGCCTTGCAGCGCCCCTCGGCAGTGCGTCTGCTGCTCGAACAGCACCTGGCGGCTGCACACGGCAAGCTGGCGGTGGCATTTGAAAGCCACCAGCTGTCGACCATCGGGCGAATGGTGGCCAATGGCCTGGGGGTGAGCGCGGTGCCGGCGTTGTGCATCGAGCAGATGCAGGAGCTGGGTGCGTGCTGCGTGGCGCTGGTGGAGCCGGCAGTGGAGCGGCGTATCGGCGTGATCGCCCTGGCCGACCACAAGCTGTCGACCGCGGCCCAGGCGCTGCTGGAGGTGTTGATGGAAAACCCGCCTGTCTAGTACAGAGCGTCGCCATTAAAATGCCTCTACGCTAGGATGGGTTCCAACACTTCGCCCCCACAGGAGCATCAGGGATGATCAGATTCGACCGAGGGCCAGCGCCGGATGTGTTTGCCTCAGAGCGCTTGGCGGACTTGCGTGCCCAGGCAGTGGCGTTTCATAGCCAACCCAAGGCCAGGCGCGCGCAGAGTCGTTTCTCGTTCCAGCCTGTTGCTGCGCTGGTGCACCCGCCGATCCGGGCCTTGTGGGGCGAGCGCGATACGCACAAATGCCGCAACGCATGGCTACCAGCCAGGCGCTCGCCCCGCAGGTCAGCCAGGGCGCCATCAACGAACTCCAGTCGCTGTGGAGCAAGCTCGGCAGCGTGTCGAACGACGGGCAGGAGGATCAAGCATGATCCACGTCCCACGCGGCCCCGCGCCAGCGAGCCTGACCGGTGAAACGTCGAAAGGCCATACGGAAACCCTGGAAGCCATCGGTGAGGTCATGAACGCACCGAATCGGATTCCTACGCCTCCCTACGACTACAAGGCCTACAAAGGCGCCGATGTCGTTGAGGCGCTACGTACCCTGTTTTACAAGAAATGCGCCTATTGCGAGTTCAACTATGCCGCCGGCGGCCCTGAAGATGTCGAACACTTCCGCCCCAAGGGTGCGGTGGTGATCGAGGGGAAAATGACCAAGCCAGGCTATTACTGGCTGGCGGCGGACTGGGACAACCTGCTGCCCTCCTGCATGGACTGCAACCGCAAACGCACCAAGATGTTCGCCGACAAAAGCACGGGCATGTCGGGCAAGGCGAACCTGTTTCCGGTCGTTGATGAGGCGACCCGCTGGCGCCACCACGACAAGCCCAACAGCGAGCAAGCGCTGTTGCTCGACCCTTGTGTGGATCAACCGTCGCAACACCTCGAATTCCTGCCCCAGGGCGGCGTGCAGTCGCTCAGCCGCAAGGGCGAAACATCGATCAAGGTCTATGGTCTACTGCGCGACGACCTGGTGACCGCGCGGGAACGCAAGGAAACCCGTGTCAAAGCGGCCATCGAAAGCGCACTGGAAATTACCGAGCGCATGCAAGTGGTGAAAGACCCTGAGACGAAGGCCTGGCTTCGCACATTGGCTGCCAGGCAACTGTCCGAGGCCAAAAGTCACCTGGAACCTCACGAGCCCTTCCTGGCGGTGGCCCGGATGGTCTTCAAGAGCTACGGTTTGGAACCATGACGACATCGACCCCCTTCAGCACGGACCCACGGGTCTCTACCATTGGCCAAGGCACCTGGTACATGGGCGAAGACCCGGCCCAGCGGGCCGCCGAGGTGGCCGCCCTGCAACATGGCATCGAACTGGGCATGACCCTGGTCGACACCGCCGAAATGTATGCCGAAGGCGGCGCCGAGGAAGTGGTGGGCCAGGCCATCGCCGGGCGCCGCGACCAGGTGTTCCTGGTCAGCAAGGTCTACCCGCACAACGCCAGCCAACGCGGCGTACCGGCCGCTTGCGAACGCAGCCTCAAGCGCCTGGGTACCGATTGCATCGACCTGTACCTGTTGCACTGGCGCGGCCAATACCCGCTGGAGGAAACCGTCGAGGCGTTCGAGCGCTTGCGCGAGCAAGGCAAGATCCGCCACTGGGGCGTTTCCAACTTCGACCTGGCCGACCTGCACGAGCTGGACAACACCGACTGCGCCACCAACCAGGTGCTGTACAACCCGGCCGAGCGCGGCATCGAATTCGACCTGCTGCCCTGGAGCCAGGCCCAGGGCCTCACGACAATGGCCTACTGCCCGCTGGCCCAGGCCGGGCGCCTGCTGCGCCACCCGGTGTTGGCGCAGGTTGCCGAGCGCCATGGCGTGACACCCGCACAGGTAAGCCTGGCCTGGGTCACGCGTGAGAAGGGCGTGATCGCCATACCCAAGGCGGTGAACCCGATGCACGTGCGCTTGAATGCGGCGGCGCAAGGGTTGGTGCTTACAGAGCAAGACCTGCGGGAAATCGACGCGGCATTTCCAGCGCCGACCCGCAAGCAGCGCTTGGCGATGGTTTGACTCAATGAAAATCCCGGCTGCGCACATCCAGCCCGCGTAACAGCGGGCTGACGTCTTCCAGACGCCGCGCAATCACGTGTCGCACCCCATTCTCCTGCTCCAGCCGCCCGTTCACCTTCAGCAGTTGCGAGCCCACCAGTGCCCGCCGTTGGCGTTCGGCCAGATCGCGCCAGACCACCACATTGAGCATGCCATGCTCGTCCTCCAGGGTGACGAAGGTCACACCGCTGGCGGTCTGCGGTCGCTGGCGACCCACCACGATACCGGCCACGGCGATGCTGTCGCCATGTTCCACCCCGGCAAGCTCGGCCGAACTGCGACACCCCAGCGCCCGCAGCTTCGCTCGCAACAGCGTCAGCGGGTGGGGGCCGAGCGTGGTGCCCAGGGTGGCGTAGTCGGCGAACAGGTCCTCTCCCAGCGTCGGCACCGGCAGGCTTACCGGCGTTTGCGGCGTGGCCTCCACCTGCGCGAACAACGGCAATGGCGCCTGCACCGCCGCCACCTGCCAGCGCGCCTGGTGCCGGTCACCTGCCAGGGCCTGCAAGGCCCCGGCGTCGGCCAGCCGGGCGCGGGCGCGGCTGTCCAGCGCCGCACGCAGGCACAGGTCCTCGACGTCGCGCCAAGGCCGCTGAGCACGAGCCTGCACCAGGCGTTGCGCCGCATCCTGGGCGAAGCCGCGTACCTGGCGCAGGCCCAGGCGGATGGCCAACTCGGCATCGCCGGTCGGCTCCAGGGTGCAATCCCAGTCACTGTGCGAGACGTCCACCGGACGTACCTCGATGCCCTGTCGGCGAGCCTCCTGCAACAGCTGGTCGGGGCTGTAGAAGCCCATGGGCCAGCTGTTGACCAATGCGCAGGTGAAGATCGCCGGCTCATGGCACTTGAGCCAACTGCTGGCGTAGCACAGCAAGGCGAAGCTGGCCGCGTGGGATTCGGGAAAGCCATAGCTGCCAAAACCCTTGATCTGCTCGAAGATGCGCTCGGCAAATTCCAGGTCGTAGCCATTGCGCAACATGCCGGCAAGCAGGCGTTCACGGTGCGGCTCAAGGCCCCCATGGCGCTTCCAGGCGGCCATGCTGCGGCGCAGCTGGTCGGCCTCGCCCGGCGTATAGTCGGCGGCCACCATGGCCAGCTCCATCACCTGCTCCTGAAACAGCGGCACGCCCAGGGTGCGCTTGAACACGGCCTCGAGTTTTTCACTGGGGTAGGTGACTGGCTCCTGCTTGAGTCGCCGACGCAGGTAGGGGTGCACCATGTCGCCCTGGATCGGCCCCGGCCGCACGATCGCCACCTCGATCACCAGGTCGTAGAACTCGCGTGGCTTGAGCCTGGGCAGCATGGCCATTTGTGCCCGTGACTCGATCTGGAACACGCCCATGGTCTCGCCACGGCAGATCATGTCGTAGGTGGGTTCATCGTCGGCAGGAATGCTCGCCAGCGTGAAGTGGCTATTGCGGTGCAAGGCAAGCAGGTCGAAGCAACGGCGCAAGGCGCTGAGCATGCCCAAGGCGAGCACATCGACCTTGAGCAGGCCGACCATGTCCAGGTCGTCCTTGTCCCACTGGATCACCGTGCGCTCGGGCATGCTGGCATTCTCCACCGGCACCAGCTGGTCCAACGGCTGCTCGCTGATGACGAAGCCGCCCGGATGCTGCGACAGGTGCCGGGGAAAGCCGACCAGCTCGCCCGCCAGCACCAGGATGCGCCGCAGCGACGGGCTCTGTGCCTCGAAGCCCGCCTCGGCCAGCCGTGCTGCGTCGGGAATCCGGTCGCTCCATCGGCCACAGCACTTGGCCAGGGCATCGATCTGGTCGGCCGGCAGCCCCAGCACCCGCGCCACGTCACGCACCGCACCGGCCGCGTGGTAGGTGCTGACCACCGCCGTGAGCGCCGCGCGGTGCCTGCCATAGCGGCGGAACACGTACTGGATCACCTCCTCGCGGCGGTCGTGCTCGAAATCCACGTCGATGTCCGGCGGCTCGTTGCGCTCGCGGGACAGGAAACGCTCGAACAACAGGTGGTGCAGCGTGGGGTCGAGCTCGGTGATGCCCAGTACGTAGCACACCACCGAGTTGGCCGCAGAGCCCCGCCCCTGGCAGAGGATGCCCTGGTGGCGGGCGAACATGACGATGTCGTGCACCGTGAGGAAATAGCTCGGGTAGCCGAGCTCTTCGATCAACTCCAGCTCGCGCGCCAAGGTTTGCAGGACTTCGTCACTCGCCCCCTGCGGCCAGCGCTCGGGCAGCCTGGTCTGGCACAGATGACGTAGCCAGCTGGCCGGGCTGTGGCCTGCGGGGACCAGCTCACGAGGGTACTGGTATTGCAATTCGCTCAGGTCGAAACAACAGCGTTCGGCGATGGCCAGGGTTTCGGCCAGCAGTTCGGCGGGGTACAGCTCGGCCAGTTGCCCACGCGGGCGCAAGTGCCGTTCACCATTGGGGTACAGGTGCTCGCCAGCATCGGCCACGCTGCAATGCTGGCGGATCGCGGTCATGCAGTCCTGCAAGGCGCGGCGCCCACGGCTGTGCATGTGTACGTCGCCGCAAGCCACGGCGCGGATGCCCAGTTGCCCGGCCATGGCCAGCAGGTCCTGCAAGCGCGCCTCGTCGTCGCTGCCCCGGTGCAGGTGCACCGCCAGCCACAGGCGCTCGCCGAACAACGCCTGTAACCACGAGGCATCGGCCGGGTCTTGTGCGACCCATAGCGCCAGCAGGCCCTGGCAATGAGCCTGCACGTCTTCGGCAAGCAGCTGATAGGTGCCTTTCTCGGCTCGACGCCGAGCGCGGGTAACCAGGGCGCAGAGGCTCTGGTAGCCCACCAGGTCTTCGACCAGCAGCACCAGCTTGGCTCCACCCTGTATCTGCACCTCGCTGCCGACAATCAGCTTCAACCCATGGGCCTTGGCCGCCTGCCAGGCGCGCACGATACCGGCCAGGGTGCATTCATCCGTGATGGCCAGGGCCGTGTAGCCTTGTGCCTTGGCCCGGGCGAACAGCTCATCGGCGCTGGAGGCCCCGCGCTGGAAGCTGAAGTTCGACAGGCAGTGCAGCTCGGCGTAGTCCGGTAGGCTCATGCGAACCACCCTTGCAACCACAAGGTGCCGGGCCGGGCCAGCTCTTCATAGGCCCAGCCGCGCAAACCCTCACGGGTTTCGATGCGGTAGTAGTCGCGGCGCACGTCACCGCCATCCCACCAGCCCGACTCGATACGTTCGGGTCGCCCCTGCTGACGCAACGCACTGCGCGGCAAAGGCTGCGGCTGGGGCAGCAACCAGCCGGGGCGGCTGCCTGGGGCAATACCCAGGGAGGGCCTTGCACGCTGCTCGATGGCCAGCGAGGCGTGTTCCGGGCGATGGTCGGCGGCAGCGCAAAGGCCCTTGACCGCATCATCACCCAAGCGCGCACGCAGGCGTTCACGCAGTTGCTCCCAAGGCTGGGCCTGCTGCGCGCGCGGGTCGAACAACGCCTGGTGCTGCGGCACGAAGGTCGGCAGGTCCTCGGCCAGCAGGCGCAGGTTACGCACCGGCGCACGAAGGCGCAGCGCCTCCAGGCGCCCACGGGCCAGTTCGAAAAGCATCGAGGGGTCGCGCTCAGCGGCCAGCAGGCCGACCTTGAGCACCGTGCCTGGCCCTTCGGCGTGCTCCAAATGCAGCTCAAAGCGCTGCACCCCGCAGTCGCGACCAGCAAGAAAGGCAGCCAGGTCGCTGAGCAACCGGCGCAAGGGGAACAGCAGCGCCTGGTGTGACTCGACATCGAAATTCAGTTCCAGACGCGACTCGAAGCGATCGGGCGGCTGGTAGAACGCCAGACCCAGGCTGCGCAAGCCCAGCAGTTGGTCCAGATGCAACTGCACCTGTGCGGGGAAACGCCGGGCCAGTGCTTCACGGGGCAACGCCAGCACCTCGGCCAGTCGCCGCAGCCCCATGCGGGCAAAGGCCTCGGCGCTCTCGGGGGGCAGGCCGATACGCGTCAAGGGCATGCGCAGCAAGGCAGAGCGGGTCTGCTCGGGGCCTGTGGCGGCCAAGCCGTCATGGCCATTGACCAGCATGCGTGCCGCCACTGGATTGCTGGCCAGGACAATCCGGTGACGTAGGCCCAGAGCCTGCAGTTCCTGGCGCAGACGTGCTTCGAAGGCCGGCCAAGGGCCGAACAGTTTCAGGCTGGAACCCACCTCCATCAGCAGGGTGCGTGGATAATGCAGGCTTACCTGGGCGCTGAAGCGGTAGGCCCAGGCGGCGAGCAGCTGCTGTACCTGATCGATACGTGCAGGGTCGGCCTCGACACACGTGAAGCCCTCGGCCAAGGCGCGAGCCGCAGTAAGCCGCTGCCCCGCGCGCAAGCCAAGCGCAGCGGCGGCGGGGTTGACCGCCTGCAATACCCGGCGCTGGCTCGGGCCATTGACCAGCACCAGGGGTGAGTCGGCATCGCTGCGCCCGCGCAGTACGGTGTCCAGCGCCAGCTGCGGCAACAGGATGCAAGCCCAGTGCATCAGCGCCACCCTGGGCAGGCGATAGGCTTGGCTGGAGCCAGCCCTCCCCGGCACTTGAGTACTCGCCACTGCGCCGGGCGAGCATCGATGGCGAGGCGCAAGGCCGCGGGCGACGGGTTGTGCGCAGCCTGCTGCGGGCGACAGGCAAAGGCCAGGGCCTGGCCGGTTTCGGCAGCCACCTGCAAACGTCGCAAGGCCCGGTCGTCGGCACGTTCAGGCCAGCACAGCACCGCCGCGCAACTGCCGGAGCGCAGGCATTGCTCGGCAGCCCACAAGGTTTCGCCAGGCTCGGCCTCGACCTGCGCCAGCCAACCCAGGTCGACACCCGCCGCCTGCCAGGCCGGGGCATAAGGCAAAAAAGGCGGCGCCACCAGCACCACCCGCCCCTGCTGCGCGGTCAAGCGCGCCAGGCTGGGCCACAACAAGTGCAACTCGCCACACCCGGGGCCGGCCAGCAACAGCTCGCTGAGCGCGGCCGCCGGCCAGCCGCCCTCGGGCAGCAGCGCATCCAGGGCCTCGTGACCGGTGGGCTGCTGCCCCAGCGGGCGTGCCTGAGCCTGGCGCCCGCGCCATACCCGACGCTGCTCAAGCAGCCCATCGAGGTCGACCGCCGCGGCCATCAGTCACGCCTCAGCAGGCCGCAGAACACGCCCTCGATGAAGAACTCGCGCTCCGGCCCCACGTCGATCGGCGCATAGGCCGGGTTGCGCGGCAGCAGACGGTAGCCACCGGGCACACGTTGCAGGCGCTTGATGGTCACCTCGCCATCGAGGCGGGCGACGACGATCTGCCCGTCGCTCGCCTCGCCCTGCTGGCAGATACCCACCAGGTCGCCGTCGAAGATGCCGTCGTCGACCATCGAGTCGCCGCGCACCTTGAGCAGGTAGTCGGGGGGGCGGCGGAACAGGCTGGGGTCGAGCAGCAGTTGCTCGTGGATACCCAGGTCCGGGCCGATCGGCGCACCGGCGGCCACCTGGCCGAGCACCGGTAGGTCGAGCACCTCCGGCCGGCGCAGGGGCTCGGCCAGGCGAATGCCTCGCGCCTGGTTGGGCGTGACGTCGATGAAGCCGCCCTCGCACAGGGCGGTGATGTGCTTGCGCGCCACGCTGCGCGAGGCGAAACCGAAGCGCTCGGCGATATCGGCCAGGCTCGGCGGCTGGCCCTGGTCGATACGCTCGCGGATGAACGCGAGGATGGCGCGGCGTTTGGGGGACATGTTTTCCATGGAGCACATTTGTACTCTTTTGCTCGAACACTGGCCAGTCCCTTTTGTCGCCCATTCAGTCCCTTTTGTCGCCCACCCAATTGAGGAACCGATTCACCTTTTGCTGTTCGAACGGGTGGATCGCCAGGTCGTGGTGTCACGCCACCCAAAACACTGTTCCACGTATGGAACGAACTGTTTCAAGAACCACTTTACGTGTCAGACGTCACATCTCTCACCATCTGGCCTTTCACCCCGTTGACCCTTCTTCACAGCCACGCTTAGCCTTGCGCACGGCCAGAACGGGACAGGTCATGAGGGGTAGATAAGTGAGCGACCCGAGCCGAGCGTCGGTGTTCTTCGACGCTTAAGTGGCAGGGAAAACGCCACACGCTTGTGCTGGTTCCGGGGGTATGGAGCCGGCTTGCCTCAGCCCTCTTATCTCATGGACGTGTCATGATCGAACCGCATTGGTTTTCGTTGAGTTCTACCCAGCAATCCGTTTGGCTCGACCAGCTGTTATCCCCCGAGACCCCCTCCTACAACATCGGCGTCACGATAGAAGTGCATGGCACGGTGGACCTGGCCGTCTTCGACCGCGCCGTGCGCGCGGTGATCGCCCAGCACGACGCCCTGCGGTTGGTGTTCCGCGAGCACGACGGGCAAGCCCGGCAGCGGGTGCTGACCTCCCTTGAACCCCCGCTCCGCTACCACGACTTGCGCGCAGAACCCGATGCCCATGCCCAGGCCCTGGCCGCCATCGGCGAACTGAACCGCACGCCCTTTGCGCTGTATGAACCTCCACTGTGGGACATGCAGTGGTTCCAGCTCTCCGACAGCCATGCGCTGTGGAACAGCCGCTACCACCACCTGATCTGCGACGGCACCTCGGTGAGCCTGGTCGGTAACGCGGTCACGAATGCCTACGACCAGCTGATGCGGGGCGAGCAACCGGAGTGGGATGAGCAACTGGCCCAGGGCTACCAACACTTCGCGGCGCAAGACCAGCAGTACCTGGTTTCCGAACGCTACGCCAAGGCACGCGCCTACTGGCTGGAGCAGTTTCCGGCGCTACCCGACCCCCTGTTCCAACCGCTCGATACCCCCGCGCAACTGCAGGTCGCCAGCACCGCCCACCGGCCCAGCGCCCAGGCCACCTGGACACTGGGCAGGCGACGCCTGGAGGCGTTGACGCATCTGGCCCGCACCCAGGGTGCGGGCCTGAGCCACTGCCTGAGCGCCCTGTTGGCGAACTACTTCAGCCGCATGACCGACCAACGCCCGCAGGTGGTCATCGGCCTGCCGGTGCACAACCGCGCCAACGCCTTGCAAAAACGTACGGCGGGCATGTTTTCGTCGGTATTGCCACTGGCCATCCAGGTCGACCCACAGGCCGGCTTCGCCCACAGCGTGCAGCAAATCGCCAACCAGGTGCCGCGCAGCTATCGCCACCAACGCTACCCCTTGCAAGCCTTGCACCGCGAGCTACGCACCCAGGCCGGGCATGCCGGCCAGCTGTTCGAAGTGATGCTGTCGGTCGAGCAGTTCGCAGGCGACCTCCAGTTCGGGGCCACACGCACGGTGTTGCGCACGTGGCACAACGGCTACGAGCGTTACCCCTTGGCGATCTACCTGCGCGACTACGAAGCGCTGACCGAGCCTTTCCTGGAATTCAACTACGACCCACAGCGGTTCAGTGCCGAACAGATCGCAGCGCACCTGCGCCGCCTGGAACGCCTGACCGAACTGGTGCTCGCCGAACCCAACCGACCCCTGCACGACTGGCCACTGCTGGACGCCGATGAACAGCACCAGGTACTCCAGCTGTTCAACGCCACTGCCCGCGAGTACCCGGCCGAGCAGCCCTTGCCTGCGTTGTTCGCCGAGTGGGTACGCCATCGCCCCGACGCCCTGGCGCTCGTGGAAGGCGAGCGCACCCTGAACTATCGACAGCTCGCCCAGCGTGTCGAGCACCTGGCCCGACACCTGGAAGCCTGTGGTGTCGGCCCTGGTGACCGGGTGGCCCTACGGATACCGCGCGGTGCATCGCTGGTGGTATCGATCCTGGCGATTGTGCAACGGGGTGCAGCCTATGTACCGGTCGATATGGACGCACCGCCGGCCCACCTGGCGCGCGTACTAAGCGACTGCGGCAGCGCCTGGCTGCTGGTCGCCAATACCCGCCCGGCAGTGCCCGACAGCGTGCGGTTCATCGATGTCGAAGCCTTGCCCGAGCAGCAGGACGGCCCGCCAACCCCAGCGCAGTCGATGAACGCAGGCGACATCGCCTACGTGATGTACACCTCCGGCTCCACCGGCACCCCCAAGGGCGTGCAAGTGCCGCACCGGGCCATCGTGCGCCTGGTAATCAACAACGGCTTTGCCGACTTCAATGCCCAGGACCGCATCGCCCTCGCCGCCAACCCAGCCTTCGACGCCAGCACCCTGGAAATCTGGGGTGCCCTGCTCAACGGCGGT
>NZ_JAVAYC010000029.1:0-62946 GCF_042709235.1 Pseudomonas sp. LS_2 | reverse complement strand
CCCATACTCACAAGCACCCACACGAATTGCTTGATTCGACTTGTTAAAGAGCGTTTGGCGAAGCGTTTCGCTTCAACCGAGGCCGCGCATTCTACAGCAGCCCTACTTCGTGTCAAGCGTTGTTTTGAAGTTTTTTAAAACTCGCTTTCTTTCGAAAGCCTTCAACTTCAATTACTTACCGCTTGCCTCGCTGCGTGCATCGCGGCGAGGAGGCGAATAATACGCGGTTTGATTTTAGAGTCAACACCCGTTGGCAAAAAACTTTTGCTCGCCTGCAAACACCTTGCGGGCAACTAATTGCAGCGCCATTGATCTGTTAGAGAACACCCCTGGAGCGGAGCCATCATGAGCGAGGCGCAGAGCGACAAAACACCCGGCCTGTCGCCGGACGAAGAACAAGAGGTCAGCCACAGCCAGCCACCTCGGGCTGCCGTCCTTCACGAGATCATCCGCAGCCAGGGCGACCAGGAGTTGGAGCGCACCCTCGCCGCCCTCTGGTGGTCGGCGCTGGCCGCTGGCTTGACCATGGGCTTGTCGCTCATGGCCATGGGCTTGTTCTATGCGCGGCTGCCTGAAGGCGAAAGCAGCCAGGTTATTGCCAGCCTTGGCTATAGCGCAGGCTTTCTTGCGGTGATACTGGCACGCCAGCAACTCTTCACCGAGAACACCCTCACCGCAGTGCTGCCGATCATGACCACGCCCACCCTGGCGAACTTCGGCCGCCTGCTGCGCCTGTGGAGCATCGTGCTGGCCGGCAACCTGGCAGGGACACTGCTGGTGGCCTGGGTAATGCTGGAGCTGCCGATCTTCGACAGCAAGACCGACATCGCCTTCCTTGAGGTGGGCCGCAAGGTGATGCAGAACGACATCGGCCAGATGTTCGCCAAAGGCATCGTCTCTGGCTGGATGATCGCCACCATGGTCTGGATGATCCCGTCGATGGAGCACGCCAAGATATGGATCATCCTGATCATCACCTACCTGATGGCCCTGGGCGACTTCACCCATATCGTGGTCGGCTCGGTGGAGGTGTCCTACCTGGTATGGGCAGGCGATCAAACCTGGACGACCTTCTGGCTCGACTTCGCCCTGCCTACGCTAGCCGGCAACATCATCGGCGGCAGCTTCATCTTTGCCCTGATCAGCCACGCCCAGGTGCGCAGCGACAGCGGCAAGCCGCCGTCGAAGCTGCTGAAGAAGGAGCCTGATACCGAGCCCTAACGCGTCGCCACTGCCTGGTCGGCAGTAGACTGGCGTTGACGAAGCGGACGCGGCTGCCACCAGTTCTGCCCGGCATGAGGCGAGTCGATACTGATCCGCTCGCCCATCTGCGGAGTACTCACTTGCACCTCGGCCTGCGCGGCCAGCGCGACGATACGCTCGAACGGCTCCTGCCAACCATGGATAGAGAGGTCGAACGTGCCATTGTGGATCGGCAACATCCAGCGCCCACGCAAATCGAGATGCGCCTGCAAGCTCTGCTCCGGCTGCATGTGCACGCTGGGCCAGGCCAGGTTATAGGCCCCGGTTTCGATCAGGGTCAGGTCGAATGGGCCGAAACGCTCGCCGATCACCTTGAACCCATCGAAATACCCGGTATCGCCACTGAAGAACAGGCGTACCTGCTCATCAATGACCACCCATGACGCCCAGAGCGTGCTGTTGCTGTCGAACAGCCCGCGCCCCGAGAAGTGCTGCGCAGGGGTGGCGACGAAACGTATGCCCTGCACTTCGGTGGCCTGCCACCAACCCAGCTGCCTGACCTTTTCGGCCGGCACGCCCCACCCCACCAGGCGATCGCCAACCCCCAGTGGCGCGAGGAAAAACTCCGTGCGCGGGGCAAGTTGGCGGATGGCCTGCTCGTCGAGATGGTCGAAATGATCGTGGGAGAGAATCACCGCTGCCAGCGGTGGCAACGCCTCCAGCGCCAGGGGTGGCGCATGGAAGCGCTGCGGGCCGGCCCATTGCACCGGAGAAGCGCGCTCGGCGAACACCGGGTCGGTAATGAAGTAGTGCCCTCGCAGCTTGAGCAACACGGTGGAGTGCCCAAGGCGCCACAAGCTGTGGTCCGGCGCATCGAGCACCTGCTGGCGCGTCATTGCCTGCAGGCTTGGTGGCGTGGCGGGACGGGTTTCGGGCGGTTTGCGCAGGAACAGGTACTTCAGGCCGATGCGCAGCTTCTTGAGCGTGCCGTCCTGGGGCAACCGCGCCTGATTGTGGAAACGTCCATCGCGGTATGGCGCCGACTCGTCGCCAGGTGAGGCCATGGGGAGCATGAGCAGGAGCACTCCGAGCAGGAAGTAAGGCCTCATGTTATCCCACAGTGATCGGATCAACCGTGAATTGGCTTGTAAGGTCATTTTTCAGCGTTGAATGATTGTTCAACATCATTCCTGCAAGTTATGCGATAAACGGCGCATGGACCCCAAAGACCCACATCATGATCGACAATAGAAGCGGCAAGGGCCTTTCCTTCGTCAAGCGCATCTACCTGCCACGCACCATCGGCCTGGGTATCGGCCTGTTCAGCGTCATGGCAGGGATGGTCCCGCTGCACCCACCGACCTGGGTCTGGGTGCTGTTGCTGCTCAATGGCCTGGCATGGCCGCACCTGGCTTACCAGTGGGCACGGCGTTCGGCGCAACCCTACCGCGCCGAGCAACGCAACCTGATGCTCGACTCCCTGTGCGGCGGCTTCTGGGCGGCAGCCATGCACTTCAACCCGCTGCCGTGCGTGACCATCCTGTCGATGATGACCATGAACAACGTCGCCGCCGGTGGCAAGCGCCTGGTATTGCGCGGGTTGCTGGCGCAAGTGGCGGGCATGCTGCTGGCCACCGCCCTGCTGGGTACCGGCCTGCAATTGCAAGCCACCGCACCGCAGGTGTATGCCTGCTTGCCGATGTTGACCCTCTACCCCCTCGCGCTCGGTTGGGTCTGCTACCAGCTTGCGATCAAGCTGGCCGAGCACAAGCGCCGCCTCAGCGCCCTGAGCCGCACCGACAGCCTCACCGGCCTGCTCAACCACGGTTCCTGGAAAGACCTGCTGCTGCTGCGTTTCCAGGCGTGCCGGCAACAACATACCCCCGCGGTGATTGCGCTGATCGACATCGACCACTTCAAGACCATCAACGATACCTTTGGCCACGTGGTCGGCGATTGCGTGCTGCGCCAGATCAGCCACGACCTCAAGCGCAACCTGCGCGAGGACGACCTGGCAGGCCGCTACGGCGGCGACGAGTTCTGCCTGATTCTTCCCGGCATCGACCTCGGCCAGGCATGCCTTGTGATGGAGCGCCTGCGTGAACAGGTCGGCAGCTATCGCAACCCAAAACTGCCGACCCTGCGTATCAGCCTGAGCATCGGCCTATCGGTATACGGCCCTAGCCTGGCATCACCCGACCAGTGGCTGGAAGATGCCGACAAGGCGCTTTACGCCGCCAAGCACCACGGGCGCAACCAGGTCAATTTCACCCATGGCGAAGCCGGGGCGCTCAAGCTGGCCTATCCTGACTGAACCTTCGTCCTGACTGCACCGCGCATGACGTGCAGTCACCAAGGAGTCGTTCGAGCATGGACAGGTCCACCGACCTTTTGCCCGCCAGCACCACACCCCGCCTACAGGTTCGCCGTCTGATCGGCGGTTTCTCCGCACTGTTCGCCGTGGGTTGCCTGATCGCCCTGGGCGCGTTGTTCAACATCGCCGCCACCCTCGACCAGCAAGCGCAGGAACGCAGCCTCTTCTACGCTGGGCAGGCCTTGCAGCAACGGCTGTTGGCCTCGCGCCAGTTCCTTTCCAGCTATGCGGTATGGGATGCGGCCTACCAGCACCTGGCCGGCCAGGTCGACTGGCAATGGGCCTATGAGCAGAGGAACGTCGGCGAATCGTTGTACAGCGCCAGCGGCTATGAAGGGGTGTTCGTGGTCGATGACCAGCACACCACCTACGCCCTGTTCAAAGGCAAACCTACCGACTCGCCCGCCAGCGCTTTCATCGACGAGACCCTGGCGCCGATCATCGCCCAGGCCCGTCAGGCCGCACCGGCGCGCGAGCAAGTCACCCACTTCGTACGCCTCAATGGTTGGCCGGCAGTACTCAGCGCAGCGGCGATTCGCCCGGACAGCGACGTACTCGACAGCGACGTGGCCAAGGCCCCGGTCATGCTATTCGTCGACCAGCTGACCGACGACAAGCTCGCCCGCCTGGGGAAAGGCGCCGGCTTGCAAGACATGCGCATCGAGAAGAGCAGCGGCGATGCCCAAGGCCAGCCGCGTATAACCCTGGGCGAGACCGGCTACCGCCTGGCCTGGAGCAGCCCACAACCGGGCCGACAACTGCTCTGGGCAGTGCTGCCGCCCTTGCTCGGCGTGCTGCTGGCAGTCGGCTTGGTGTTGGCCTACCTGTTCCGCCACGCGCTGCGCAGCTCGCATGCCATCGAGGACAGCCTGCTGCGCCTGCAACAAAGCAACCGCGCCCTGGAAGCCAGCGAACAGCGCTTTCGAGCGGTGGCGGAGGCGGCCTCGGACTGGATCTGGGAAACCGACCGCCACCAGCACCTGACCTACCTTTCCCAGCGCTTCGCCAAGGTCACCGGCTACCGGGTAGAGGACTGGCTGGGGCAGCCGCTCAACCAACTGCTTGCCTGCGATACCACCCCGTTGTCACCCTGGCTCGACAGCCAGACCGACGGCGACCCGCAGCAGTTGGCCAACCTGCGGTGCAGCTATCGCGACCCCGGCGGGCAGAACCGCTTCTGCCGGATCTCGGCGCGGGCGATCCTCTACGACAACACGCTCATCGGGTTCCGCGGCACCGCCAGCGACATCACCGATGAAGTGGCGGCCCATGCGCGTATCCAACATCTATCGATGCACGACGCCCTTACCGGCCTGGCCAACCGCAACAAGCTGTCCCGCCACCTGGAGCAAGCGCTGCTACGCGGCAGCGACTCGGCGCCGCTGACCCTGCTGTTGCTCGACCTGGACAACTTCAAACCCATCAACGATTCGCTCGGCCACGCCGCAGGCGACACGGTATTGCAGGAGGTGGCCACCCGCCTGCGCGACACCACCCGTGACGGTGACCTGGTGGCACGCCTGGGCGGTGACGAGTTCGTCGTGGTGCTGGGCGGCATGGACAACCGCAGCGAGATAGACCGCTTCTGCGCGCGCCTGATCGAACTGTTGCAACAGCCGATCCTGCATGACGAGCAGCCGATGCACATCGGCGCCAGCATCGGTGTGGCCCAGACCCGCGCGCAAGGCTTCGACGCCGGCGAGCTGATTCGCTGCGCCGACATCGCCCTGTACCAGGCCAAGGCCGATGGCAAGAACACCTGGCGCTACTTCTCGCCAGAGATGAACCAGCAAATCCAGTACCGTCGGCAACTGGAGAACGACCTGCGCCGCGCCCTCAAGCAGGAGGAATTCGTCCTGCACTACCAACCGCGCTACCGCCTCGAAGACCTGTCCATCGTTTCGGTCGAGGCCCTGTTGCGCTGGCAGCATCCCCAGGAAGGCATGCTCGCCCCAGACAGCTTCATTCCCCTTGCCGAACAGAGCGAACTGATCGTCGCCCTGGGCCGCTGGGTGCTACGCGAGGCCTGCACGACCGCACGCAGTTGGCCCGATGGGCTGCTGGTGTCGGTGAACCTTTCGCCTGCGCAGTTCTCGCGCAGCGACGTGGTCGCCGATGTGCGCGAAATCCTTCTGGAGACCGGCTTTCCGGCGCAGCGCCTGGAGCTGGAAATTACCGAGAACGTGATGCTCAACGACATCGAAGGCGCCCTGGGCACCATGCTGGCCCTCAAGGAGCTGGGGGTGCGCCTGAACATGGATGACTTCGGCACCGGCTATTCTTCCCTGGGTTACCTGCGCACCTACCCCTTCGACAGCATCAAGATCGACAAACGCTTCATCGCCGGGCTCAACAGCCAGAGCGGCAACGACCGCGCAGTGGTGCAGGCGATCATCAACCTGGGCAAGGCCATGGGCCTGACCGTGACCGCCGAAGGGGTGGAAACCGAGCAGCAGCTACGGGCGCTGGGCAAGGAGCGCTGTCACGAAGTGCAAGGTTACTACCTCAGCCGGCCGGTGGACCGCCAGGCCTTCGAAGCCTTGCTCGAGCAGCGCCACGCACGCCCAGGGACGCCCTGAATACGGCTTCAGCGCAGCCGGCGCTCGGCCAGGATTTCCGGCCGGTCGGTGCGTTGCAGGTAGATGCGCAACGCCAGGCCCAGGTTCAGGCGATCATCCACATGCTGGCCCGCAAGCAGCGCCAGGCGTTCGCGACACAGTGCCATGCGCTGGCCCGCCTCGGGCCGCCAGACGAATTCGCTGCACGGCACGATGCTGTCGTCGGCCACATCCATGCCGAACGAGTCTTCGGAAAAACGCACGATATGGCTGCCGCGCTTGCCGTGGAAACCGACGAAGCCCTTGAGCTGGTCGGCGGCGCTGCAGATGTCCTGGGAAGTGATGGCCATGACGTTACCTCGCAAAAAGTCGGAAGGAACGCACGCCGGGCGGGAACGGTTGCCTCTGGCGGGCAACGCGCTGGGTGCAGACTAACGCAAGCGACCGTCACTCCACCAGCCATGCCTGCGACCCGTTCATGACCAGACAGGAGCCAGGCTCAGCGCTCGGCCTGGTCCTCGTGCACCTGCACGCTGGCGGTCATGCCGGCGCTGAGTACCACCCCGTCGGGAATGGTGTCCAGGCGGATGCGCACCGGAATGCGCTGCGCCAGGCGCACCCAGTTGAAGGTGGGCTCGACTTCCGGCAGCAACTGGCCGTCGGGGTTGCTGTTACGGTCGGTGATACCGCGGCTGATGCTTTCCACATGCCCTGGAATCGACTCCCCCGCCCCCATCAGCCACACCTTGACCGAGTCGCCGACCTGGATACGCGGCAGCTTGGTCTCTTCGAAATACGCCTGGATATAGAACGTCGACTCGTCCACCAGCGCCATCACCGCCTGCCCGGTGTTTACATAATTGCCCTGGGCCAGGCGCAGGTTGGTGATGTAGCCGCTGCGCGGCGCCCGCACTTCGCTGCGCGTGAGGTTGATCTGTGCCACCTGCACCTGGGCCTGGGCCTCGTGCAACTGGCCGCGGGCGATGGCGGCGTTGATCTGCGCGTTCTCGCGCAGCTCCGCGCTGATCGCCTGCGGACCCAGGGCATTGCGCCGGGCAGCCTCGCGTTCGCGCAGGTGCAACTGCTGGGCGCGCGTGTCGGCCACGGCGCTGGCCTGGTCGAAGGCCGCCTTGAAACGCTCGCGGTCGATGGTCATGAGCACCTCGCCGGCCTTGACCTGCTGGTTGTCGTGTACCTGCAACTCGCGCACCCAGCCGGACACATCCGGCGCTATCACCACCACATCGGCGCGCACGCGGGCATCGCGGGTCCAGGGTGTGAGCATGTAGTACTTCCACAGCTCGGCGCCGGCGAACACGGCGATGGCCACCACGCTCAGGGTGACCAGGATACGAACGGCTGCGCGCATGGACTGACTCCTTACAAAGGCCCGAGTAGATGTACCACCAACGACAGCACGCAGACGAACAACGCGGTGTCGAACAACGCTTCATGCCAGATCCAGCGCCCAAGCGGGGTGGCCTGTACCACCAGGCGCAATGCAGCGGTCATGGCCAGGGCCATCAGCACATAGATAAGGAAGGGGCTGAGCAGCACCCCACCCAGCGCCCATTCACGTAGCCCCATGCATGTCCTCCTGCCAGCGGCACCATTTGCCCCAGCTCTTCTGTAACTGCAATACCGCGCCCTCGGCCAGGCGCAGCGGGTCGCTGGCCGGCTGTTGGCGCAAGGCCTCGATGAACTGTGCGCTGGCAATGTCCAGGCGTTGACCCTGGCCAGGGGCCGGGCCACCTGCCAACACCGATTCGAGTTGCTGCAGGTATCGGCGGTCGGCGCCAGCCATCGAGACATTGGCCAGCGCCAGGCACATGCGCAGGTGCAGCAGCTCGTCACCGATGTCCAGGCCGTGCAGCCCGTCATCCCAGCGCTTGCGTTCGCTTTCCGGCAGCTCGCTGGCATGCCGGGCCAGCTGCATCAGGCGGTCGGCCATGCGCCCGCCGAACCAGCTGTCGGCACCACGCAGGTCGCGGCGGGTCAGGCGCACCAGGTCACTCTGGGTCGCGGCCCGCAGGCGTCGCCCCAGCCAGGCGGGGTGACGCAGGACGACCAGGCGGAACGCCAGCACCGCAGCGCCGACGCCCATCAGCATCGCCTGGGCGTTATTGAGCATCACAGCCACATCGAAATGCATGGCATTGAGCGGCGATACCAGCACGATGAAATGCAGGCAGTAGGAGGTGGCGGTTGGCCCCGTGCGCGGGTGCGCCATGCCCAAGGCGCCGAAGAACAGCGGCACGCCCATGCCAAGGAAGAGCATGGCGAAGCTGCTCCACTGCGGTAGCAGCACCTGCCCGACCAAAAACGCCACCGGTATCGCCAGCAGGATTCCACGCAAGAAGCTCAGGCCGATCTGCGCGCCGTTCTCGCGACTGGCGAACAGGCTGCACACCACGCAGGTCAGCACCAGCCCGCCGGGCGCGGCAGGCCAGGCGGTCGCCAGCCAGAAGCTGCTCATCACCAGGAAGGCCAGGGCACTGCGCGAACCGAACAGCAGCGCCAGCGGCAGGTCGCGATGCACGGCCAGGCCCTGGGAAGCGTCCTTGGGCACCCTGCCCTGCTCGACATCCTGCATGGCCTGGGTCGCGGCCATGGTGAAATCCAGCAACAGTGCCAGGCGCGCCAGGCAGAAATGCTCGGCGGGGCTGATCCGCTCGTCATGGGCGGCATCCCAGATGCGCTGACGCAAGAGCAACAGGCTGGGCGTGTCGGGCGTCGCGAGCTGAGTGCGTACTTGCTCCAACCAGGGCGCCAGCTGCTCCGCCTCCCGGGTATCGAGCTGACGCCACTGGCGGCGTACCGAACGGGAAATACGCAGCAGCACCATGAGCTTCTGGCTCAAGCCGCGAATGGCCTGAGCCCGCAAGCGGCCACTGCGGCCCTCGAACCAAGCGTGTTCGCGTTGCGCATCGATCGCCACGATGCGCCCAAGGATATCCAACAGCCCTTCGCGCGCTTGATCCTCGCCGCCCAGCATCGCACGGGCTGCCTGCAAGCCGTTGTGCCAGGCCTGGCGTGCCTGGCCGGCCAACTGCTGCTCGACGCGCATCGGCCACACCAGCGCACTGCTGGCCGTGGCGCAGACGATGCCCAGGCAGATCTCGGTGCAGCGGGCCACGGCCTGGTCGAACACCTGCAACGGATGGTCGATGGCCGGCAGCGAGATGATCGCTACGGTGTAGCCAGCCAGGACGAAGGCATAGGCCCAGGCACTGCGCAGTTGGGTGGAAGCGGCGGTGCACAAGGCCAGCCACAGTGCCAGCGCCAGCAGGAACAGCCAGGGCGCCTGGGCGAACAGGCCGATGAACACCACCGACATGAAGGTGCCAACCAGCGTCCCGGCCAGGCGCGCCAGGCCCTTTTGCACCACCATGCCCGACAGCGGCTGGGCAACGATGAAGGCAGTCATCAGGGCCCAGGCAGGCTGCTCCAGGCCCCAGCGCATGGCCAGCCATAGCGCCAGGCCACCGCCCAGCAAGGTCTTGAGGGCGAACTTCAGGGCGAGGACGTTGGGGACGAACAGGGCCTGGAAAGTGATAGGCACGAAATGGACCTTGCGCCGGAGGGATGCTTACAAGATAGACAACGGGAAACAGGACACTGCCAATACAAAACCGCCAGGCAAAAAAAATGGGCGACCGAAGTCGCCCTAAATGCCTTGCGTGCCCCTGAACCTGGAAGGGTCAGCGCGCCTAGCGCTTGTTCGAGTCCTTCCAGACGAAAAATCCCAGACCGGCAAAGAACACCACCATCAACCCGACCGTGATCACACCCGCGATAACGACATTGTCGAAGAACATGGCGGCCTCCCGAAGTGTTGCCGTTGTCCGATGAGCACAAGGTAACGAATCGGCGGGAGGAAAAAATTGACCGGGATCAATGCGGGCCCGGAGCCGGGCCTGGGAGGGGCGCAGGTTTGACCTGCATCAGTTTTCGGCGTTGCTGTCAGCGTTTGCCGGGCTTGCCCTTGGGCTTTTTCTTCTTGCCCGAACCCAGTGGCATGGCCTGCTCGAAGGCCTGACGCATGTCGTCCAGGCGCTTGTCGTTGATGTCGTGGATGCGTTTGGCGCGCTCGGCGCCGAAATCGATCAGTTTGTCTTGGCTCATGGGCGGGCTCGACGTACGGGATGGCACCATGATGAAGCCTTGCGCAGGCGCTGAACAGCCCTGGGTCAGACTTCGATATCGACCAGCAATCCCTGGCGCGGGCGTTCGCCCAGTGGCGCTACCGGCACGGTGTTGTCGGCGTTGAGCTCATCGCCGGCCAGGGCACTGTAGGGGACATCCTGCTGCTCCTGCCTTTCCCGCTGTTGCTGCTGGCGGCGCTGCTCTTCGCGCTGGCGCAGGGCCTGCTCCTCAGGGTCGCGCTGCTGCTTGAGGTCGATGGTGCCGTCGCTGGACGTCGGTTGGGCCGGCACCACGGGTGGAATATCCGGCGTGGGCTTGACCGGGTCGAGTTGCGAGGTCACTGGGGCAGCACTGAGCGGGATGATCGGCGGCAGCATGGGTTTTCTCCTATGGCCTTTGTATCGGCCAACCGCCAGCCGCCTTGAGCGCCCGCGGGCAAGTGTGTGCGGCACGTCACAGCGTCGCGCCTGCAAGTATAGACCTCAGCTACCGGGCATCGTCATCCAGCTCGTCTTCCGACGGCGGGCTGGCTTCGCTCCAGGGCCTCTTGTAGACCTGCTGCCACACGGCATCCAGGTGCTCGCGCAACACCTGCGAGGCATTTTTGAGCGAAGCGCTGTCCTCGCGCGTGCCGCCTATCGGCTCCTCGGCAGCCGGGGTGATCAGCGACTGGCCGGTGATGCTGTAGATGGCCTGGCCTTCGCGCAGTTCGATGGCGATGTCGTGGGGGTCGATGCCACCACCGCAGAAGGCGTGGCTGGCCACGGTCAGCTCAGCGACGCCATCCTTGTTCAGGTCGCTGACATCGCTGACATCGGTATAGAAGTCCACATCCAGGTCCAGCCCCGGGCAGGTGGTTTCCTGCTCGATCTGCCAGCGCGGCTTGAAGGGGTCGGCATCGGCCTTGCGCCCATACAGCGTGGCCTTGAGGATCACCTTGTCGACTTCCTGCTCGCTGTCCGGGTCGGTGGCCTGGCCATCGGCGCGGCTCAGCACCAACAGCCCTTCGCCGTCACGGTCGCGAAAATGCACGCTCTTGATCGGCGTCTGCACGCCGAGCACTTCCAGTTGCTCGACCGGAATCGGCGGCAGGGTCTCGAAGCTTTTCTGTTCGCAGGCGCTCAGCAGCAACAGGCTGCCCAGGCCCAGGGAGGCGTTCAACCAGCGGCGCGTGAAAGGCATGTCGGCACGTGGCTCTCTTGGCAAGGCGGGTATTCGTCGATGAAGTGGCGGGACGCTATGGTCCGCCCGGGCTATCCGTTAGAATAGTCCGCTTTTCATGGCGGGAGTTCAGGCAGTATGGCGCAGCAGTATCAACCGGGGCAACGCTGGATCAGCGACAGCGAAGCCGAGCTCGGCCTGGGAACCATCCTGGCGCAGGATGGCCGCCTGCTGACCGTGCTCTATCCGGCCACGGGCGACACCCGCCAGTACTCGCTTCGCAGCGCACCGCTGACCCGCGTGCGCTTCTCGCCAGGCGACCAGATCACCCACTTCGAGGGCTGGAAGCTGACCGTGCGCGAGGTCGAGGACGCCGACGGCCTGCTGGTGTACCACGGGCTCGACCAGCAGAACCAGCCAAGGGTGCTGCCCGAAACCCAGCTGTCCAACTTCATCCAGTTCCGCCTGGCCAGCGACCGCCTGTTCGCCGGGCAGATCGATCCGCTGGCGTGGTTCTCGCTGCGCTACAACACCTTGCAGCACACCAGCAAGCAGATGCTCTCGTCGCTGTGGGGCCTGGGTGGCTGCCGCGCACAACCGATCGCCCACCAATTGCACATTGCCCGCGAGGTCGCCGACCGCAGCGCGCCGCGGGTTCTGCTGGCCGACGAAGTAGGCCTGGGCAAGACCATTGAAGCGGGCCTGGTTATCCACCGCCAGTTGCTGTCCGGGCGTGCCAGTCGCGTGCTGATTCTGGTGCCGGAAAACCTCCAGCACCAATGGCTGGTGGAAATGCGCCGGCGCTTCAACCTTCAGGTGGCGCTGTTCGATGCCGAGCGCTTCATCGAAAGCGATGCCAGCAACCCGTTCGAAGATGCCCAGCTGGCGTTGGTCGCCCTGGAGTGGCTGGTCGACGACGAAAAGGCCCAGGATGCGCTGTTCGCTGCGGGCTGGGACCTGCTGGTGGTCGACGAAGCCCACCACCTGGTGTGGCACGAGCAACGGCCTAGCCGCGAATACTCGCTGGTCGAGCAGTTGGCAGAAGTCATCCCTGGCGTGCTGCTGCTCACCGCCACCCCCGAGCAACTGGGTCAGGATAGCCATTTCGCCCGCCTGCGACTGCTCGACCCCAACCGTTTCCACGACCTGGCCGCGTTCCGCACCGAGAGCGAGCACTATCGCCCGGTTGCCGAAGCGGTCCAGGAACTGCTCGACGAAGGTCGCCTGTCACCCAAGGCCCACGCCACCATCCTGGGCTTCCTTGGCGCCGAGGGCGAAGCGTTGCTGGCAGCGGTCAGTGACGGCGACAGCCAGGCCAGCGCCCGGCTGATCCGCGAACTGCTCGACCGCCACGGCACCGGTCGCGTTCTGTTCCGTAACACCCGTGCGGCGGTCCAGGGCTTCCCTGAGCGCCAACTGCACCCCTACCCGCTGGCCAACCCCGAGCAGTACCGCGACCTGCCCAGCGGCGAGCGCGCCGAGCTGTACCCGGAAGTGGCGTTCCAAGCCCAGGCCGACAGCGGCGAAGACGATCGCTGGTGGCGCTTCGACCCACGGGTCGACTGGCTGATCGACACTCTGAAGATGCTCAAGCGCACCAAGGTCCTGGTGATCTGCGCCCACGCCGAAACCGCCATGGACCTGGAAGACGCGCTGCGCGTGCGCTCCGGTATTCCAGCCACCGTGTTCCACGAGGGCATGAGCATCCTTGAGCGCGACCGCGCCGCAGCCTACTTCGCCGACGAGGAATTCGGCGCCCAGGTGCTGATCTGCTCCGAAATCGGCAGTGAAGGTCGCAACTTCCAGTTCGCCCACCACCTGGTGATGTTCGACCTGCCGGCCCACCCCGACCTGCTCGAACAGCGTATCGGCCGCCTCGACCGGATCGGCCAGAAGCACACCATCCAGCTGCACGTCCCGTACCTGCAGGAAAGCCCCCAGGAGCGCCTGTTCCAGTGGTACCACGAAGGCCTCAACGCCTTCCTCAATACCTGCCCTACCGGCAACGCCCTGCAGCACCAGTTCGGCCCGCGCCTGCTGGCGCAGCTGGACGGCGGCGACAGCGCCCTGTGGCGCGCCCTGGTGGCCGAGGCCCGCGCCGAGCGCGAGCGCCTGGAAGCCGAGCTGCACAGCGGCCGCGACCGCCTGCTGGAGCTCAACTCCGGTGGCGCCGGCGAAGGGCAGGCGCTGGTCGAGGCGATCCTGGAGCAGGACGACCAGTTCGCCCTGCCTATCTATATGGAAACCCTGTTCGACGCCTTCGGCATCGACAGCGAGGACCATTCGGAAAACGCCCTGATCCTCAAGCCGAGCGAAAAGATGCTCGACGCCAGCTTCCCGCTGGGCGACGAGGAAGGCGTGACCATCACCTACGACCGCAGCCAGGCACTGTCGCGCGAGGACATGCAGTTCCTGACCTGGGAGCACCCGATGGTGCAGGGCGGCATGGACCTGGTGCTGTCCGGCTCCATGGGCAACACCGCCGTGGCGCTGATCAAGAACAAGGCGCTCAAACCCGGCACCGTGCTGCTCGAACTGCTGTACGTCAGCGAAGCGGTGGCCCCGCGCAGCCTGCAACTGGGCCGCTACCTGCCACCGGCGGCGCTGCGCTGCCTGCTCGACGCCAATGGCAACGATCTGGGGCCGCGGGTAGCCTTCGAAACCCTCAACGACCAGCTCGAAAGCGTGCCCAAGGCCAGCGCCAACAAGTTCATCCAGGCCCAACGCGATGTGCTGGCCCAGCGCATCGCTGGCGGCGAGGCGAAGGTCTTGCCGGTGCACGAAGCCCGCGTGAGCGAGGCGCAACAGCGCCTTGCAGCCGAGACCGACGAGGAGCTGGCACGCCTGATCGCCCTCAAGGCCGTCAACCCGAGCGTGCGCGACAGCGAGATCGATGCGCTGCGCAAGCAGCGTGAAGATGGCCTGGCGATGCTCGACAAGGCCGCGCTGCGCCTGGAGGCGATCCGCGTACTGGTCGCGGGCTGATACACGCCAGCAACAACATCGCGGGATAGGTCGGCAAAGTAGTGCCGGCCTGCCCCGCGATTTTTTATGCCCCTTCGCTATGACCTCGATATCCAAATGGTAGAAACCAAAGTGCCATTAATCAGGAAGGCTTAAGCCCCCGTTCCTATACTCCATCTTCAACAGTCTCCAAGGGCATGGGGAGACCAGAGTGCGAACTCGACGATGGGGCAAGCAATGGAATGGCTGGGACTGCAACTTTTTGCCGAATTGCCGACGACTGGACAGATCGTTCTCGACTGCCGCCACAACCCTTTCCTGGTGCTGATCGCCTACCTGGTCGCGTGCGCAGCATGCTTCGCCACGCTGGACATGGCCGAGCGCCAGAGCCATAGCGAAGACCGCTACGCGCGTCGGCAATGGCGAGTACTGGGCGCCTGCTGCCTGGCCAGCGGCATCTGGGCCATGCACTTCATCAGCCTGCTGGCGTTTCAGGCACCGCTGGAAGTGCACTACGACATGCCCCTGACCGCCCTTTCGCTGATGATCGCGCTGTTGGCCGCGTGGCTGGCGATGAACAGCCTCAACCGCGGCACGATGCGACTGCGGCATTACCTGCAGGCCGCGCTGACCATTGGCGTGGGGATCACGGTGATGCACTACGTGGGCATGGCGGCACTCAAGACCAGCGCCCTGCAGTACTACCAGACCGGCCTGCTGGTGAGTTCCTTGGGCATCGCCATCGTCACCAGCCTGGTCGCGCTGCTCATGGCCAGGTACTTCCGCAGCGGCAGCGGCACGTTGCACCTGCTGATGAAATATGGCGCCAGCCTGGTGATGGCTGGCGGTATCGTGCTCACCCATTTCACCGGCATGGGCGCCATGTCGCTGGTAATTCCCAGCGACGTGCCGGTGCGCCTGCCCTCGGCCGACAACAGCCTGCAACTGGCACTGGCGATCGCTTTCGTCACCTTGCTGATCAGCGCCAGCAGCATCAGCGCCGCGCTGTCGGACAAGAAGCTGCAAAGCAAGGAGCACGACCTGCGCCGGGTCAATGTGCTGCTCAGCCAGCTCGACCAGGCGCGTGTCTCGTTGCAGCAGGCCGCGCACTACGACGCCCTCACCAACCTGGTCAACCGCCGCGGCTTCAACCAGGTCTTCGCCGAACGCCTGGCCGAGCAAATGGCCAATGGCGGCATGCTGGCCGTGATGTTCCTCGACATCGACCATTTCAAACGCATCAACGACAGCCTCGGGCACGCCGCCGGCGATGAACTGCTCAAGGTGATCTCGGCCCATATCAAGGCCGCGACCCGCACCCAGGATGTAGTGGCGCGCTTCGGCGGCGACGAGTTCTGCATCGTCACCAGCCTGCACAACCGCGACGAAGCACGCCATCTGGCCCAGCGCATCATGCAGCGGATGAAAGAGCCGATCGACGTTGGCGGGCGGCGCATGGTCATGACGACCAGCATCGGCATCAGCATCTTCCCCGACGACGGCCGCACTGCCGAGGAGCTGCTGAAAAACGCCGACCTCGCGCTTTACCAGTCCAAGGGCTGCGGGCGCAACAACCTGAACTTCTTCGCCAGCAGCCTGAAGACCCGCGCCACCCTTGAGCTGCAACTGGAAGAGGAACTGCGCGTGGCGCTGCTGGATGAAGGCGGCCTGCGCGTGCACTACCAACCCATCTTCGACCTGCGTAGCGGCCAGGTGGCAAAGCTCGAAGCCCTGGTGCGCTGGCAACACCCCCAGCACGGCCTGCTCAGCCCAGACCGCTTCATTGCCATCGCCGAGGCCAACGGGCTGATCGCCGAGCTCGACCTGTGGGTGCTGCGCCGCGCCTGCGAGGACCTGGCACAGCTCGGCCGACACGGCCATGGCAACCTGAAAGTGTCGGTGAACTGCTCGGCCCTGACCCTGGGCCGCGAAGAGCTGGCCAGCGAAGTGGAAATGGCGCTGTTCCAGGCCGGCCTCGCGCCACGCCAGCTGGAACTGGAGGTGACCGAGAATGCCTTGATGGGCGACATGCAGCGCATCACCAGCCTGCTCAAGGGCATTCGCGCGCAAGGGGTGGCGCTGTCGATCGACGACTTCGGCACCGGCTATTCATCGCTGGCCTACCTCAAGCGCCTGCCACTGGATGTGCTGAAGATCGACCGCTCGTTCATCCAGGATGTGCCAGGCAGCCAGAAGGACCGGGAAATCGTCCAGGCCATCATCATCATGGCCCACACCCTGCACCTGCAGGTGGTCACCGAAGGCGTGGAAACCGTGGAGCAGTACGAGTTCCTGGCGGCCCACGGTTGCGACTTCATCCAGGGCTACCTGCTCAGCCGCCCGGTGCCGCTGGCCGAATTGCGCCCGGTGCTGGAGCGGCTCGACCGCCAGGACAACGACTTCACGCCTTGCCGCGGTACAGCGTTACCAGGGTCGCTGGATCTTTTTGCAGATTCCCCTGACTACCATGCAGGCGCATCATCTGCGCGGCGAGGCCACTGAGCGGCGTCGCCGAACCTTGTTCACGGGAAAACTTCACTGCGGTATCGAGGTCCTTGAGCAAGGTGCGTACATGCCACTTGACTGGCTCGAAACGGCTGTCGGCCATCTGCGGCGCCAGGATCTGCAAAGGCTTGGAGTCGGCAAAACCGCCTGCCAGCGCCTCGGCGATCAGGTCGGCCTGCACCCCTGAGCGCTCGGCAAGGGCAACCACCTCGGCAATCACCAGCGCATTGCAGGCGACGATCATCTGGTTGCAGGCCTTGGTCACCTGGCCTGCGCCCACGCCGCCCATATGGGTAACCCGCTGGCCCAGGGTCAGCAGTACCGGGCGTGCTCGCGCCAGGTCGTCGGCTTCGCCACCGACCATGATCGCCAGGGTTCCTGCTTCTGCACCCGGGGTGCCGCCGGACACTGGCGCATCCAGCCAGGCCATGCCGCACAGGGCAGCGAGCTCGACAGCCATCTCACGGGTAGCGGTCGGCTCGAGGCTGGAAAGGTCCACCAGCAACTGACCATTGCTGCCACCCCGGGCAATGCCCTGTTCGCCAAACACCACTTCGCGCACTACAGCGGTATCGGCCAGGCACAACAGCACCATGTCGCTGCCCTGGCACAACGCCGCAGGGCTTTCGGCCAGGCGCGCCCCCGCCGCGACCAGCTCGGCGCACTTCTCCGGGCTACGGTTCCATACGCTCAGCGGATACCCGGCTGCCAGCAGGCGGCGGCACATCGGCAGGCCCATCAGGCCGATTCCGGCAAACCCCAGTGAAGGTAATGCTGTGTTCATCGATGACTCCCGGCAGATTAAAGAACAGGACGATTCGGGCGATGCAGTGCTGATGCACAGAGGGAGCAAACCCTGAGTGCTTATAGGGCAAACCCCTATCGCGTAAGCAAAAGGCGCACTGATACAGTCGCCAGATTTCTCCGTGATGGCTAGATGACATATCGTCCAGCGACCCACCACCTCAAGGCAAATGGCGCACTATGACCTCCAATAATACTTCTGCCAATGCAGTGCCCGAGTCCTCGACCAGCTCAACCTCGCTGACCCTCGGTGGTAACCCGGTCGCTCGCAGCGTCCCGGGGCAATACCTCTACTACACCGAGAACGACATCCAACGCATCCTCGAAAACCTCGACGGCCTGCGCGACATGGTGTTCCCGCAACGCCTGCACGTGGAAGACGAGACGCAACTGCGCCTCGATCAGCAGTTCCCCTCGGTGTGCCTGATCGGCCTGGGACGTTGCGGCTCGAACATCGCCCTGGACGTGGCGGAACTGGTTTACAACGCACGCACCTTCTACCTCAACGAGTTCAACAACGAGGACCGCATCAAAGGCGAAGTCGGCCACAGCCCCGCGCGCTGGATCCGACAGAACCTGCGCCTGGTGCAGAACAAGGGCACCAAACCGGTGTTCCTGGTCGAACCCCTGGTGATGCTGGGCGACCTGGACAAGGACATCGCCGGGCGTATCCGTTTCTCGCGCAAGGGCGAGCGCGGCGGTTTTCTGCGTGACTACAGCAAGATGAAGATCATGGACCTGTCCGAAGTCCATGCAGGTGGCGCCGGCAACGCGCCGATCCTCGGCCAGTACCTGGCCAAGATCATTCTCAACAAGGAAACCCAGCGCTTCTCCAGCGCCGACTGGAAGCTGATCCATTCCTACCTGATCGACTCGTGCGGCATCAAGGCCAACCAGTCGCGCCTGTACTTCTACATCTTCAGCGCCGGCGGCGGTACCGGCTCGGGCATGGCCTCGGAGTTCGGCCTGGCCCAGCAGTACTCGTACATGAACAAGACCTTCGACACCAAGCCGGCCGACGAGAACGACGGCAAGAGCGGCCACTCGTTCGTCTTCGAGCCGATCTTCACCAGCGGCATCTGCGTGCTGCCGAACATTTCCGACCACCGCAGCGAAATGTCCGAGGCCCTGCACATCAACGCCGGACGCTTGCTATGCAAGTACCTGTCGGAGGAATGGGACTTCTCGTACAACTTCGACAACGAAGACAGCAGCGAAGCCAGTGTCATGGGGCGTATCCGCCCATGGAACGCGATGATGCTGATCTCCAACGACATCATGCGCTACGCCGAGGAAAGCGACGACGGCACGATCCAGAACATCGACGTCAACGCCATGGAGAAGCATGCGAACCAGTACATCTCGCAGCAGATCTTCAACATCCTCACCGCCCAGGCGGTGACCACCGACTACGACCAGAACTACTTCCGCCGGGCCGGTATCGATATCGGCGAGACCATTCGCCTGGACGCCAACGACCTGTTCATGAGCCTGGCCGGCCCCGTGGCCATCGCCTACGCCGAGTCGGTGGTCCCGGAAGTACCGGCGCAGCCCTCGGACAAGTTCAAGGTATTCGAACGCGAACCCCCGCGCCTGGACATCGACGACCTGTTCTTCCGCTCCATCGACCTGCCGCACTTCAACAAGCAGACCCAGGCCATCGAAGGCATCAGCCTGCTGCCGATCGAGTCG
The DNA here is from genome assembly GCF_042709235.1 of Pseudomonas sp. LS_2. Lineage (NCBI taxonomy): Bacteria > Pseudomonadati > Pseudomonadota > Gammaproteobacteria > Pseudomonadales > Pseudomonadaceae > Pseudomonas > Pseudomonas sp. LS_2. The sequence continues at coordinate 43,539 of NZ_JAVAYC010000029.1, read as the reverse complement.
CGCCGCTACCGCGCAGCGCTGGAGCAATACAAGGCCTCGGGCTACGACGCAGCGGCCCTGCACGACTTGCACTTCTTCAAGAACTGCTCCTCGGTGGTGTCGATCGTCTCCTTGCCCAAGGACTACAAGCTGTCGTACATGGACCTGAACCGGCTCAAGACCCACCTCAACAGCCTGTTCCCCAACACCACGCTCAAGCGCTATGCCCTGGTGATCGGTGCCTCGGCCAACCTGTCGCTGACCACCCTGATCGCCAAGAGCCCGTGCCTGTCGGACGACTTCCTGACGCTGATCGTGGCCTTCATCAAGCGCTGCTTCGCTCGCTCGCCCTATCGCTTCGACGATACCCTGGACAACGCCATCCTCGAGTTCATCACCAGCGAGCACTTCGATGAAGGACGTATCGACGACTTGCTCAACGAGTTCGAGAACCCAGCGAAGATCCTCGATACCAACTGGTACGCGATCAAGCCGATGTACGAGAAGAAATACCGCGAGTTGATCAATGACAAGAGCCGTTTCGTGTCGATCAATGACATCCGCCTTTCGCGCGAATGCGTGAAGAAGGCGGTGAAGTACCTGCGCGAGATCTTCCGCCACCGTATCGGCAAGACCCGGGTGATTTCCCTGAACCAGCACACCGGGCGGGTGGACTACTGAGGCCAGAGGGGTCGCCCGGCGACCCCGTTACGCTTACGTAAACTGTTACCGCACGTTCGTACCAACAGGGGGGTTGTTACCAACAGCCACCCTCATGCTGTGCGATACCGAGCACAGATTTGGTGCGCCTGTGCGTTTTTTCGCACCAAATCAGATCACCCGCTTTTCTTGCATGACCACGAAAGGCGAAACCACCACCGCCCAGATCTGCGGATCACGGGTTTGCAGGTCTAGCGCCTGCTCTGCGCTGAGCGGCGCGACAGTGCCATCACTGCGCCATTTGGCGAACATTTCGCTGCGATTGTCCGCCATGGCCTCGGCGACGGCGATCAGGTCGAGACTCGGCGCGACCCAAATCAGGTCACCCTTGGCCCAGAAACGCTCCAGCGCTTTCCACTCGATGGTCGCGGTCTCGCCGAGCAATTTGGCATAGAGGGTGCTTGTTTGATCAGTCATGGGTTTTCCTGCGACAAGAACAGCCGTTAAAAGGCCGCTATTTTTGCAGAAAAACCTGGTTTCAAATATGTAATTTGGTCGATCGGTCCCGCGCCAGTGGGGTTGGACCAGGGATGGCAGCAAAGCATTGGCGCTTTTCTGTATCTTTATGTCGATCATGCGACAACCACGGAATAAGGCGCTTTTCCCACGCTTTTCAAGCGCTCGGGCAGCGCTCTAAACTGTGCCGGTACAGTTCCGGGACAAGTTCCGGGGGATGGTGGGCTTTACGACAAGGCGTGGCCATGTCGGGGGATCCGCCCGGTCTGTAGCCCTGACACCAGGACTATAAGAATTACAACAGAATGAGTGGAGCACTATGATCAAGATTTCCAAGCTGTTCGCCGCGATGGTCCTGGCCGGGGTAGCCAGCCATTCGTTTGCCGCCGATACCATCAAGATCGGTATCGCTGGCCCTAAGACCGGTCCGGTCACCCAGTACGGCGACATGCAGTTCGTTGGTGCGAAACAAGCCATCAAGGACATCAACGCCAAGGGCGGCATCGACGGCAAGATGCTCGAGGCCAAGGAATACGACGACGCCTGCGACCCTAAACAGGCCGTGGCAGTCGCCAACAAAGTGGTCAACGATGGCGTCAAGTTCGTCGTCGGCCACCTGTGCTCCAGCTCCACCCAGCCTGCGTCCGACATCTACGAAGACGAAGGCGTGATCATGATCACCCCAGCAGCCACCAGCCCGGAAATCACCGCCCGTGGCTACAAGCTGATCTTCCGCACCATCGGCCTGGACAGCGCCCAGGGCCCTGCCGCCGGCAACTACATCGCCGACCACGTCAAGCCGAAGGTCGTCGCGGTACTGCACGACAAGCAGCAGTACGGTGAAGGCATCGCCACCGCGGTCAAGCAGACCCTCGAGGCCAAAGGCACCAAGGTTGCCGTGTTCGAAGGCCTGAACGCCGGTGACAAGGACTTCTCCTCGGTCATCCAGAAGCTCAAGCAGAACAACGTCGACTTCGTCTACTACGGCGGCTACCACCCAGAGCTGGGCCTGATCCTGCGCCAATCGCAGGAAAAAGGCCTGAAAGCCAAGTTCATGGGCCCGGAAGGCGTGGGTAACGACTCCATCTCGCAGATCGCCCAGGGCGCCTCCGAAGGCCTGCTGGTCACCCTGCCGAAGTCTTTCGACACAGACCCTGCGAACAAGGCCATCGTCGACGCCATCAAGGCTGACGGCAAAGACCCGAGCGGTCCGTTCGTGTTCCCGGCCTACTCGGCTGTCGAGCTGATCGCCGAAGGTATCAAGGCAGCCAAGTCCGAAGACACCGACAAGGTGGCCGAGGCCATCCACGCCGGCTCCTTCAAGACCCCGACCGGCACCCTGTCCTACGACGAGAAAGGTGACCTGAAAGACTTCAAGTTCGTTGTCTACGAATGGCACTTCGGCAAGCCGAAAACCGAAGTCTCCCCTCAGTAACTGCGTGACTAATAGCTGACCGAGAAGCCCACTGTGCGAGCAGTGGGCTTTGTTTTACGAGGTTCATGGACCTGATTCCCGCGATCCGGGGGCCGGTCTACCTGAAAATCTTAAAACCGTCACCCGCGGTTTCCTGGTAGAGCCCAACAACGATCACGTGGCGAAGACCACGAGAACAAGGGCCGGGGTCACCCCCCGCCAGAGAAATGCAAATCAGGTTTTTAGGAGCGCTGTAATGCCTGAGATCTACCATTTCCTACAACAACTGGTTAACGGATTGACCATCGGCAGTACCTACGCCTTGATCGCCATTGGCTACACGATGGTGTACGGCATCATCGGCATGATCAACTTCGCCCACGGCGAGGTGTACATGATCGGTTCCTACGTGGCCTTCATCGCCCTTGCTGCGCTGGCCATGATGGGTATCCATTCGTTGCCGATCCTGATGACCGTGGCCTTCGTCGCGACGATCTTCGTCACCAGTGCCTATGGCTACAGCATCGAACGGGTCGCCTACCGGCCGCTGCGTAACAGCAACCGCCTGATCCCGCTGATTTCCGCCATCGGCATGTCGATCTTCCTGCAGAACACCGTGCTGCTCTCGCAGGATTCCAAGGACAAGTCCATCCCCAACCTGATCCCCGGCTCCTTCTCCTTCGGCCCAGGTGGCGCGGAGGAAGTACTGGTTTCCTACATGCAGATCCTGGTGTTCGTGGTCACCCTGGTGGCCATGACCTGCCTGACACTGTTCATCTCCCGTTCTCGCCTGGGCCGCGCCTGCCGCGCCTGTGCCGAAGACATCAAGATGGCCAACCTGCTGGGCATCAATACCAACAACATCATCGCCCTGACCTTCGTCATCGGTGCAGCCCTGGCAGCCGTAGCGGCCGTATTGCTGAGCATGCAGTACGGAGTCATCAACCCCAACGCCGGTTTCCTGGTGGGCCTGAAGGCCTTCACCGCGGCGGTACTGGGTGGCATCGGCAGTATCCCGGGCGCCATGCTCGGTGGCCTGGTGCTGGGTGTAGCCGAAGCGTTCGGTGCCGACATCTTCGGCGACCAGTACAAGGACGTCGTGGCATTCGGCTTGTTGGTTCTTGTCTTGCTGTTCCGGCCGACCGGCATCCTGGGCCGTCCGGAGGTTGAAAAAGTATGAACAGAAATCTCAAACAGGCGTTCTTCAGCGCCTTGCTGGTCTGGGCCGTCGCCTTCCCGGTGCTGGGCCTGAAACTGAGCATCGATGGCATCCGCCTGATCGTCCACAGCCAAGGTACCTTCACCATCGGCATCATCGCCGTGTGCTCGGTGCTGATGTTCCTGCGCGTGCTGTTCGACAAGCAGTGGAGCGCGGTGATGGGCAGCCGTTCCGAGCGCAAGCTGGTGCCGGCATCCGTCAGCAACTTCCTGACCCTGCCCAAGACCCAGCGCTGGGTCATCCTCGGCCTGATCGTGGTCGCCCTGGTATGGCCGTTCTTCGGTTCGCGCGGCGCAGTCGACATCGCCACCCTGATCCTGATCTACGTGTTGCTGGGCCTGGGCCTGAACATCGTGGTCGGTCTGGCGGGCCTGCTCGACCTGGGCTATGTCGGCTTCTACGCGGTCGGTGCCTACAGCTACGCCATGCTCTCGCACTACCTGGGCTGGAGCTTCTGGGTCTGCCTGCCGATCGCCGGTCTGATGGCTGCCACGTTCGGCTTCCTGCTGGGCTTCCCGGTGCTGCGCCTGCGCGGTGACTACCTGGCCATCGTGACCCTGGGCTTCGGCGAGATCATCCGCCTGTTCCTGCGAAACCTCACGGAATGGACCGGCGGCCCCAACGGCATCAGCAACATCGAGAAGCCAAGCTTCTTCGGCCTGACCTTCGAACGTCGCGCCGCCGAGGGCATGCAGACCTTCCACGAGTTCTTCGGGCTGGAATACAACTCGATCAACAAGGTCATCTTCCTCTACCTGGTGGCCCTGCTGCTGGCCCTGGCGGCACTGTTCGTCATCAACCGCCTGCTGCGCATGCCGATCGGACGTGCCTGGGAAGCGCTGCGTGAAGACGAGATCGCCTGCCGTGCGCTGGGCCTGAACCCCACCGTGATCAAGCTTTCGGCCTTCACCCTGGGTGCCAGCTTCGCCGGTTTCGCCGGTAGCTTCTTCGCCGCGCGCCAAGGCCTGGTCACTCCGGAATCGTTCACTTTCATCGAGTCGGCGATCATCCTCGCCATCGTCGTGCTTGGCGGCATGGGCTCTCAGTTGGGCGTGATTCTCGCGGCCATCGTGATGATCCTGCTGCCCGAGCTGATGCGTGAGTTCAGCGAATACAGGATGCTGATGTTCGGTGCGCTGATGGTGTTGATGATGATCTGGCGTCCGCAAGGCCTGCTGCCTATGCAACGTCCACATATGGAGCTGCGTCGATGAGCCGCGAAATTCTGAGTGTCAGCGGCCTTAGCATGCGCTTCGGCGGCTTGTTGGCGGTCAACGGCGTGGGCCTGACCGTCAAGGAAAAACAGGTAGTGGCGCTGATCGGCCCGAACGGCGCCGGCAAGACCACGGTGTTCAACTGCCTGACCGGCTTCTACAAGCCTAGCGGCGGGACTATCCTGCTCGACGGCCAGCCGATCCAAGGCCTGGCCGGCCACGAGATCGCCCGCAAGGGCGTGGTGCGGACTTTCCAGAACGTGCGCCTGTTCAAGGAAATGACCGCGCTGGAGAACCTGCTGATCGCCCAGCACCGCCACCTGAACACCAACTTCTTCGCGGGCCTGTTCAAGACCCCGTCCTTCCGCCGCAGCGAGAAGGAAGCGATGGAGCGTGCCCAGTACTGGCTGGAGAAGGTCGAACTGACCGACTTCGCCAACCGCACCGCCGGCACCCTGGCCTACGGCCAGCAACGCCGCCTGGAAATTGCCCGCTGCATGATGACCCAACCGCGCATCATCATGCTCGACGAGCCAGCAGCAGGCCTGAACCCCAAGGAAACCGAGGACCTCAAGGCGCTGATCAGCTACCTGCGTGAATCGCACAACGTGACCGTGCTGCTGATCGAGCACGACATGAAGCTGGTCATGAGCATTTCCGACCACATTGTGGTCATCAACCAGGGCACCCCCCTGGCCGATGGCACGCCGGAGGAGATCCGCGACAACCCTGATGTGATCAAGGCCTACCTGGGGGAAGCGTAAATGCTGAAGTTCGAGAACGTTTCCACCTTCTACGGCAAGATCCAGGCGCTGCACAGCGTCAACGTGGAAATCAACCAGGGCGAGATCGTCACCCTGATCGGTGCCAACGGCGCCGGCAAGTCCACCTTGTTGATGACCCTGTGCGGCTCGCCGCAGGCGCACAGCGGCAGCATCAAGTACCTGGGTGAAGAGCTGGTCGGTCAGCCTTCCTCGCACATCATGCGCAAGAGCATCGCGGTGGTGCCGGAAGGCCGCCGCGTGTTTGCCCGCCTGACCGTCGAGGAGAACCTGGCCATGGGCGGGTTCTTCACCGACAAGGGGGACTACCAGGAGCAACTGGACAAGGTCCTGGAGCTGTTCCCGCGCTTGAAAGAGCGTTATGTACAGCGTGGCGGCACCATGTCTGGCGGCGAGCAGCAAATGCTGGCCATCGGCCGCGCACTGATGAGCAAGCCCAAGCTTCTGCTGCTCGACGAGCCGTCGCTAGGCCTGGCGCCTATCATCATCCAGCAGATCTTCGACATCATCGAACAACTGCGCCGTGACGGCGTGACGGTGTTCCTGGTAGAGCAGAACGCCAACCAGGCGTTGAAGATCGCCGACCGTGCCTACGTGCTGGAAAACGGCCGCGTGGTCATGCAAGGCACCGGTGAAGCGCTGCTGACCGACCCGAAAGTGCGCGACGCGTACCTGGGCGGTTGATCCAGCGGTATCGGGAAAAGGGCCTTCGGGCCCTTTTTTCATGTCTGCAAAGGGGCTGCACCTTGTGCACACAGACCAGCATGAGTACCGTGGCCTGCACTTCCTGCACGCGCCCCGGAGCCCCTTGATGCGCCTCACCCCTTCCCTGCTGCTCGCCTCCCTGCTACCCCTGTTCGCCGGTTGCCAGACGTTCAGCGAGCCGCCACGCGACCCGAACGTCGGAACCACGCGCCTGCAGGGTGAACTGAGCGCCACCGGTGGCCAGTTGCTGTTCAAACCCTGTGGCGAGAGCCGCCATTTCATCGTGCGGGATGCCGCTGGCACCGGCGTGCTGCAGGAAGCCGCCAACCTGGCCGATGGCGCCGACGATAAACTGTTCGCCGACCTTCGCGGGCGCCTGACCGGCAACAAGCAGGCCAATACCGATGGCCAGTTCGAAGTGTCGCGGCTGTACCGTGTGGAACCCTCGACCCGGGCCTGCGAAGACCCCAACTTCAAGCAACTGACCCTGCGCGCCAGCGGAGAGGGGCCGACGTGGGACGTCAAGGCCAGCGGCAAGGGCATGGTGATCGACCGCGAAGGCCAGCCGCCGCTGCCGCTGCCTTTTCTGGAAGAGCAGATGCCCGGCGGCGGCCTGAGCCTCACCAGCGAGGCCAACGGCCAGCGCGTCGAGCTGTGGGTGGCGCCGCAGCGTTGCGTCGCACGCGACAGCGGCTCGATCCGCCACCTGCGCGCCGAGTTGCGCATCGCTGGCCAAACCCTGCAAGGCTGCGCCTACTATGGCGGCGCCCGCGACAACTGATCGTCGGCGACGTTTAACCTGCCAGTCAAGGCGGCGAACAGCTTATACTTGGCGGTTTGTGTAAAGCCGCCGGCCGCCCATGGCCGGGATACTGGACCCTGCCATGCTACGAATCACCGAACTGAAGCTGCCCCTGGACCATACCGACGAAGCCCTGCGCGAGGCCATCGTCCAGCGCCTGGGGATCCTTGACGAACAACTGCTCGGTTTCACCCTGTTCAAGCGCAGCTACGACGCCCGCAAGAAGAACAGCGAACTGCTGTTCATCTACACCATCGACCTCGAAACCAGCAACGAAGCAGAACTGCTGCGCACGTTCGCAGACGACCGCAATATCGGCGTCGCCCCCGATGTCCGCTACACGTTCGTCGGCCAGGCTCCGGAAGGGCTGAGCGAGCGTCCGATCGTGGTGGGCTTCGGTCCTTGCGGCATCTTCGCAGGCCTGGTGCTGGCGCAGATGGGCTTCAAGCCGATCGTGCTCGAACGCGGCAAGGAAGTGCGCCAGCGCACCAAGGACACCTGGGGCCTGTGGCGCAAGAGCGTGCTCAATCCCGAGTCAAACGTGCAGTTCGGCGAAGGCGGCGCCGGCACCTTTTCCGATGGCAAGCTCTATAGCCAGATCAAGGACCCGAACCACCACGGTCGCAAGGTGCTGGAGGAGTTCGTCAAGGCCGGGGCACCGGAGGAGATCCTCTACATCAACAAGCCGCACATCGGTACGTTCCGCTTGACCAGCATGGTCGAGAAGATGCGCGAGGAAATCATCGCACTGGGCGGCGATGTGCGCTTCGAACAGAAGGTCACCGACCTGCTGCTCGATGGCGAGCAACTCACTGGCGTGGTGCTGCAAAGCGGCGAACAGTTGCATTCGCGGCACGTGGTGCTTGCCTTGGGCCACAGCGCCCGCGACACCTTCCGCATGCTGCACGCCAAGGGCGTGTTCATGGAAGCCAAGCCGTTCTCGGTAGGCTTTCGTATCGAGCACCCACAGTCACTCATCGACAAGGCGCGCCTGGGCAAGTACGCCGGCCACCCCAAGCTCGGCGCCGCCGACTACAAGCTGGTGCACCACGCCAAGAACGGCCGCTCGGTGTACAGCTTCTGCATGTGCCCTGGCGGGACCGTGGTGGCTGCCACCAGCGAGCCTGGTCGGGTGGTGACCAATGGCATGAGTCAGTATTCGCGTAATGAGCGCAATGCCAACTCGGGGATCGTCGTGGGCATCGACCCCGAGCGCGACTACCCCGGCGGCCCGCTGGCCGGCATCGAGCTGCAGGAACGCCTGGAAGCCCATGCCTATGTGATGGGCGGCAGCAACTACCAGGCGCCGGCGCAGCTGGTGGGCGATTTCGTCGCGGGACGCCCCTCCACCGCACTGGGCAGCGTCGAACCATCCTACAAGCCGGGCGTTACCCTGGGCGACCTGGCACCGAGCCTGCCGGACTTCGCCATCGAGGCAATCCGTGAAGCCCTGCCGGCCTTCGACCGCCAGATCAAGGGCTACAACCTGCACGACGCGGTGCTGACCGGCATCGAAACGCGCACCTCGTCGCCACTGCGCATCACCCGGGATGCGAGCTACCAGAGCCTCAACCTGAAGGGGCTGTTCCCAGCGGGTGAAGGGGCTGGTTATGCCGGCGGCATTCTCTCGGCGGGCGTCGACGGCATTCGCATCGCCGAGGCGGTGGCGCGCGATATGCTCGGGCTATAAGACATCGTTGGCGAGCCTCGTGGATGCAATCCGCGACGGCTCGCCAAACACCTGAAAAAAACCTACACCAGACCCCGAATTACCCTCATCAAACTGGACCGAAGCTCCCTCTGAACCCCCGCACGCAAACAGGCAACAAGTTATAACAAAAAAGAATATACTTTTTGTTTTAAAGAATATCCCGCCACGTTAGGGTGTACCCCTTCCCCTGAATTCGTACTGGAGAGACGCTTGCCCGTGCGCAACCTCATCAATCGTTTCCTGCAACTGGAGGCCGCCGGCGGCTTGCTGCTGATCGCTGCGGCGGTGGTCGCGCTGGTCATCAACAACTCGCCCTTGTCGCACTTCTACACCGGTTTCCTGAATGTTCCCGTTGCCGTGCAGATCGGCGCCCTGGAGATCGCCAAGCCCCTGCTGCTGTGGATCAACGACGGGCTGATGGCGCTGTTCTTCCTGCTTATCGGCCTGGAGGTCAAGCGCGAGGTGGTCGATGGTCACCTGTCCAAGCCTTCCCAGATCATCCTGCCCGCGACCGCAGCGGTCGGAGGCATGGTAGTGCCTGCGCTGATCTACTGGTTCATCAACCGTGACAACCCCGCCAGCATGGCCGGTTGGGCCATCCCTACCGCCACCGATATCGCCTTCGCCCTTGGCGTGCTGGCACTGCTGGGCAAGCGCGTACCGGTATCGCTCAAGCTGTTCCTGATGACCCTGGCGATCATCGACGACCTGGGCGCGATCATCATCATCGCGCTGTTCTACTCCGGCACCCTGTCGAGCCTGGCGCTGATGCTGGCCGGCGCGTGCCTGGTGGCCTTGCTGGCGATGAACCGGCTGGGCGTGGTGCGGCTTGCGCCGTACCTGCTGGTGGGCTTGGTGCTGTGGGTATGCGTACTAAAAAGCGGCGTGCATGCGACCCTGGCCGGTGTGGCCCTGGCGCTGTGCATTCCCTTGAGAACCCTGTCCAAACAGCAGGCTTCGCCGCTGCTGACCCTGGAGCACGCTCTGCACCCTTGGGTGGCCTACGCCATCCTGCCGCTGTTCGCGTTCGCCAATGCGGGCGTCTCGCTGGCCGGCGTCACCTTCGAAAGCTTCACCCATCCGGTGCCGCTGGGCATCGCTGCGGGCCTGCTGCTGGGCAAGATGGTGGGGGTTTTCGGACTGACCTGGATCGCCGTCAAACTGCGTTTGGCAGCCTTGCCTGCGGGGGCCAACTGGGGCCAGGTGATGGGGGTGGCGATCCTCTGCGGTATCGGCTTCACCATGAGCCTGTTCGTCGGTTCCCTGGCGTTTGTACCGGGTAGCAGCGACTACGCAGGCATGGACCGCATGGGTATTCTCACCGGTTCGTTGTTCGCCGCGCTGCTCGGCTATGCAGTGACCGCAATGTCCAGCCGTAAACCGGACGATCTAAAGGAACATGCGGTCGGCAACCACTGACCGACAGGCAAAAAAAAACCCCGACACGGCATTGCCGGTCGGGGTTTTTCTTTGCGCCCTGTCAGTGGGTGACGCGGCTGGTGCCGTCCACAGTCATGATGCGCACGCGCTCGCCAACACGGAAGATTTCGTTCTCCTGCACTTGCTGCACGTACGCACGCATGCTGCCGTCGTCTTCGCGCACGGTGATTTCGACGCCTTGGGTTCGCGTCAGGCCTTCTTCGGCCGCCGAACCTGCAAAGCCGCCCGCCAAGGCACCGATCACCGCAGCGACGATGCTGCCACGGCCGCCGCCGACAGCGCTGCCGGCCACACCGCCGACAATGGCGCCAGCGCCACCGCCGATCGGCGTCTTGGTGCCCTCGATCTTCACAGGGCGAAGGGATTCGATGGTACCCATGCGTACGGTTTGCACGCGGCGGGCCTCATCACGGGAATAGCTGTCGCCGGTCAGGTTGGAGGCACAACCGCCGAGCAGCAGCGAAAAGGTGGTGAAACTCGCCACCAGCAAAACGGATTTACGCATGAGATGAATCTCCATAAGACAGGTGTCCATTAGACTCCGCGCAACGACGAGTGTCACGATACACACGTTATAAAATTGTTTTCATTCAGCCGGGGTACAGAGAGCCCCCGTTCGGGCGTTGCCCTGAAAAGATGCCGCTGCCATCTACAGGCAGCGGCATTGTGCGCTCAAGGCGCCAGTCGCTCGCGCAGCCACTGCCCGTCGACCAGGCGGTAGTTCAAGCGGTCGTGCAGGCGGCTGGAGCGCCCCTGCCAGAACTCGATGCGCTCGGGCAGCAAGCGATACCCACCCCAGTGCTCAGGGCAATGCGGCTGCGAGTCGCTGAAGCGCGCCTCCGTCGCCTTGAGCAGCCCTTCCAGTTCGGCACGATCAGCGATCACCTGGCTCTGCGGCGAAGCCCAGGCCCCCAGGCGGCTGCCCAGTGGGCGCACCTGGTAGTAATCGTCCGACTCCTTGGCCGACACCTTTTCCACACGGCCTTCGATACGTACCTGGCGCTCCAGCGTCGGCCAGAAGAAGGTCATGGCCGCGAAGGGGTTGGCCAGCAACTGCTGGCCCTTGGCGCTTTGGTAATTGGTGAAGAAGGTGAAACCACGCTCATCCAAACCTTTGAGCAACAACACCCGGCAATGCGGGCGTCCCTCGCCGTCGACGGTAGCGAGGGTCAGGGCATTGGCCTCGACCGGTGGCTGCTCGGTCTTTACCGCGTCGCCAAACCACTGGTGGAACAATGCGAACGGCTCGGCGGGCGCCTGCGCTTCGGCGAGCCCATCGCGGGTGTAGTCACGGCGCATATCGGCCAGGGATTGGGTCATCGCAGCGTGTCCTTGATGATCAGTTGGTCTTCGCCGGGGTATTGGCGGCGACCTTCTTGTCGGCTGCGGGTTTCTTCGCCGCCGGTTTGGCTGGGGTCGCTTTCTTCGCCGTGGCGGCCTTGGCCGGTGCCTTGGCTGCCGGCTTCTTCGCCGCTTGCTTGACCGGAGGCTTGGCAGTCGGCTTCACATCGGCCTTGGCAGCCGGCGCCTTGGCATCCTGCACCGCAACCATCGGTGCTGGGACTGGCGCGGCCTGTTGATACTTGGCCAACAACGCGACCATGGTGTCCTGCGGGGTCAGCAGCAGTTCAACACGGCGGTTCAGGGCACGGCCTTCATTGCTGTCATTGGCGGCGCGCGGCATTACCGAGCCCATGCCCTTGAGGGTCAGGCGGTCACGTTGCAGACCGCTGAGGCGGAAAATCGCCGAAACCGAGGCGGCGCGCTCCAGGCTCAACTTCTGGTTGGCGGCGGCAGCGCCCGTGCTGTCGGCGTGGCCCAGCACCAATACGGCGGTCTTAGGGTCTACCTCGACGATCTTGGCGACACGGGTGATCGGCCCCAGGCTCACCGGCAGCAGCATGTTCGGACGATCCGGATTGTAGGCACCGTCCACCGGGATGGTGACAGCCAGCACGTTGTCACGGCGCTCGAGCTCGAACTTGGTGTCCTTGATGGCTTCACGCAGCTTCGGCTCGTACTGGTCCAACCAGGCTTGGGTGGCTTTCTGGTCGATCTTCGGCACGGCAGGTGCCTCGGCCTTCTTCTCTGTCTCACCGAACGGCCACCACCAGCGGCTGCCGCTCTCGGACTTGGCATCGGCCTGGGCCACCTTCTCGGTGACGGCTTCCTTCACTTCCTGCTCGGCCACCTTGTCCGAGCCAAAGGGCCACCAGCTGCGGCTGGCCTCCTTCGAAGCATCCTGAGAATGGCTGGCGCAGCCTGTCATGGCCAGGCACAACGCGAGTGCTAAGGTTTTTTGTGAAGACATGAGCGATACACCATGAATTAAAAGGAAAATTTGCCCATACACGCCAGGCGTTGGCATTGAGGATAGTCAAAGGGGCCGGGCAATACCCGCATTACCCGATCAAAGGCAGGTACCGAGTACCCGCACCAGCTTCTGCGCACGGGGGTCCATCAAGACGTAGGGCCCCAAGGTATTGGTAACGAAGCCAAAGGCCACATCATATTCCGGATCGGCAAAACCGACCGAGCCGCCCGCCCCCGGGTGCCCGAACGCCCTCGCGCCCAGCCCGAAAGTGGCATTGGCGACCTGTGCTTGGTCGAGCATGCAGCCCAGGCCGAATCGGGTCTGGGTCAGCAGGGTGCGGTCCTGGCCGAGGCTGTGCTCGCGGGTCAGCTCATCGAGCAGTTCGGACTCCAGCAAATTGCCATCCAGCAGGCCCGCGTAGAAACCGGCCAGACTGCGCGCGTTGCCGTGGCCATTGGCGGCCGGTTGCTGCATGCGCCGCCATTCGGGCTTGTTGGTGCTGGTCAGGATCGCCGGCGGGTTGGTGAAGGCGCGGGTAGACAATGCCTGGGGTTCCCGCATGGTCACTTGCAACAGGCGCTGGGCCGCGGCATCGCCTGCGTTGCCCTTGCCACGGGCAATGTGCGCCACGCGGTGGAATTCTTCGTCGGCCAGGCCGATATGGAAATCCAGCCCCAGGGGCTTGGCCGTGCGCGCGACGATCGACTCGCCAGGGCCGCGGCCATCGACACGCCGGATCAACTCGCCAATCAACCAGCCATAGGTGATGGCCGCGTAACCGTGTTCGGTGCCGGGTGTCCACCACGGCGCTTCAGCGGCCAGGGCATCGACCATGGCCTGCCAGTCATACAGCGCCTCTGCCGGCAGCAACGCCCTGATCGCCGGCAGCCCGGCCCGGTGACTGAGCAGCTGACGCAGGGTGACGTGCTCCTTACCGGCCTGGGCGAATTCCGGCCAGTAGCGCACCACGGCTGCATCCAAGGCCAGCTTGCCCTCATCCACCAGTTGCAGGGCGGTGACGGCAGCGAAGGGCTTGGTGCACGAGAACAGGTTGGCGATGGTGTCGCTGTGCCAGGCCTGTTGGCCGTCCTTGTCGGCGCTGCCGGCCCATAGGTCGATGACGGTTTCGCCACCCACCTGGATGCACAGCGCTGCGCCACGCTCCTGGGGGTCCTCGAACAACGCGGCGAAGGCATCGCGCACCGCCTCGAACTTCAGCTCATAGTGACCCTGGATCTGCACCCGTCTGCTCCCCGCACGACCTACTCACAAAGTGGTGCATTGTTTCAGTAGTTGATGGTTTTGCAAACCGGATAGGGCCGGGTGGTCGCATGAAAAAGTTCCGTAACGCCACGACCGTTCGGCCCTATGCTATGGGGAGGTTTTTTCCAAGCCTTTGCGCAGTTGTTCAAGCAACAGCTGGTTGCTCTTGCGTACCGCTTCGACGAAACCCGGGTAGGCCACATCGGTGATGGCAACCAACCCCAGGTGCCCGTTCTCACCATCGAGCAGGCGCCCGCTGGCGGGCTGGTCGAGGTACTGGAACCAGTGCGCGCCGACGATCGTCGGCTGGGCCAGGGCCGCCTTGAGGAAGTTGCCGTAGGCGGGCCCGCGGTCTTCTTCCCGGGCAACCTCCAGCGGCCCCGGCCAGAACGGCCCGCGATCGCGGGAGCCGAACTGGAACTCCGATACCAGCACCGGCTTGTCCAGCTCGGCCAGGCGGGCGAAGTCGTAGCCATCCTCGGGCGTCAAGGTATAGAAGTTGAAGCTCAGCACATCGCAGAAGCGGGCGCAGGCCTTTACCGCTTCCGGCGTGCTCACGGCATATCGGCCGCCCAGCAGCAGGTGGTTGGGGGCATGCCATGCGAGCGCATCGTCGATGGTCTTGAAATAGGTCTCGGCGAACACCTGCTGGAAATACTGGTAGTCACGTTCGATTTCCGGGTGCTCGGGGTTGGGCAGCGGCGCCTCGAAACCTGGGTCTTCCATCAGTTCCCAGGCTTGCAGGTCGATCCCCCAAGCCTTGGACAGGCCTTGCTGGTTGCGGTACTTGTCGCGCAGTTGCTTGAGAAACGCCCGCTTGGCCGGTACGTCGGTGGTCAGGCGCAGGGTGCCGTAGGCCAGGCCGTAGCGTGCCTTGGGGTCGTCGCCGGGGGCCGCCCAGGCCAGTTCATTGTCGGCGAAATAGCCGATCAACCAGGGATCGTCCCGGTGGTCGCGGGCGGCGATGGCCACGGCACGCTCGGTGGCCATGGCAAAGCGCGGGTCGAACGGGTCGGGCATGCGCCCCCACCAGTCCATGCCGGTGCTGATGCTGGCGTAGTCGCCGACGATCGACAGCGGCAGGGTGTACGGCATGCGTTGGGTTTGGCCCAGGGCTGGGTCGCTCCAGTTGCCCAGGGTGTTGAAACCCCAGGCTTGCAGGCGGTCCAGGGTGTGGGCCTGCCAGCGCAGGGCATCCAGGCTGGCCGTTGGACAAGGCTGTGCAGCATCGGCCGGGCACGGCGAGGCATGGGTGCGCAAGAGGTTGGCGGCATAGAAGTCGAACCAGCGGCCCTGCTTGAAGCCACGCCCCTGCGACGATGCATTGCCGTCGTCGTTATCTCCCTTGCCGTAGAAGGCCGCGAGCCTATCGCCTTCGGCGGGCAAGGCCATGAACATAGCCTCGCGGCCTTCGACGTAGGTCTGCCCTGCGTCGGCGGCCACGGCATTGACGCCCAACGAGTAGAACGGGTGGCCATCGGGGGTCACCAGGTACCAGCGGCTATCACGTTTCTCGGTGCGGAAAAAGCCCTTGGCCTCGAATGCAGGCCCGGCCAGCAGCCCGCCGTAGGGGTCCAGTGGTTGCTTCTCGCGCTCGGCGAGCCATCCCTTCAGTTGCTGGCGTTCACGGTCGGCAGCGAGCTTGAGCTGTTCGTCCTGGACGATCTTTTCCGGCCATTGCCCACGGGTGGACTGCCCATAGCCGTCGATCAACCCGTTGTATGCAGCCTTGAGCGCCAGGTCGTCATCCTGGATGCCGACTTTTTCGATCAGCAGGTTCTGCGCCACCTTTGGCGCCGGGATACTCAAGCTGACCGAGGTGACCTGACTGAGGTCGAGCTCGCCACTGCTGCTGCCCAGCAACAGTCGCTGGCCTTCGAAGACCCACGGCATGGGAGGCCCTGCGCGCATGCCTTGGCTCAGGGGAGAGCTGGCCTTGAGCGGCACCATCACGGTTTGCGCAGGCCCTGCCGGCAGGTCGATGCGACTGGTGAGGGTGCGGCCATCACTGCCCTGCACCGTCACATCGACGGTCAGCGCCCAGTCCATGGCGCTTTGCAGGCGCAAGGTAAGGAACTGCGCGGCGGACCAGTCCCAAGCGCCGCTCTGCGGGCTCAGGCGCAGGGTCGGCCGCGCCACGGGGTTGAACACCACGCGCCTGAGCACCTCGCCTTGCGCTGTCTGCTCCGCATTGTATTGCGGCATGTCGGCGCCTTCGGTGGCCACGTTGACCACCGAAGCGGGGCGCACGAAGCTGAACAGCGTCTGTTGCCCGGCCAGCAGTGGAGGGCAGAACAGCAGCGCGGCAAGGACTGGCAGGGTGCGGCGGAACATAAGGCGGGTATCTCCTTCCAGGCCTTCAGGACCGAGTATGGACAACTGCACCGGCGCGTCGTGCGCCGGTGTTCATTCGATCTCGCGGCGGAACGGCGGCAGCGCGTTGAGAATAGCCTTGCCATAACGCTGGGTGACCAGGCGTCGGTCAAGCAAAGTGATGACGCCACGGTCCTGCTCGGTGCGCAGCAGCCGACCGCAGGCCTGGATCAGGCGCAGCGAGGCGTCGGGCACGGCGATTTCCATGAACGGGTTGCCGCCCCGTGCTTCGATCCATTCGGCCAGGGCTGCTTCGACCGGGTCATCCGGCACAGCGAAAGGAATCTTGGCGATGACCACGTGCTCGCAGTAGGCGCCAGGCAGGTCGACGCCCTCGGAAAAGCTCGCCAGGCCGAACAGCACGCTGTGCTGGCCATCGTCGACCCGGGCTTTGTGCTTGTTCAGGGTTTCCTGTTTGGAGAGGTTGCCCTGGATCAGCACCAGCTTGCGCCAGTCACGGTCCAGGCCGTCGAACACGTCCTGCATCTGCTTGCGCGACGAGAACAACACCAGCGAGCCGCGCGCATCCTCCAGGATATCGGGGAGCGCGCGAACGATAGAGGCGGTATGACCCGGCACGTCGCGCGGGTCGGCGCCCAGGTCTGGCACTCGCAACAGGCCGGCATCACCATGGACGAACGGGCTGGGCACCACGCAGGTCACTGCATCGCGCGGCAGGCCCGAGCGCATGCGGAAGCGGTCGAACTTGCCCAGCGCGGTGAGGGTAGCGGAGGTCACCAGGGCGCCATGGGCGACGTTCCACAGGCTGCGGCGCAGCATTTCGGCGGCCAGGATGGGGCTGGCATTGACTTCGATATCGAACAGCGCACCGCTTTCGGCCAGGGTCAGCCAGCGTGCCATGGGCGGGCTGTCCTGCGGGTCTTCGGCGGTGAAAGCGGTCCACAGCTCCCAGTTGCCCTGGGCGCGGGTCACCAGGCTGCCGAACAGCGGGTACCACTCCTCGGCCTGGTGACTGGCGATACCGATGCTGGTCTCGCCATCCATGCCTTCCTTGAGCAGATCGGCCAGGCGGGTGAACAGGTCGTTCAGGCGGCCGAAGCCTTTTTTCAGCTCGATACCGACTTCGCGGATCTGCTCCGGCACCACGCCGCCTTCGAAGCGGTAGCGGGGCCGGTCGCGGCCTTCCATGTCCTCGCCGGGGCGGAAGTCGGCGACCTGCTCGCAAAGGGTGAACATGAACTGCTGCTGGGTGCGCACCTCGCGCGCCAGCTCCGGCACCTGCTCGATCAGCCGCCCCAGATCGCCCGGCAGCGGGTGCTGGGCCAGCAGTTTGGTGAGGTTCTTGGCGGTCTGCTCCAACCACTCGGCGGTGGAGCGCAGGCGTGAATAGTGAGCGAAGTGGCCGATGGCCTTGTCCGGCAGGTGGTGGCCCTCGTCGAACACGTAGAGGGTGTCGCGCGGGTCGGGCAGCACCGCGCCGCCGCCCAGGGCCAGGTCGGCCAGGACCATATCGTGGTTGGTGACGATGACGTCGACCTTGCCCATGCCTTCGCGCGCCTTGTAGAACACGCATTGCTGGAAGTTCGGGCAGTGCCGGCCGGTGCACTGGCCGTGGTCGGTGGTCAGGCGCGCCCAGTCCTGGTCTTCCAGGGCCTCGGGCCAGCTGTCGCGGTCACCGTCCCAGCGGTTGCCGGCCAGCTTCTCGATCATGCTGTTGAACAGCTTCTGGCTGCGCTCGTCCACCTCGATGCGAAAGCCTTCTTCCTCGAACAGCTGGGCGGTGGCCGACTGGGCATGGCCTTCCTGCAGCAGTACGTCGAGCTTGGACAGGCACAGGTAGCGGCCCCGGCCCTTGGCCAGGGCGAAGCTGAAGTTCAGGCCGCTGTTGCGCATCAGGTCGGGCAGGTCCTTGAAGACGATCTGCTCCTGCAGCGCCACGGTGGCGGTGGCGATCACCAGGCGCTTGCCTGCGGCCTTGGCGGCGGGAATCGCGGCCAGGCTGTAGGCGACGGTCTTGCCGGTACCGGTTCCGGCCTCCACCGCAACCACGGCAGGCTCGCCAGCGCGGCGTCCGTCGTCGTCGCAGGCGATGTCGCCGAGCACCTTGGCCACTTCGGCGATCATCAGGCGCTGACCGTAACGCGGCTTGAGGCTCTTGGCTTCGAGAAAACGCGAGTAGGCGCCCTGGATGGTGGCTTTGAGTTCGTTGCTGATCATGGTCTGCAGGCGCCCGAAGGGCTGGATATATTTTCAGTGTTTCGCATGGGGCGGCTATCATACCCCGCTATTGCCCTTTGTGCCGCATGGAGATCCCGATGCTCGCCTTTGCCCTGCCCTACACACTGCATGTCCTGGCGGCCCTGGTTTGGGTCGGCGGTATGTTCTTCGCCTGGCTCGTACTGCGGCCAGCGGCGGTCGCAGCGCTGGAGGGGCCTGCGCGGCTGCGTTTGTGGGTGGAAGTTTTCCGACGCTTCTTCGGATGGGTCTGGTTGGCCGTGGCCATTCTGGCGATAAGTGGTATCGGGATGTTGCACATGCGCTTCAACGGCTTCGAGACCGCGCCACGCTACATTCAGGTGATGATGGGCGGCGGCATCGTGATGTTCGCGCTGTTCATGCGCATCCAGGCGTTGCTGTTGCCTGAGCTGAAGGCGGCGGTGCAGGCCGAGGACTGGCCCACTGGCGCCGCCGTGCTCGGCAAGATTCGCCGCATGGTTGGCATCAACCTGCTGCTGGGGATCGCCGTGGTAGCGGTGGCCAGCTCACGCCTTGCGCTCTGAGCAAGCGACAACGACCTCTTCGCAGGACCACCCGCGAAGAGGCCGAGCCGTCACAGCTGACGCAGGATCAATTCACCCGCCGCACCTGCCTGCCCTGGCAGGCCATCGCGGCCCTTGTCGCCTGCATCGGTGCGGTACACCAGGCAGCCTTTGCTGGCACCGCCCTGCCCTGCCTTGCCGGCTTCGCCCGGCTTGCCCGGCGCACCGCCTTCCACACGCACATGAATGCGCTCCTGCGGGAAATCGCCCGGCACGGCCAGGCGAATGCGCCCGCCTGCTGCGCCGTCGTGGCCATCGCCACCGTTGTCGCCGTTGAAGCCACGGCTGGCCTGCCCCCAGGTGCAGCCGCCCGGCTTGCCATTGGCGCCGTCTAGCCCGGCGTAACCCGGTGCACCGGCACCACCGCGGGCGTCAATAGACACTTGGTCGGCCTGCAACGCCTGCAATTGCAGGTCGAGGTTACGACCCGGCCTGGCCGCGCGCTGGTAGGTGCCCGCCGAGCCCGGTGCGCTGATCTGGCTGCCGGGCGCGAGTACGGCGTAGCCTGCCTGGATGCTGAGAGTACTGTCGGCCGGGGCAATGGCTATGCGCGCATCGCGCCCAAGCTCCAGTTGGTCGATCTTCAGTTCGGTGAGGCTGGCGGGCAGCAGCAAGGTCGCCGACTCCGCCACCTGCAGGCGCTCCAGGTGCACGCTGGCCGACTTGTTAGGCAGGCGCACCATCGAGTGAGCGGCGACGTCCAGGCTTTCGGCCTGGGCCAAGGGCGTGGCCAACGCGGCCAGCAACATCAATTTACGCATTGCGTGGGGGCTCCTGTGGCCGGGGGATGGACATGACATGGAAGATGCCGGTCAGCAGGATCTGCAAGCGGTCGAACCAGCGGTGGCTACGCCCGCGCAGACTAGCGTTGAAGAACAGCACTTCCAGCACATGCAACGTCAGCAACAGAATGCCTGCTGCATTGATCAGCAGGTTCAACGGCAGTGGCTGCGGCATCAACAGGTTGAACAGCACCACCCCCCAGAAAACCACCGTCAGGACCTTGCCCAGGCCCAGGATGAACTTCATACCCCGCCCCCGACTTCTATTGTTATGTTGTGGCGGCCCGTTCGAGCGAGCCGCGCAGGCAACAGTAACGCGGTGCCAAGGCGCGCGCCAGAGGGGTCAGTTCAGGTGCAGCTCCACCCGTCGGTTCTGCGCCCGCCCCGGGTCGGTGTCGTTGTCGGCCACCGGCTCGCTTTCTCCCTTGCCCTGGCTGGTCACCTTGCTCGGCGCCAGGCCCTGGCCGATCAGGTACTGCGCGACGCTGGCGGCGCGACGTTCGGAGAGCCCCTGGTTGTAGGCATCGGAGCCGACGCTATCGGTATGCCCGACTACTTTCACCGCCGTAACCGCCGGGTCGCCGAGCTTGGGCAGCAAGCCTTGCAGGCGCTGCTGCGCCGCGGTGGAAAGCGCTGCCGAGTCGAAGGCAAACAACACCTGGCCTTGGTCGTCGAGGGTTATCACTTCAGGCGTTGCAGGCGCCGTCTCGGTTTTCGGCGTGGAGGCAGGGTACTGCGGCAGCGGGCAGCCCATGTGGTTCACCGCCGTGCCTTTGGGCGTATCGGGGCAACGGTCGCGACGGTCGAAGACACCGTCCTCATCTTCGTCGCCATCCTGGGCGTAGCAGATCAACCCACCGGCAATGGCGCCGGCCAAACCGCCCCCGGCGGCCCAGCTGGAACTCTCGATCGCGCCAAGGCCACCCCCGACCAGGCCGCCGAGCAGGCTGCAAATGGGCCAGGTACGTTGGTTGAGCGGCGCGCTACCGTCACTGTGGGTGGCGCAGCCGGCCAGCAGGCTCGAGGCCATCAGCAACGGCAGCGCGGTCTTGGACATAACACTCATGGTGAATGCTCCTGTGTCACCGGCCACTACCGGTCACACAGGAGTAAAGACGCGCCCACGTCACTTCTCAAGGCGTGGGCACACGGCTTCAACGCTGGATCTTGATCTCCGTGCGGCGGTTCGCGGCACGCCCTTCGGCCGTGGCATTGTCGGCCTCGGGCTGGGTTTCACCGGCGCCTACCACCGAAACGAAGCTGTTGCGTGGGACACCACTGCCAACCAGGTACTCGGTCACCGATTGCGCGCGGCGCTCGGAGAGCTTCTGGTTGTAGCTGTCGGAGCCGACGCTGTCGGTATGCCCGGTGACACTCAGGCGGGCACTCGGCGCTTCCTGCTTCAGGCGCGTGGCGATGGTATTGAGGCGTTCCTTGTCGGCAGCGGTCAGGCGTGCCGAGTCGAATTCGAAGTGCACGTCACGAATGATGATGACTTCTTCCTTCTCGACCACCACCACTTCCTCGACCACCGCGACCGGCTCAGGCGGGCAGCCATTGGCATCGACCTGCACCCCACGCGGGGTGCCGGGGCACTTGTCGCGGCTGTCCGGCACGCCATCGCCATCCTCGTCGCCGTCACCGTTGGCCCAGCAGTAGCCAGCTGCCAGGCCGCCGCCGAGCAGCGCGCCCCAACCGGCCCAGCTGGAGCTCTCGATGGCGCCCAGGGCCGCGCCGCCCACGCCCCCGACGGCAGCACACTTCGGCCAGTCGGTTTTCTGCAAACCTGCACAACCAGTCAACACACTGGTGAGCAGTACCAGGGGTATCGCTGTGCGTACTATGCTCATTTCGTTGCTTCTCCTTGGGGGATCGGTGCAAAACCGATGCCTTGGGAGTAAAGACTGCGTATTCCCAATCTGCCAGCAATAAGCCACCCCAGTGGCGTTGTGCCCCTTTGCCCGCAGCGCTGGAAACGCTAGCCTTGAGCGACTTGAACGAGGATTGGCAATGAGCGACGGTTTTTCCCAACGCACCCCACAACAGGCCCTGGCCGCGCTGCTCGAACGCTTCGCGCCGCAGCGCCTGCTATTGGTGGGTTCGCGCTTCCCGGCGCTGGACGCCTTCGCCGAGGCGCACCCCGGCACCACCATCGAAGTCGCCACTCCCGGCCCGCTACCGACAGCCCTGGCCGCCCAGCGCTTCGACCTGGCGGTGCTGGTGGATTGCCTGGAGCACCTGCCCAAGCGCGGCGGGCTGGAACTGCTGGGCGGCATTCGCAATCTCAATGCCAATAGGGTCGCGGTACTGGCGGACCTCGGCGCCTGTGGCTGGAGGGACACCGACTTCTTCGCCCTGGCGCTGTCGGCCAGCGAGAAATTCCGCCGCGACGAGCAGGTGCTGAGCCTGTTCACCTATGATCTACATGATTACAAGCAAGTGCCTGACTGGCTCAACGCTAAGTTCTGGGCCAACCCGGAAAACTTCGGCAAGTATTGGTGGTGACTACATGAGTGTCTCGGTCTGCCCCTGCGGCAGCGGCAACCTGCTCGACGCCTGCTGCGGGCATTATCACGCCGGCACCCCGGCACCGGATGCGCAAGCCTTGATGCGTTCGCGCTACAGCGCCTACGTGCTGGGCCTGGTGGACTACCTGGTGGCGACCACCCTGCCGGCCCAGCAGGGCGACCTGGATCGCGCCGGCATCCAGGCCTGGAGTGCCGGCAGCACCTGGCTGGGCCTGGAAGTGGAAAGCGCCGAAGTGTTCGGCGGGCAGCCTGAACACGCCTTCGTCACCTTCACCGCGCGCTGGCACGACCTGCAAGGCGACCACCAGCACCGCGAGCGTTCGGCATTCGTCCAGCACCAGCAGCGCTGGTACTTCATCGACCCGACAGTGGGCCTGAGGGCCGGGCGCAACGACCCCTGCCCTTGCGCCAGCGGGCAGAAATTCAAGAAATGCTGCGCCAGTTATATCGGTAACTGAACATGACTGCCCTGGCCCGCCTGTTCCTGCTCGGCATCACCCTGTCGTTGCTGGCAGGCTGCGTAGGCTGGGGTGGCGCCGAATGGCAAGCCCCGCAGGTACATCTGGTACGGATAGAAACGGTCAAGGCGCGCCTGCACCAGCAAGAGTTCGTGCTGCACCTGCGCGTCGACAACCCCAACGACAGCCGCCTGTTCATCCGCAACCTGGCCTACCGCGTGCGGCTCAACGACCTGTTGCTGGCAGAAGACGAGACAAGCCTCTGGCGCAGCGTGGGTGGGCATGCCCAACGCACTTTCAAGATCACCACTCGCACCAACCTGTGGAGCCAACTCAAGCCCCTGGCCAAGCTGCTGCGCAGCGGCGAGCCGTTGCGTTACCAGTTGCAGGGCGACCTGAACACCGGGTTGCTCTTCCATCAGGCACTGCACTTGTCGCGCAGTGGTGAGATAATGCGCGGCGATCTTCAACCGGAGTAACCCGTAATGACCCAGCAACCCCATGTCCATGGCCCCGACTGCAACCACGATCATGACCACCACCACGATCACGGCCATGTGCACGGCCCGCACTGCAACCACGGCCACCAGGAGCCGGTGCGCAACGCCCTGAAGGACGTCGGCCGCAACGACCCTTGCCCGTGCGGCAGCGACAAGAAGTTCAAGAAGTGCCACGGCGCCTGACCCCGCCTTAGCCTGCCAGCTGCAAGAATGCGCACGCCTCTTCTTGCAGCCTGTCCCTCGCACTTGCGCCGCTCGCGCGCGCTCACTACCTTAGCGCCTTTGCCACCCTCGCCACGCCTCGCAGGAGCCTCTCCATGGCCGCCCACGTCCTTCCTCCCTTCCGCCCCAAGTTCGGCACCACCGCCGTGCTGCTAGGCCTGCTCGGGCTTGCCGGCTGCCAGGTGGGGGGCTTTCAGGACAGCGTGCCGCCGACCACCGGCGTGCAGCCGCTGAAAGGCCTGGCGCAGAACGTGTCGGTGCGGCGCAATGCGATGGGTGCCCCGCTGATCGAGAGCAGCAGCTTCCATGACGCGCTGTTCAGCCTCGGCTACGTGCACGCGGGCGATCGTCTCGAACAGATGCTCGCCATGCGGCTGCTGGCCCAAGGCCGACTGGCCGAACTGGCCGGCCCCGAGGCGCTGGACATCGACCGGCTGATGCGCGCGGCCAACCTCAAGCAGACCGCCGCCCAGCAGTACGCCGACGCCTCGCCGCGCATGAAGCGCTTCCTCGAGGTATATGCCCGCGGGGTCAACGCCTACCTGTTCCGCTACCGCGACAAGCTGCCGGGCGAGCTGGCCCGCAGCAGCTATCGCCCGGAGTACTGGAAGCCCGAGGACTCAGCGCTGGTGTTCAGCCTGTACGCCTTCAGCCAGTCGGTAAACCTGCAAGAAGAACTGGCTGCGCTGACCCTGGCGCAGCAGGTCGGCAGCGACAAGCTGGCCTGGCTGCTACCTGGCGCACCGGATGAGCCGCTGGCCGAAGGCGAGGCCGAGAAACTGCGCGGTATCAACCTGGCCACCCAGTTGCCTGGCCTCGCGCCCTTGGCTGCCGCCAGCCAGAAGCTCGCCGAGCTGGGCCTGCTCGGCAGCCCTGGCTCGGCCAACGTCGCCCTTGGCCCACAACGCAGCCGCAGCGGCAAGAGCCTGCTAGCCAGCGACAGCCGCGCAGCCTGGGCCCTGGTGCCGGTGCAGATACACACGACCAAGTACCAGGTCGCCGGCCTGTCGCTGCCGGGCCTGCCCATCGTGCTGGCGGGCTACAACGGCAAGCTGGCCTGGAGCAGCAGCGCGGTGATGGCCGACAACCAGGACCTGTACCTGGAACAACTACGCCGCCAGGGCAGCCAGCTGACCTACCTGGCCGACGGCAAGTGGCTGCCGGCAGGCTCGCGCAGCGAAACCTTCTTCATCCGTGGCCAGCGCCCGCAGCGCGAGGTGCTGTACGACACCCGCCACGGCACCCTGCTCGGCCAGCCGGGCAATGGCTATGGCCTGGCCCTGCAACTGCCGCAGCTCAAGGGCGACAAGAGCCTCGACGCGCTGTTCGACTTGACTCGCGCGCCGAATGTCGAGCGCGCCTTCGACAGCACCCGCGAAGTCGGCGCCGCCGCCCTGAACTTCGTGTTCGCCGAGCCCGAGCACATCGGCTGGCAAGTCAGCGGCCGCTACCCCAACCGCCGCGACGGCCTGGGGCTGCTGCCCTCGCCGGGCTGGGAAGGCCGCTACGACTGGGACGGCTATGCCGACGGGATGCTCCACCCCTACGACCAGGACCCGCCCAGCGGCTGGATCGGCCACGCCAACCAGCGCAGCCAGCCCAAGGGCTACGGCATGCAGTTGTCCAGCACTTGGTACTACCCCGAACGCGCCGAGCGCCTGGCCCAGCTGGCCGGCAACGGTCGTCACGACGCCCGCAGCCTGATGGCCATGCAGAACGACCCGACCACCCTGCTGGCGGACAAGGTCAAGCAGATGTTCGATGCCCCAGGCATGAGCCAGCCGCTCAAGCAGGCCATCGATGCCCTGCCCGCGCCCCAGCGCGACAAGGCCCGCGAGGCGCTGGCCCGGCTCAAGGCATTCGATGGCCGCCTGAGCCCGGTGTCGGCAGATGCCGCGCTGTATGAGCTGTTCCTTCAGGAAGTGACGCGGCAAACCTTCCTCGACGAGCTAGGCCCGGAATCCAGCCCGGCTTGGCAGGCCTTCGTCAGCAACGCGCGGCTTTCCTACTCGGCCCAGGCCGACCACCTGCTCGGCCGCGAGGACAGCCCGTTCTGGGACGACCGCACCACGTCGCAGAAGGAAGACAAACCCACCATCCTCGCCCGCAGCCTGGCCGGCGCGGTGGACGCCGGCATCGCCCAACTGGGCAGCGACCGCCGCGCCTGGCAGTGGGGCAAGCTGCACCAGTACCGCTGGCCGGCCCCGGCCTACTTCGGCCTGGGCGACAACCTCAGCCGCGCGCCACAGGCTGCCGCTGGCGACTTCAGCACCCTGGGCCTGACCCCCTACGCCTGGGGCAGCAATTTCGACACCAGCCTGCCGGCCTCGGCGCGCATGGTCGTCGATTTCGGCCAGGTCGAGCCTTTGCAGGTGCTGACCAGCAACGGCCAGTCCGGCAACCCGGCCAGCCGTCATCATCGCGATGGGCTCGATGCCTGGTTCAAGGGCAGCTTCATGAGCTTGCCGGTGCAACAACAGAACTTCTCGAGGGCCTACGGCAGCCAGCGCTTGACCTTGGTGCCAGGTAAGTAAGCAACATCAAACAGAGAAGCCATCAGCAGTGATGGCTTCTCTGTCACGTCAGCAACCCATCCGAACTTCCCCCGCCACCCCGCGCTCCTACCTTGTAACCCCTTCAAGCAGCGCCACCCTCATGGACCTCGTGATCGCCCGCCCCGAAGGCCTGTACTGCCCGCCGGGGGATTTCTACATCGACCCCTGGCGCCCGGTGGACCGCGCGGTCATCACCCATGGCCATGGCGACCATGCGCGCGGCGGCAATAACCACTACCTCACCGCCGAGCCCGGCGCGGGGGTATTGCGCAGTCGCCTGGGCCAGGACATCAACCTGCAAACCCTGCCCTACGGCGAACGCCTGCTGCACCATGGCGTCACCTTGAGCCTGCACCCGGCGGGGCATGTGCTCGGCTCGGCGCAGGTGCGCCTGGAGTACCAGGGCCAGGTGTGGGTCGCCTCGGGCGACTACAAGGTCGAAGCCGATGGCACCTGCGCGCCGTTCGAGCCGGTGCGTTGCCATACCTTCATCACCGAGTCCACCTTTGGCCTGCCGATCTACCGCTGGCCAGCCCAGGCCCAGGTGCTGGCCGAAGTGAACGACTGGTGGCGCGAGAATTGCGCGTTGGGCAAGGCCAGCGTGTTGTTCTGCTATGCCTTCGGCAAGGCCCAACGCATCCTGCATGGTCTTGACGAAGCGATCGGGCCGATCCTGGTGCATGGCGCGGTCGAGCCCCTGAACCGGGTGTATCGCGAGGCCGGGGTGGCGCTTGCGGCCACCCGCTATGTCGGCGATATCCCACGCAACGACCCGCTGCTGCGCCAGGCCCTGGTGCTGGCTCCGCCCTCGGCGGCCGGCAGCAGTTGGATGCGCCGCTTCGGCGACTACCGCGACGCCTTCGCCAGCGGCTGGATGCGCTTGCGCGGTACGCGTCGGCGGCGTGGCGTAGACCGTGGCTTCGTGCTGTCCGACCACGCCGACTGGCCCGGCCTGTTATGGGCCATCGAACAAACCGGCGCCGAGCGGGTGATGGTCACCCATGGCTCGGTCAACGTGCTGGTGCGCTACCTGTGCGAACAAGGCCTGGATGCACGCGGCTTCACTACCGAATACGGCGAAGAGGACGACAGCGCCGGGGAGCCGGCATGAAGGCCTTCGCCGAACTCTACCTGCGCCTGGACGCCACCACCTCGAGCAACGCCAAGCTCGAAGCCCTGCGCGACTACTTCAGCCAGGCCCCCGCTGCCGACGCAGCCTGGGCGGTGTACTTCCTTTCGGGCGGACGCCCCCGGCAACTGGTGCCGAGCCGCCTGCTGCGCGAACTGGCGACGGAGCTGGCGGGGCTACCGGAGTGGCTGTTCGAAGAGAGCTACCAGGCTGTCGGCGACCTTGCCGAGACACTGTCGCTGCTGCTGCCGGAGAATCCGCACAGTAGCGACGAGGGCTTGGCCTGTTGGGTCGAGCAGTACCTGTTGCCCTTGCGCGGACAACCTCCCGCCGAGTTGCGCGAAAAGTTGCCCGCGCTGTGGGCCAGGCTAGACCGGCCCAGCCTGATGCTATGCGTGAAGCTCATTACCGGCAGTTTTCGCGTGGGGGTCTCGAAACTACTGGTGACCCGCGCCCTGGCGCGCCTGGCGGACCTGGACGCCAAGCGCGTGGCCCAGCGGCTGGTGGGCTACACCGACCTCGGCCACCGTCCCAGCGCTGACAGCTACCGCAAGCTGATCGCCGCCGAGTCCCATGACGAGCACGCCCAACGCGGCGGCCAGCCCTACCCGTTCTTCCTTGCCCACGCCTTGCAGGCCCCTGTGGAGCAGTTCGATAGCCTGCTCGGCCCGCCAAGCGACTGGCAGATCGAATGGAAGTGGGATGGCATTCGTGCCCAGCTGGTCAAGCGCGATGGCCAGCTGTGGGTATGGTCGCGGGGCGAGGAGCTGGTCACCGAACGTTTCCCGGAGCTGCACAGCCTGGCCCAGGTGCTGCCCGATGGCGTGGTCATCGATGGCGAGATCCTGGTGTGGAAACCGGGCGCCACTAACGACATCCCGGCGGTCCAGCCTTTCGCCCTGCTGCAACAGCGCCTGGGGCGCAAGACCCTGGGCAAGAAGCTGCTCGGCGACGCCCCGGTGGTGTTGCAAGCCTACGACCTGCTGGAATGGCAAGGCGAGGACTGGCGCAGTCGGCCACAACACTTACGCCGCGCCCAGCTCGAACAGCTGGTAGAGCAATTCCCCCTGGCGCCGCTGTTGCTTTCGCCCCTGCTCCAGGGCCAGGACTGGGCGGCCCTCGCCAACCTGCGCGAGCAATCACGCAGCCTCGGCGTCGAAGGGCTGATGCTCAAGCAGCGCGAAGCCTTGTACGGCGTGGGCCGAACCAAGGACATGGGCACCTGGTGGAAATGGAAGGTCGACCCGTTCAGCGTCGATGCCGTGCTGATCTACGCCCAGCGCGGCCATGGCCGACGCGCCAGCCTGTACAGCGACTACACCTTCGCCGTCTGGGATAGCCCGCCAGGTTCGCCCGATCGCGCCCTGGTGCCTTTCGCCAAGGCCTATTCGGGCCTGAGCGACGAGCAGATGCGCCAGGTCGATGCGATCATCCGCAAGACCACCACGGAAACCTTCGGCCCGGTGCGCAGCGTTACTCCAACCCTGGTATTCGAGCTGGGTTTCGAGGGCATTGCCTTGTCCAAGCGCCACAAGAGCGGCATTGCCGTGCGCTTTCCGCGCATGCTGCGCTGGCGCCAGGACAAGCCGGTGGATGAGGCCGACGACCTGGCCACCTTGCAGGCCTTGCTGACCTGAAGCGTCCGCTCCTAACAGGCCGTCATCAGTGGCAAACGGGACATGCACAAAGCCTGGGTTTGTGCTTCTATTCCTGTCGCCCCGTTCAACATCCAGCACCAGGACCACCATGCACCATTCGACCCACGACCTGCTGTCGCCCGTCCCCGGCATCGCCCGCCAGTTGCACAGTTTCCATTTCGGCCCACGCGGCGGGCGCAAGGTATACATCCAGGCCTCGCTGCATGCCGATGAGCTGCCCGGCATGCTGGTGGCCTGGCATCTCAAGCAGCGCCTGGGCGAACTGCACAAGCAGGGGCTGCTGCACCGCGAGGTGATCCTGGTACCGGTAGCCAACCCGGTGGGCCTCGAGCAGGTGCTGCTGGATGCCCCGCTGGGGCGTTTCGAGCTGCAAAGCGGCGAGAATTTCAACCGCAATTTCGTCGACCTGTCGGACAGCATCGGCGACCAGGTGGAACAACACCTGACACAAGACCCGGAGCACAACGTCGAGCTGATCCGCGACTACCTGCGCCGCGGCCTGGCGGTGTATCCCGCGGCCACGCCGCTGCAATCCCAGCGCCTGGCCCTGCAGCGCCTGGCCTGCGACGCCGACATGGTGCTGGACCTGCACTGCGACTTCGAGGCGGTCGAGCATCTGTACACCACCCCCGAGGCCTGGTCACAGGTCGAGCCACTGGCACGCTACCTGGGCGCACAGGCCAGTCTGCTGGCCACCGACTCCGGCGGGCAGTCGTTCGATGAATGCTTCAGCCTGCTGTGGTGGCAGTTGCAGCAGCGCTTCGGCAAGCGTTTCCCTATCCCCCTGGGCTGTTTCTCGGTAACCCTCGAGCTACGCGGCCAGGCGGATGTCAGCCACGACCTGGCAAGCAAGGACTGCCAGGCGATCCTCGATTTCCTCACCCACGCCGGCGTCATCGCCGGGGAGGCTCCCGAACTGCCCGAGCTGCCCCACGCGGCTACTCCCCTGGCGGCGGTCGAGCCGGTAGTGGCACCGCTGGGCGGCTTGCTGGTGTTCCATGCCAAACCCGGCCAGTACCTGGAACCAGGGCAGTTGATCGCCGAGGTCATCGACCCGCTCAGCGACCGGGTGAGCGCCATCCGCAACACTCAGGCCGGCCTGCTCTATGCCCGCAGCGTGCGACGCATGGCCACTGCGGGCATGGTCATCGCCCATGTCGCGGGCGAGCACGTTTGCCGCAGCGGCTACCTGCTGGCCAACTGAGCCAGTAAAACCAAACCCCCTCGCGGCGGGTCTGTAGAAGCACAGCTTTCTACGGACCGGCCGCCCATGCCCACACCTTCCGACCTCGCCAGCGCCTGGTTCGCCCGACATGGCTGGGTGCCCTTCGCCTTCCAGCGCAAGGTCTGGGCCGCCGTGCAGCGTGGCGAGTCCGGGCTTCTGCACGCCAGCACCGGCAGCGGCAAGACCTACGCGGTGTGGCTCGCCGCACTGCGCGCTTTCGCCAAACCCGTGCCGGGGCGTCACTCTGCCCCGCTGCAAGTGCTGTGGATCACCCCCATGCGCGCCTTGGCGAGCGATACCGCGCGCGCCTTGCAACTGCCCGTGGACGAGCTGGGCCTGGACTGGAGCCTGGGCGTGCGCAGCGGCGACACCTCCAGCGCCGAACGCGCACGCCAGGCGCGGCGCCTGCCGAGCGTATTGGTTACCACGCCGGAAAGCCTGACCTTGCTGCTGACCCGCGAACAGGCCGCCAGCGATTTCGCCCAGCTGCGCCTGGTGGTGGTCGATGAATGGCATGAACTGCTCGGCAACAAGCGCGGCGTGCAGCTGCAACTGGCGCTGGCCCGGCTACGCCGCTGGCGCCCAGGCTTGCAGACCTGGGGGCTGTCGGCCACCCTCGGCAACCTCGAACATGCACTCGACGTGCTGCTACCCGAGGGCGGCCGGCTGGTGGAAGGCCGCCAGGACAAACGCATCCAGGTCGACACCCTGCTCCCCGAGCGCATCGAGCGCTTTCCCTGGGCCGGGCATATGGGCCTGAAGATGCTCGAACAGGTGGTAGCCGAAGTCGACGCCAGCGCCAGTTGCCTGGTATTCACCAACACCCGGGCGCAGGCCGAGCTGTGGTACCAGGCGCTGCTGACAGCAAGGCCCGACTGGGCGGGGCTGATCGCCTTGCACCACGCGTCCTTGGCGCGGGAAACCCGTGACTGGGTCGAGCGCAGCCTCAAGCAGGGCGCGCTCAAGGCCGTGGTTTGCACCTCGAGCCTGGACCTGGGCGTGGATTTCCTGCCGGTGGAGCGTGTCCTGCAAGTCGGCTCGGCCAAGGGCATCGCCCGCCTGCTGCAACGTGCAGGCCGCTCGGGGCATGCACCGGGGCGCACGTCGCGAATCACCCTGGTACCGACCCACAGCCTGGAATTGGTGGAGGCAGCCGCCGCCCGCCATGCCCTGGCCGCAGGCCACATAGAAGCGCGTGAGTCGCCGCGGCTGTGCATGGACGTGCTGGTCCAGCATCTGGTCAGCATGGCCCTGGGCAGTGGCTTCCGGCCTGACGAGCTGTTGGCGGAAGTCCGCGCGACCTGGGCGTTCGCCGGCCTGCGCGACAGCCAATGGCAATGGGCGCTGGACTTCGTGCGCAATGGCGGCAGTTCGTTGACCGCCTACCCCGACTACCAGCGGGTCGAGGCACACCCCGATGGTATCTGGCGGGTGGCCAGCGAACGCCTGGCACGGCGCCACCGCCTGGGCATCGGCACCATCGTCAGCGACGCCAGCATCCAACTGAAATTCTGGAGCAAGGGCGGTGGCGGCAAGTCGCTGGGCAGTGTCGAGGAGTCGTTCATCGCTCGCCTGCGCCCTGGCGACACCTTGCTGTTTGCCGGACGCGTACTGGAGTTGGTGCGGGTCGAGCAGATGACTGCCTACGTTCGGCGCAGCACCTCCCGCAAGGCGGCAGTAGCGCGCTGGAATGGCGGGCGCATGCCACTGTCCAGCGAACTGGCCGAAGCCCTGGTGGAGCGGCTCGATGCAGCCGCCCATGGCCATTACGACGGCCCGGAACTGCGCGCGGTGCGGCCATTGCTCGAGCTGCAAGCCACGTGGTCCGCGCTGCCCACCCGCCAGACGCTGCTGGCGGAAACCCTGGCCTCGCGCCAAGGCTCGCACCTGTTCCTCTACCCCTTCGCCGGGCGCATGGCCAACCTGGGCCTGGCCAACCTGATTGCCTGGCGAGTCAGCCGCATACAGCCGCTTTCGGTCTCGATCGCCGTCAATGACTACGGCCTGGAACTGCTCAGCCCGAGCCCCGTGGACTGGGCGACGCACTTGCCGCAGGCCCTGGCTACCGACCACTTGCTGGACGACGTGCTGGCCAGCTTGAATGCAGGAGAAATGGCCCTGCGCCGCTTCCGCGAAATCGCCCAGATCGCCGGGCTGGTGTTCGGCGGTTATCCGGCTGCGCAGAAAAGCACCCGGCAGATCCAGGCCTCCAGCGGTTTGTTCTACGAAGTGTTTCGCAAACACGACGCAGGCAACCTTTTGCTGGGCCAGGCGCGGGACGAGGTGCTGCGCGAGGAACTGGAAATCGGGCGGCTGCACCGGCAACTGCTCAGGTTGGGCGAGCTACGTCTCGAACTGAAGGCGTTGAAACGCCCAGCACCGCTGGCGTTCGCCTTGCTGGTGGAAGGTATGCGCGAAACCCTGAGTACCGAGAAACTGGCCGATCGCATCGCGCGGATGGTGGCTGACCTGGAGAAAGCGGCGGGTAATCCATGACGAACCACCTGGTCATCGAACACTGCGGCGAAACGCTGTGGCTGCTGGCGGACAAGGCGCTGTACTGGCCGGCCCGGCGGGCCTTGCTGGTGGCCGACGTGCATATAGGCAAGGCGGCCAGCTATCGCGCACTGCACCAGCCGGTGCCACGGGGCACGACCGAGGCGACGCTTGAGCGGCTTGACCGGTTGCTGGGCCTTCATGACTGCGAACAGCTGATCGTACTGGGCGACTTTCTCCATGCACGTGCAGCCCAGGCCCCCGCCACGCAGGCCCGCCTGCTGGACTGGCGCCAGCGGCATGGCAGCCTGCGCATGGTGCTGGTGCGCGGTAACCACGACCGCCATGCAGGCGACCCGCCAGCGCAATTGCAAATAGACGTACTCGACGAACCCTGGCTGCTGGAACCCTTCGCCTTGCAGCACGAACCGTCGGCGCATCCGACTCATCCGGTACTCGCCGGTCATGTCCATCCGGTGTGCCTGCTGCGCGGGAAGGCCCGCCAGCGCCTGCGCTTGCCTTGCTTCGCCCTGGGGCCTGAGGTCAGTCTGCTGCCCGCCTTCGGCGAATTCACCGGCGGCTGGAATATCGACGCAAAACCCGGCTGTCGCCTGTTCGTAGTGGGCGACAGCCGGGTCTGGGCGCTGCCCGGTTGATCAAGCGACTGGCGCGGGTGGCGGCTCGTCGGGCAGGGTCGGCTCTCCCGGTTCCATGGGCGGGGTATCGCCGGGCTGCGGCGGTTGCGGGGTGTCGGGGTCAGGTTGATGCGGCACGCCACCGGTTTGCACGGGCGTGTGCGGTTGGGCGAGCAACGACCACGCCAGCACACCGATCTGGTTCGGCTGGAGGATCGCCAGCTTGTCACTGATTGCAGGGTGGAGTTTCATGGGCTGCTCCTGACGAGGGCCGACGCGCATAATGCACACCGGCTTCTACGTCGTTGGAGTGCCGAAGCGGAAAGGAATTCCCGCGCTTCGTCGGTTCAGGTCCGCGGCAGGGTAACGCCGCGCTGGCCCTGGTACTTGCCACCACGGTCCTTGTAGGAGACTTCGCACTCCTCATCGGACTGCAGGAACAGCATCTGCGCCACGCCTTCGTTGGCGTAGATCTTCGCCGGCAGCGTGGTGGTATTGGAGAATTCCAGGGTCACGTGGCCTTCCCACTCGGGCTCAAGGGGCGTGACGTTGACGATGATGCCGCATCGGGCGTAGGTGCTCTTGCCCAGGCAGATGGTCAGCACGTCGCGGGGAATGCGGAAATACTCGACCGTCCGGGCCAGGGCGAAGGAGTTCGGCGGAATGATGCAGACATCGCTCTTGATGTCGACAAAGCTGCCGGCATCGAAGTTCTTCGGGTCGACGGTGGCCGAATTGATGTTGGTGAAGACCTTGAATTCGTCGGCGCAGCGCACGTCGTAGCCGTAGCTGGAGACGCCGAAGGAAATCACCCGGCTGTCCTGCTCGCCGCGCACCTGGCGCTCGACGAACGGTTCGATCATGCCGTGTTCCTGCGCCATGCGGCGAATCCACTTGTCCGATTTGATGCTCATGGCGGGGTGTCCTGAAAATTACAAGGTGAAGAACGAGACGCGCATATTACCGGTCCCGGCGCTCGCGGCAAAGTTTCCCCGCCGCACACCGCACAGGACGCGGCTTGTGGCGCCGCTGATCCGAATTGCGACAAACGCCAACCAGACCATTGGCAGGTCGGGGAAAGTGGGTTAAGGTGTCGCCACTGTGCTGCACGTGACACCGAGAATCTGTTTGATGCACGATCCTGATCGGCCCATCGCTGAATTTTCCACTCTCTTTGCACTCAGTCCCGGCCAGGGCGTTTCCTGAGCCGAAATCTACTTTGTCCAAGGAGACAGACACATGTCCAATCGCCAGAGCGGTACCGTCAAGTGGTTCAACGATGAGAAAGGCTACGGCTTCATCACCCCTCAGTCGGGTGACGACCTGTTCGTACACTTCAAAGCCATCCAGGCTGACGGCTTCAAAACCCTGAAAGAAGGCCAGGCTGTTACTTTCGTCGCTACCCGCGGCCAGAAAGGCATGCAGGCTGAAGAAGTTCAAATCGCCTAAGTCGATTTAGCTTCCTCGCTTCAGAAAAAAACCCGCCTCACGGCGGGTTTTTTTATGCCTGGCCGAAACCGGCCCGGGCCTCTTCTGCGGTAAACCCGCCCCAAGTATTGCGCAGACCTCAAGACGTGCGCTGTGGGAGCGGGTATACCCGGGAAGGGATAGACGCGTTTGGCGCGTCAATCCTCGCTGATGGTGATGCTCGGCATCGCTGGCGCCGCGGCTTCCTGCAGCACGATGCGCGCCCCGACCTGACGCGCCAGCTCCTGGTACACCATGGCGATCTGGCTTTCCGGCTCGGCGATGGCCGTTGGCTTGCCGCTGTCGGCCTGCTCACGGATCAGCATCGACAGCGGCAACGAGGCCAGCAGCTCGACACCATACTGCGCCGCCAGCTTCTCGCCGCCGCCCTCGCCGAACAAATGCTCGGCATGGCCGCAGTTCGAGCAGATGTGCACGGCCATGTTCTCCACCACGCCCAGCACCGGAATATTCACCTTGCGAAACATCTCCACGCCCTTCTTGGCGTCCAGCAGGGCCAGGTCCTGAGGGGTAGTGACGATCACCGAGCCTGCCACCGGCACCTTCTGTGCCAGGGTCAACTGGATGTCGCCGGTGCCCGGCGGCATGTCGATCACCAGGTAGTCCAGGTCGTCCCAGGCCGTCTGTGTCACCAGTTGCAGCAGGGCGCCCGAGACCATCGGGCCACGCCAGACCATCGGCGTGTTGTCGTCGGTCAGGAAGGCCATGGACATCACCTCCACGCCATGGGCCTTGATCGGCACGAACCACTTCTGCTCGCGTACCTGCGGGCGGGTGCCCTCGGGGATGCCGAACATCACGCCCTGGCTCGGCCCATAGATATCCGCATCGAGGATGCCCACTCGCGCGCCCTCGCGGGCCAGGGCCAGGGCCAGGTTGGCGGCGGTGGTCGACTTGCCGACCCCGCCCTTGCCCGAGGCCACGGCGATGACATTCTTCACGTTCGCCAGGGCCGGCACCTGGGCCTGGGCCTTGTGGGCGGCGATCTCGCAGTCGATGCTCACCTTGGCGGAATCGACCCCGTCGAGGTTCTCGATGGCCGTCTGCAATACCTGCGCCCAGCCGTTCTTGAACAGGCCGGCGGCGTAGCCGAGCTGCAAGCGGACACTGACGCTGCCCCCCTGGATATCGATGGCGCGCACGCAACTGGCGCTGACCGGGTCCTGGTTCAGGTAAGGGTCGTTGTACTGGCGAAGCACGCCTTCGATGGCGGCATGTGTGACGGCACTCATGGAGGCTCCCGTTGACGAACTGAAAATGGCACAGGCGCCTATGCTAACCCGTCAATCATCGACAGATGCGTACACGGGGTGAAATATATTTCCCGGCGCTTTATAGTGGCCGATCACCCTTGTTTTCCTTGCAAACCTGAGCAGATAGCCGAGCCCCCATGTCCGAGCCACGTCAGATTCTCGTCACCAGCGCCCTCCCCTATGCCAACGGTTCCATCCATCTTGGCCATATGCTCGAGTACGTCCAGACTGACATGTGGGTACGCTTCCAGAAGATGCGCGGTAACCAGTGCATCTATGTGTGCGCCGACGATGCCCATGGTTCGGCCATCATGCTGCGCGCGGAAAAGGAAGGCATCACGCCTGAACAGCTGATCGCCAATGTCCAGGCCGAGCATGCCGGCGACTTCGCCGACTTCCTGGTCGACTTCGACAATTTCCACTCGACCCATGCCGAGGAAAACCGCGAGCTTTCTAGCCTGGTCTACACGCGCCTGCGCGATGCCGGGTATATCGCCAACCGCTCCGTCACCCAGTACTTCGACCCCGAGAAGGGCATGTTCCTGGCCGACCGTTTCATCAAGGGCACCTGCCCGAAATGCGCGTCCGAGGACCAGTACGGCGACAACTGCGAGAAGTGCGGCGCCACCTATTCGCCGACCGAGCTGAAAAACCCCAAGTCGGCGATCTCCGGCGCCACCCCGGTGCTGCGCGACTCGCAGCATTTCTTCTTCAAGCTGCCCGAGTTCCAGGCCATGCTGGCGCAGTGGACGCGCAGCGGCACGCTGCAGGAGGCGGTGTCGAACAAGCTCGCCGAGTGGCTGGATTCGGGCCTTCAGGAATGGGATATCTCCCGCGATGCGCCGTACTTCGGCTTCGAGATTCCCGGCGAGCCTGGCAAGTATTTCTATGTCTGGCTGGACGCGCCGATCGGCTACATGGCCAGCTTCAAGAATCTCTGCGCACGCCGTCCGGAGCTGGACTTCGATGCGTTCTGGAAACCTGACTCCAACGCAGAGCTGTACCACTTCATCGGCAAGGACATCGTCAACTTCCACGCGCTGTTCTGGCCAGCCATGCTCGAAGGCGCGGGTTTCCGTAAACCGACTGCAGTCAACGTACATGGCTACCTGACCGTCAATGGCGCGAAGATGTCCAAGTCGCGCGGCACTTTCATCAAGGCCCGCACCTACCTGGACCACCTGCAGCCGGAGTACCTGCGCTACTACTACGCTTCCAAGCTGGGCCGCGGCATCGACGACCTGGACCTGAACCTCGACGACTTCGTGCAGAAGGTCAATTCCGACCTGGTCGGCAAGGTGGTGAACATCGCCAGCCGCTGCGCCGGCTTCATCCACAAGGGCAACGATGGCGTGCTGGTAGCTGGCGATGCCGCACCGGAGCTGACCGAAGCCTTCCGCGCCGCTGCCCCGTCGATCGCCGAAGCCTATGAGGCGCGCGATTTCTCCCGCGCCATGCGCGAAATCATGGCCCTGGCCGACCGCGCCAACGCCTGGATCGCCGACAAGGCGCCATGGTCCCTCGCCAAGCAGGAAGGCAAGCAGGACGAGGTGCAGGCCATCTGCGCCCAAGGCGTCAACCTGTTCCGCCAGTTGGTGATCTTCCTCAAGCCCGTGCTGCCGGTGCTGGCTGCCGATGCCGAAGCCTTCCTCAATGTCGCCCCACTGACCTGGAACGACCTCGGCTCGCGCCTGGAAAACCACAAGCTGAACCCGTTCAAGGCACTGATGAGCCGGATCGAGCCCGCCAAGGTCGAAGCCATGGTCGCCGCCAGCAAGGAAGACCTGGCCGCAAGCCAGGACGCCAAGCCCGTCGGCAACGGCGAGCTGGCCAAGGACCCGCTGTCGGCGGAGATCGAGTTCGATACCTTCGCCGCCGTCGACCTGCGCGTCGCGCTGATCGTCAAGGCCGAGGCCGTGGAAGGTGCCGACAAGCTGCTGCGCCTGACCCTGGACATCGGCGACGAGCGCCGCAACGTGTTCTCCGGCATCAAGGCTGCCTACCCCGATCCGGCCCAGCTGGAGGGTCGGCTGACCATGATGGTGGCCAACCTCAAGCCTCGCAAGATGCGCTTCGGCGTGTCCGAGGGGATGGTCATGGCAGCCGGCCCGGGGGGCGAGGAAATCTACCTGCTCAGCCCTGACAGCGGCGCCAAGCCCGGACAACGCATCAAATAATGCCTGTCACTGCCCCGGCCCTTGGCCGGGGCATTTGCATCCCCTGTCTGCTGGCCGATAATCAGCGCACCTTCCGCCCTTCGGCACGTTCATGAGCGACTTCGTCCTGGTATTGGTCAGCGCTGCGCTGGTCAACCACCTGATGCTGCACACGGCACCGGTTACCCGCCTGCGGGTGCACGTACTCGGCTTGTGCAGCGCCGTGTCGATGCTGGTCGCGCTGCCTGTGGCAACGCTGCTGCCGCTCGCTCGCGGGCTGGAACTGCTGGTCGCCCTGCCACTGCTGGCGGCGCTGGCGTGGGGCATACCGGCCCTGCTGGAACGGCTACGCCCGGACTGGCCGGTAGCAGGGTTGCCAGCGCTGCTGCTGGGTAACGTCGCGCTGCTAGGCGGTTTTCTGCAACGGGCCAACGACGTCAGTGGCTGGGGCGCAGCCCTGGCTTGGGGCCTGTGCGCCGGGGCCGGGTTCTGGCTGGCCCTGGCACTGTTCCACGACCTGCACCAGCGCAACGACCACCCCGACCTGCCGCAGGCAATGCGTGGCCTGCCTATCGAGCTGATCGCTGCCGGGGTAATGGCCATGGCCTTTTCCGGCCTCAACGGACTGCTCCCACAATGAAAGTCGACACTGCCATGCCAGCGCCTGACCTGCGCCAGCGCCATGCCATGGGCCTGGTGCTGCTGGCCTGCGTGCCTGGCATGCTGGCGCTGTTGTGGTTCCACGGCTGGGGCGTGCTCTTCAACCTGCTGGCCTGCACCGTGACGGCGCTGGGCTGCGAAGCGGCGCTGCTGCGCCTGCGAGGCGTGCCAGCGGCCCCGCTGTTGAACGACGGCAGTGCCCTGGTAACCGCCGTGCTACTGGCCGTTGCCCTGCCCAGCCATGCCCCCTGGTGGCTACCAGTCACGGCCACGGCGGTTGCCATCGCCCTTGGCAAACAGGCTTTCGGGGGCGTCGGCCGAAACCCGTTCAACCCCGCCATGGTCGGCTACGCCTTCGTGCTGTTGAGCTTCCCGCTGCAGATGACCCATTGGCCTGGCGCCTCGCCAGACCTGTCGCAGGCAT
Source organism: Pseudomonas sp. LS_2 (assembly GCF_042709235.1). Lineage (NCBI taxonomy): Bacteria > Pseudomonadati > Pseudomonadota > Gammaproteobacteria > Pseudomonadales > Pseudomonadaceae > Pseudomonas > Pseudomonas sp. LS_2. The sequence continues at coordinate 4,198 of NZ_JAVAYC010000029.1, read as the reverse complement.
TCGGACTGCTAGTCGGTGGCAACCCGCCGATCGACGCCTGGGCACAACCCACCGTGCTCGACGTCCTGCGCCACAACCGTAGCCTGACCATCGATGAACTGTTCACCAGCCATCCCGGCTTTGGCGGGGTGGGCGGACGCGCTGGCGAGTGGGTGAACGTCGCCTTCCTGCTGGGCGGGCTGTTCCTGTTGCAGCGCCGGGTGTTCAGCTGGCATGCGCCAGTGGGCGTGCTGGCCGGGCTGTTCGTCTTCAGCCTGTTGGGCTGGAATGGCTCAGGCTCCGACTCCAATGGCTCGCCATTGCTGCACCTGTTCAGTGGCTCGACCATGCTTGCCGCGTTTTTCATTGCCACGGAACCGGTATCTGGCCCCAGGCTGCCCCTGGCCAGGCTGCTGTTCGGCGTCGGCTGCGGCGTGCTGATCTACCTTGTGCGCACCTGGGGCAGCTACCCGGACGGCACCGCCTTCGCCATCCTGCTGATGAACCTCGGCGTGCCTGCGCTGGAGCGCCTGGCACTGCGCCGTCAGCAGGCGACGCCATGAAGTCCACCCTCCTGGCGTTGGTGGTCGGGCTGGCGCTCGCTATTACGCTGGCCTGCTGGCATTGGACAGCTGCGCCCATCGCCGAGGCCGAACACCAGTGGGAACGCCAGCAATGGCTGGCGGCGCTGCCTGTCGGCGGACATGACAACGACCCCCTGCAATCTCCCTTGCCTGTAGCGGGCACCCAGCTTGCACACAGCCAGTTGCTGTCAGCCTATCGCGCGACCCTGGCAGGCAAGCCCGTTGCAGTCGTGCTGCGCAGCCAGGCCCGAGGTTACGCAGGCCCGCTCCAACTGGCGATCGCCATCGACAACAGCGGACGCCTGCTTGGCACACGTGTTCTTGAGCAACATGAAACCCCCGGGCTGGGCGGGCAACTGGCCGACCCGCAGCATACCTGGCAGGAGCAGTTCACCCGGCGGGACCTGAACGCGCGCTGGGCGCTGAAGCGTGACCAAGGCGATTTCGATCAACTGGCGGGAGCAACGGTCACCTCTCGCGGCGTGATAGATGCGCTGCAAGACGCCCTGCGCTACTTCGACACGCACCGCCAAGCCCTGTTGCAGGAACCCCTCGATGACTAGGTTCTGGCTGTTCGGCACGTCACTGGCGCCCTTGCTCGGCGCTACCGGCAACCTCGCACAAGGCGCCGCCATCGGGCTGTGTGCAGTCAGTCTGCTGTTGTGCCACCAAGCGTTGATGTGGCCGTTGCGCCAACCACTCCAAGGCCCCCTGCGCCTCGCCGCAAGCTTGGCCATCGCCGCGGCCCTTGCCACTTGCCTGCAATTGGCGCTGCGCACCTGTGCCTTGCCCGTGGCCCTCTCCCTTGGACACTATCCCGCCTTGCTGTGCCTGTATTGCGTTGCGCTGGATAGCGACTTACCCGGCGCTAGCCGGTACCGCGCACTAGCCCTGCACCTGACGGGCATGATGAGCTTGTGCCTGGTACTCGGGGCCTGCCGCCAAGTCCTGGCCGAAATGGCCAACCTGCACCTGGCGAGCCAGGCCCCGGGTGCATTGATACTGCTCGGCCTGCTGCTGGCCTTGTACAATCGCCTGCGCCCGGGCACCGCCCCCTCTCGCCGTCAAGGAACGCTTTGAGCCCATGAATGCTGCCAAACGCCTGGAGATCTTTCGCAGGCTGCACGAAGACAACCCCGAGCCGAAGACCGAACTGGCCTACAGCACCCCCTTCGAACTGCTGATTGCGGTGATTCTCTCCGCCCAGGCTACCGACGTAGGCGTCAACAAGGCCACCGCCCGCCTGTACCCCGTCGCCAATACGCCCGAGGCGATATACGCCCTGGGTGTCGAAGGGCTTAGCGAGTACATCAAGACCATCGGCCTGTACAACAGCAAGGCCAAGAACGTCATAGAGACCTGCCGTCTGCTGATCGAATTGCACGGCAGCGAAGTACCGCAAGAACGCGAGGCCCTCGAAGCGCTCCCGGGCGTAGGCCGCAAGACCGCCAACGTGGTACTCAACACCGCCTTCCGGCAATTGGCGATGGCCGTGGACACGCATATCTTCCGGGTCAGCAACCGCACCGGCATCGCGCCGGGCAAGAACGTGCTGGAGGTTGAAAAGAAGCTGCTCAAGTTCGTGCCCAAGGACTATCTGCTCGACGCACATCACTGGTTGATCCTGCACGGCCGCTATGTTTGCCAGGCACGCAAGCCGCGCTGTGGAAGCTGCCGGATTGAAGACCTTTGCGAGTACAAGCAGAAAACATCGGACGATTGAAGCAATAGAGAAAAACCAGTAAATACGATTGAAAAAATCTTTTTTACCAGGCTCGGGATTCTCGCTATAAGGACGGCCAATGGCCCTTTGGCTTGGAGTGACTCATGAGCATTGACACAGATGAGATGATCGACGACAACGTCGCCGCAGAAGACGAAGGCGAAACTCGAGTGGAACCTGCGAAGACCAACTTGAGCAAGCGCCGTACCATCGATAATCTTCTGGAAGAACGACGCCTGCAGAAACAACTGGCCGATTACGATTTCGACCTGTAGCCGTACAAGTCGCCCGTAGAAAAGCCTCCCTTGCGGAGGCTTTTGTCGTTTCAGGCTAGCCCGTGGCGTTGGGCCAGTTCGATCAGGTCGACCAGTGAGCGGGCATTGAGTTTGAGCAGCAGGCGCGTCTTGTAGGTGCTGACCGTCTTGTTGCTGAGAAACATGCTGTCGGCGATCTCCTTGTTGGTACGGCCTCGTGCCAACTGTTGCAGCACCATCATCTCTCTGCCGGACAAGCGCTCGACCATTTCCGTCTCGCTACCACCGCCTACGCCCCCGCGCGTCTTGTGCAACGCCTGGTTGGGAAAATAGCTGTAGCCGGACAGTACCGCTTTTATGGCGCTGAGCAATTCGGTCAGTTCCTGTTGCTTGCACACGTAGCCAGCAGCGCCCGCCTGCATGCAACGCATGGAAAAATGCCCAGGCGCCTGGGACGTCAATACCAGCACCTTGGTACCGGGGCTTGCCGCAGTCATGCGGGCGATGACCTCGAGGCCGTCCAGCTTGGGGATACCTATGTCGAGCACGACGATGTCCGGTAGATATTCTCGCGTGAGTTGCAGCGCATCCACACCATTGTCGGTTTCCGACACCACTTCATAGCCATGCCGTTCCATCAGCATGCGTACGGCCAAGCGAATGACCGGATGATCATCCACGATAAGCACTTTATTCATGGGATATCCATTGATCCGTTATTCTAGTTGTGACGCGCCAAGATAACCGAGCGAATCGTTTCATTGCGCGACTATTCACTAGCCACACACACGCAAAGAAGGAACCCACACAAAAAAGCGAAACTTCCTACATTAAATCTTTCAATAAAAGCCACAAACGCCTGATAAGCCCACGCAGGTGAAAGCTATCACCCCGCGAGACGGCTCTCCAAGTTTGGAAAATACTCACCTGTCGCCGGATTTTTCCTCACCCCATACTGGAAACCCCCGAATCACAGGCGGTTCGCGTAGAAGCAACAATCACCCAGGGAAATGGCCTACCTTTCTTCACCTAATGGAACGCTATACAGATGCGGGTATCGACAAGCAGGTGACCCGCATGAAAAGCGACGACCCCATCAGCCCCCTGACTATCATCGCTATCTTCGCTGGCATCATTGAGGCCTCGGCGCTCGCATCTTTGCCATTTCTGAGCGAGAACAGCCAAAGCATCTACACCTGGTTCCTGGTGGCCTTCCCTTTCTTTCTGACGGTGCTGTTCTTTCTTACCTTGAATTTCAACTATGCCTCGCTCTACAACCCCAATCAGGCAGAATCGCAAACCGGCCGCCCGGGTCCAGCTCGCTCCCCAAACAGGCCCCAGCAACGACCCGGCGCAGTGCCAAACGCGGCCGAGGCGCCAAATGTCGTGACCATCGCGCTGTCCGGGCCAGATACCCACAAGACCATCGAGCAGCATGTATTGCGTGTCGTCACGCAACCGCCTGAACAAGCGCACAGTTGGGTTCTCTACAACCTGGACTGCCGAACGTGCGTGAACCTGTCGGTGCGTCCGCTCGCGCAAGACGAGGGCCCCTGCTCGCTGTAATGCGCATCCAGAAGATCTCGCCCATGAAAAAACCCGGCATTGGCCTAATGCTGTTCAGTTAAGCATTTGAGTCCAAGCCGGGCTTTCTAGAG
>NZ_JAVAYC010000028.1:0-64416 GCF_042709235.1 Pseudomonas sp. LS_2 | reverse complement strand
TATAAAAAACAAAAGGGAGGCCTGCCGGCCTCCCTTCCATGTCTATCGCTTCAAAGGCTAGGGAACGCGAACTGCGACGCTTCATGGCTGGCACGCTGTGGCCAACGCTGAGTAATCGCCTTGCGCCGGGTATAGAAGCGCACACCATCCGGGCCATAGGCATGCAGGTCACCGAACAGCGAACGCTTCCAGCCCCCGAAGCTGTGATAGCTGACAGGCACCGGCAGCGGCACGTTCACACCCACCATGCCGACCTCGATCTCATCACAGAACAACCGTGCAGCCTCTCCGTCGCGGGTGAAAATGCACGTACCGTTGCCGTACTCGTGGTCGTTGATGAGCTGCATCGCAGCTTCCAGGCTGTTCACCCGCACCACGCACAGCACCGGGCCGAAGATTTCTTCTTTATAGATACGCATTTCGGGAGTGACACGATCAAAAAGGGTGCCCCCCACGAAGTAACCGTCCTCGTTACCCGCCACGCGCAAGCCGCGACCATCCACCACCAGCTTGGCGCCCGCCGCGACGCCATCGTCGATATAACCGACCACCTTGTCGCGCGCCGCTGCCGTTACCAACGGCCCCATATCCAAGCCACAGGAGGTGCCAGCACCGATCTTCAGCGCCTTGATCTGCGGCTCCAACTTGGCGATCAGCGCATCGGCGACCTGGTCACCCACGCACACCGCCACCGAAATGGCCATGCAGCGCTCACCGCAGGAGCCATAGGCCGCGCCCATCAGCGCACTTACCGCGTTGTCCAGGTCGGCATCGGGCATCAGCACCGCGTGGTTCTTCGCCCCGCCCAGCGCTTGCACGCGCTTGCCGCGCTTGGTGCCTTCGGCATAGATGTACTCGGCGATCGGCGTGGACCCCACGAAACTCAGCGCCTTCACTTCCGGAGCCTCGATCAGTGCATCCACCGCTTCCTTGTCGCCGTGCACCACGTTCAGAATGCCCTTGGGCAAGCCAGCTTCGTGCAGCAACTGGGCAATGAACAGCGTCGAGCTCGGGTCACGCTCCGATGGTTTGAGAATGAAAGCGTTGCCGCAAGCGATCGCCAGTGGGTACATCCACAGCGGCACCATCGCCGGGAAATTGAATGGCGTGATACCCGCCACCACACCCAGCGGCTGGAAGTCCGACCAGGCATCGATGTTCGGGCCGACGTTGCGGCTGTACTCGCCCTTGAGCAGTTCAGGCGCTGCACAGGCGAACTCCACGTTCTCGATACCGCGCTTGAGTTCACCGGCAGCGTCTTCGAGGGTCTTGCCATGCTCTTCGCTGATCAGCTGGGAAATCTTCGCCTCGTTCTGCTCCAGCAGTTGCTTGAAGCGGAACATCACCTGGGCACGTTTGGCCGCAGGGGTGTTGCGCCATGCCGGGAAGGCAGCCTTGGCCGAATCGATGGCCTGCTGGATGGTGGCGCGACTGGCGAGTTCGACCTTACGGGTGGCCTGTCCAGTTGACGGGTTGTAGACATCGGCGGTGCGCTCGCCCTTGGATACCAGTTCACCGTGGATCAGGTGCTGAACGATGCTCATGCAGAACTCCATACGAGAAAGTGATGGCGGGCGCGAACACGAAGCGCCCGGCGACAGAATCGGAAAAGTCAGTCAACCTTGTTCAAGGTTTCGCCAACAGCGTCGAACAAGCGGTCCAGCTCCTGCGGCTGCGTGTTGAACGTTGGGCCGAACTGCAGGGTGTCGCCGCCGAAGCGGACATAGAAGCCTGCCTGCCAGAGTTTCATGGCGGCTTCGTAGGGGCGAACGATCGCATCACCATCGCGCGCGGCGATCTGGATCGCACCGGCCAGGCCGTAGTTGCGGATATCGACGACGTTCTTGGTACCCTGGATGCCATGCAGCAGGCTCTCGAAGTGCGGCGCAAGCTCAGCGGCGGATTGCACCAGTTTTTCCTTCTGCAGCAGGTCCAGCGCGGCGATACCCGCAGCGCAGGCCACTGGGTGTGCCGAGTAGGTGTAGCCGTGAGGGAATTCCACGGCGTACTCCGGCGTAGGCTGGTTCATGAAGGTCTGGTAGATCTCGCTGCTGGCGATGACGGCGCCCATCGGGATGGCACCATTGGTCACCTGCTTGGCTATGCACATCAGGTCAGGGGTCACACCAAAGGCTTCGGCGCCGGTCATGGCCCCCATGCGGCCGAAACCGGTGATGACCTCGTCGAATATCAGCAGGATATTGTGCTGGGTGCAGATCTCGCGCAGGCGCTTGAGGTAACCCTTCGGTGGCGGCAACACACCTGCGGAGCCAGCCAACGGCTCGACGATCACGGCACCGATGTTCGAGGCGTCATGCAGCTCGATCAGCTTGAGCAGCTCGTCGGCCAGGGCGATACCACCCTGTTCCGGCATGCCCTTGGAGAACACGTTGACCGGCAGCACGGTGTGCGGCAAATGGTCGACATCCAGCAATTGCCCGAACAACTTGCGGTTGCCATTGACGCCACCCAGGCTGGTACCGGCGATGTTCACGCCATGGTAGCCACGGGCACGGCCGATGATCTTGGTCTTGGTGGCCTGGCCTTTCAGTCGCCAGTAGGCACGTACCATTTTCAGCGCGGTGTCGGCGCACTCGGAGCCGGAGTTGGTGTAGAACACATGGTTCAGGTCACCAGGGGTGAGTTCGGTGATCTTCTCGGCCAGCTGGAAAGACAGGGGGTGGCCGAACTGGAAGGCAGGCGAGTAGTCGAGCACGCTCAGCTGCTTCGCCACGGCATCGGTGATTTCCTTGCGGGTGTGGCCCGCGCCGCAGGTCCACAGGCCCGACAGCGCATCGAAGATCCGGCGGCCCTTGTCATCGACCAGATGGTTGCCGTCGGCCGCCACGATCAACCGCGGGTCGCGCTGGAAGTTGCGGTTGGCGGTGTACGGCATCCAATGGGCATCCAGCTTGAGCTGGCTGGCCACGCCGGTCGGGGCGTTTTCGGGCAGGTTCATCGGCGGTTCCTCGCGAGATGATTGGGCAACGTTGTGAGTGATTGCGACTACGTTGTCACGGGGATAAAGTCTGAAAAAGCCAACATTTCTAATCTTCAGGTAGTAGCAGACTAAACAGATGAGCCGACGCCCCGACCCCCTCGCCCAAGTCAGTGATTTCGACATCCGCCTACTGAAGATCTACCGCAGCGTAGTCGAGTGCGGCGGCTTTTCGGCAGCAGAGAACGTGCTGGGTATAGGCCGCTCGGCCATCAGCCAGCAGATGAACGACCTGGAGCAGCGCCTTGGGCTGCGCCTGTGTCAACGCGGACGCGCGGGTTTTTCGCTGACCGAGGAGGGGCGTGAGGTCTACCACTCGGCGTTGCAGTTGCTCAGTGCCATCGAGACCTTCCGCACCGAGGTCAACGGCCTGCACCAACACCTGCGCGGAGAGCTGAACATCGGCCTCACCGACAACCTGGTGACCCTGCCGCACATGCGCATCACCCACGCCCTGGCAGAGCTCAAGGATCGCGGCCCGGATGTGCGTATCCAGATCCGTATGATCGCTCCCAGCCAGGTCGAGCAAGGGGTGCTCGACGGCAGCCTGCACGTGGGCGTGGTGCCGCAGACCAGCCCGCTGTCTGGCCTTGAGTACCAACCCTTGTACAGCGAGCGCTCATTGCTCTACTGCGCGGTAGGCCACCCTCTGTTCTATGCCGACGACCAGCAGCTCGATGACCAGCGCCTGAACAGCCAGGACGCCATCGCCCCGACCTTCCGCCTGCCGGCCGACATCCAGGCGCACTACCAGGCCCTGCATTGCACTGCCAGCGCGTCGGATCGCGAAGGCATGGCCTTCCTTATTCTTACCGGACGTTACATCGGCTACCTGCCCGATCACTACGCCATGTTCTGGGTGCAACAAGGCCGCCTGCGTGCGCTCAAGCCGGCCCAGCGCTTCTATGACCTGAGCCTGAGCTGGGTGACACGCAAGGGGCGTCGGCCCAACCTGGTGCTGGAGAGCTTCCTGGAAAGCCTGGCGGCAACACGCTAATGCTTTGTCACTTCAGCACGGGCAGGTAATCTGTTCCCCGTTGCCACAGACCTGTACGGAAACGTCCATGACCCTTGAAGTCCCTGCGCATCGCCTTTCCGCCTCGGGCAAGCCCGCTGGCCGTATTCGCCAGAAGAACGAACAGGCCATCATCCAGGCCGCCGAAGACGAGTTCGCCCGCCACGGTTTCAAGGGCACCAGCATGAACACCATCGCGCTGAAGGCAGACTTGCCCAAGGCCAACCTGCATTACTACTTCACCAACAAGCTCGGCCTCTACATCGCCGTACTGAGCAACATCATCGAGTTGTGGGACAGCACCTTCAACGCCCTGAGCGTCGACGACGACCCTGCCCAAGCCCTGAGCCAGTACATCCGCACCAAGATGGAGTTCTCTCGGCGCAACCCGCAGGCCTCGCGGATCTTCGCCATGGAAGTGATCAGCGGTGGGCAATGCCTGAGCGAATACTTCAGCGCCGACTATCGCGAATGGTTCCGCGGGCGCGCGGCGGTATTCCAGGCTTGGATCGACGCCGGCAAGATGGACCCGGTCGACCCGGTGCACCTGATCTTCCTGCTGTGGGGCAGCACCCAGCACTATGCCGATTTCGCCACGCAGATCTGCCAGGTCACCGGACGCAGCCGCCTGACCAAGCAGGACATGGAAGAAGCCAGCGACAACCTTATCCACATCATCCTCAAAGGCTGCGGCATCGCTGTGCCCGCCTGACGTACCCCCTATGCCTTCTACCCTGCTCGAACTTTGCGAATTTCGCGAGGAGATCCGCAAGAGCCGCTTCATCACCCTCGCCGGCCCTATTGGTAGCGCCGCGGAGGCGATGGGCTTCATAGAACGCCACAGCGACCCGGCTGCCACCCATAATTGCTGGGCTTGGAAGCTGGGCGCGCAGTACCGCAGCAGCGATGACGGCGAACCCGGTGGAACTGCCGGTCGGCCGATTCTCGCCGCCATCGAGGCGCAGGACTGCGACCAGGTCGTGGTATTGGTGATTCGCTGGTACGGCGGCGTACAACTGGGCACCGGCGGCCTTGCCCGCGCCTATGGCGGCGGTGCGAACAAATGCCTGCAACAAGCGCAGAAACGCTTGCTGGTACAGCGCAGCGAATTCACCTGCAGCTGTACGTTCAGCGAACTGGCATTGCTCAAGCTGCGCCTGGCCGAGATAGAGGGCCTGGTGCTGGAGGAGCAATTCACTGCCAATGGCGTAGACCTGCGCGTAGCGCTGGGGGAAATGCATCTGGACGCACTGCAACGTCAGCTGGCAGACCTCAGCCGCGGCCGAATTCGCTTGGAACACGCCTGAAGTTTGCTCACAACTACTGTGGGTGCGCCTGTGGATAAGCTTGGGGCATTCTATTGCAGGCCTTGTTGCGCGAGGGCTGCGTCAGGTTGAGCATATTTTGATCAAGGTTTGATGACAGTCGCAACGCACTGACTTAAGGTCAGTTATCCCCCAGTGCAGAAGCCCCGTGACCTTTCGATGACGACCAGGTTGCCCACAATAGCTGTGGAGCAGCCTGTGGATAACCCGTTAGCTGATGGGTCAGGCACTGCAATGGCCTAGGCCCGGCGCGCCTGGTTATTTTTTGTTCAACTCAATCCCGGCGACTCCCCCCTGCGTGGAGTATGCTCAATACCCATCCATCAACGACCCAGGAGCGCCCACCATGTCCACACCTAGAACCGCACTGATTATCGGTGCCTCCCGTGGCTTGGGCCTGGGCCTGGTGCAGCGCCTGCACGAGGACGGCTGGAAAGTCATCGCGACGGTCCGCGACGCTGCCAAACCCGGCGCACTTGGCGATATACCTGGCGTGCGTGTCGAGGCACTGGAAATCAACGACACCGCTCAGCTCGATACCCTCAAGCAGCGCCTGCATGGCGAAGTACTGGACCTGGTGTTCGTCAATGCCGGCGTGATGGGCCCCCTGCCCCAAGACCTGGAGGCGGTCCAGACCAAGGACATCGGCGACTTGTTCATGACCAACGCCGTGGCACCGATCCGTGTGGCTCGTCGCTTGGTCGGCCAGATCCGCGAAGGCACCGGCGTGCTGGCATTCATGAGCTCCATCCTGGGCAGCGTGGCGATTCCGGATGGCAACGACGTCTGCCTGTACAAGGCCAGCAAGGCTGCCCTGAACTCGATGATCAATTCCTTCGTGGTCGAGCTGCAGCGCCCGAGCCTCTGCGTCCTGGCCATGCACCCTGGCTGGGTGAGGACCGACATGGGCGGCGAAAACGCCGACATCGACGTGCTCACCAGCACTCGCGGCATGCTCGAGCAGATCAAGGCTCAAAGCGGCCAGGGCGGTCTGCGCTATATCAACTACAAGGGCGACTCCCTGACCTGGTAGCACGTGCGGCAACACATGGCTCAAGGGCCACCGGGTCATGCAATAGGGCCAGGACGGGCGCAATGCCCGGCCTGGCCCTGTAGAATGCCGGCAACCGTACCTGATTCGAGATCGCACACCATGTATGACTGGCTCAATGCCTTGCCCAAAGCCGAACTGCACATGCACCTGGAAGGCTCGCTGGAGCCCGAGTTGCTGTTCGCCCTGGCCGAGCGCAACAAGGTCACCCTGCCATGGGCCGACGTAGAAGCCCTGCGCGCTGCCTATGCCTTCAGCAACCTGCAGGAATTCCTCGACCTCTACTACCAAGGCGCTGGCGTCCTGCGTACTGAGCAGGACTTCTACGACCTGACCTGGGCCTACCTGCAACGCTGCAAGGCGCAGAACGTGATCCACACCGAGCCGTTCTTCGACCCGCAAACCCATACCGACCGAGGCATTCCCTTCGAAGTGGTGCTCGCCGGTATCGATCAGGCGCTCAAGGATGGCCGTCAGCAGCTGGGGATCAGCAGCGGTCTGATCCTCAGCTTCCTGCGCCACCTGAGCGAGGATGCGGCGCAGCAGACCCTCGACCTGGCCCTGCCGTATCGCGATACCTTCATAGCCGTCGGCCTGGACAGCTCCGAGCAAGGGCATCCACCCAGCAAGTTCCAGCGGGTATTCGACCGGGCCCGCAGCGAGGGTTTCCTGACCGTTGCCCACGCCGGCGAGGAAGGCCCACCCGAGTACATCTGGGAAGCTTTGGACCTGCTGAAGGTCCAGCGTATCGACCACGGCGTGCGGGCTATCGAGGATGAGCGACTGATGCAGCGCATCATTGACGAGCAAATTCCGCTCACGGTCTGCCCGCTGTCAAACATCAAGCTTTGCGTGTACGAGCACATGGGCCAGCACAACATCCTCGACATGCTCGAGCGCGGCGTGAAGGTCACGGTCAACTCCGACGACCCAGCCTACTTCGGTGGCTATGTCACCGAGAACTTCCATGCCTTGCACACCCACCTGGGGATGACCGAGGCGCAGGCCAAGCGTTTGGCTCAGAACAGCCTGGACGCCCGACTGGTCACCGGCTAACCCACCTGCAACGCCGGCACCCGGGCAATGCGATTGATGCTCTGAATACCCAGCGCGGATATCTGCAACGCCCGGCAGCCTTCCTGCTCGCGAATCCAACCCGATTGCAGAAAGAGCTTGAGCAGCGCCTGCCCGAGCGGCCCGCCCATGTGCGGCCCCTGGTCGCTCCATTCATTGCAATGGCACACCACGCAGCCGCTCTTGCGGCTTGGCGCCAATGCGTCGATGTACACGCCCAGGGCACTCAGCGCCTGCCTCCCCTCCCTGCTCACCGAGGGGCTCGCCTCATCCCCCTCGAGCCAACCGGCCGCGACCAGTCGATGATAGAGGTCGACCGCAAGCTCGCCGCCCAGGTGGTCACCGCAACGCCGTGCCCGACGCATCGACAGAGGCACCTGCAACGGCTTGGCCCCCACGGCTGACCCGAATTGCGAACCCAACTGCACGCTGGCCAACGCCTCGACCGCAGCGCCTACTTCAGGTGTCGCCAGTCGAAAATAGCGCTTGCGCCCACGCGCCTCGAGCCTGAGCAAGCCAGCAGCCGAGAGCAACGACAGGTGCGCACAGGCAGACGAAGAGGTAACGCCGGTGATGACCGCAATTTCGTCGGCCGGGCGGGCCGTTCCGTCGATCAACGCCCAGAGCATGGCGCTTCGTTTGGGGTCGGCCATGAGGCCGGCGATCTGGCTGATGCTGTTGGCTGCTTTCATGTTCCTTCATCTCTCTGCAAAGTCAGTCTCGTTCCCGGTTGGCCACCCATGGCACCGCACACAGGCGCATCTTGCCTGGATAAAGCTGCCCCATCATCAATGGTCGCCGGGGGCAGTATAAGCCGCTGAAACCCACGCGCCCTGCCCTCCCCAGACCATTGGGGGCGAGGGTTGCCGCCCCTTGTGGAGCAGTTGCGGAAACGGAGATAGGGGGTATTTCCCAGTGAAACGCCCGCCATTAAAAGCTTCCAGCACGCTCATGGGCGGGCTCGGCCCAGCAGGAACAGGAACAATGCCGACACAGCGTTTCGCCATGTAGCGCAAGGAAAAGCGAAGGTTCGTATCACGCAGAGATGCTTGGAGGATGACCGTCAGTCAGGACGCAGGGGGCAGCCGATGGCGTGAACCGGGGGCAGCGCTACACTGGTTCAGCGCTCGCCCACTGGAGGTTGTTCGCGATGAAGATCGTCGTCAGCACGTCGAAGCGTCACCCCAACTGCCCCTGGCAGGTCCAGCTCGACCAACACGTGGTGAGCTTTCGCAGCGAAGCCGAGGCACGGGCGTTCGTAGCGGTCCTGGAAACCCGCCTGAACGCCCCCCACGTCCTCAGGCAAGACGTCTGGACGACAGGCGTCGGGTCAACATCGCGGCACTGACCACTAGCACCCCGCACAGGCTGAGCACCAGGGTCATGGGCACCGCGCTGCCGTCGTGCAGTACCCCCACCAGCGCCGCAGCACCCGCCGCCACGCTAAATTGCAGGCAACCCATCAATGCCGAGGCGCTGCCCGCACGGCTACCCTGGCCACTCATGGCGCAGGCCGAGGCATTGGGCAGGATGCAGCCCAGGCTGGCGATGCACACGAACAACGGCACCAGCAGCGGCCACAGCTGCACAGGGCGCGTCAGCGCCACCACCAGCAGAACCAGCCCCGCCACCAGGTACAACCACACCGCGCGCGACAGCAGCACAGCCGGGCCGAAGCGGGTCAGCAGCCGTGCATTGAGTTGGGCGACCAGGATGAACCCTGCGGCGTTGGTTCCGAACAGCCAGCCATAGTGCTCCGCCGGCACCCCATAGAGCTTGATGAAGACGAACGGCGAGCCGGCGATGTAGGCGAACATGCCCGCGATGGCGATGCCGCCGGTCAGCGCATGGCCGATGAACACGCGGTCGCCCAGCAGGTTCAGGTATTGGCGCAAGGCGCCCGACAAAGGCTGGCGCGGGATATTCGCCGGCAGGCTTTCCGGCAGGCCCAGCAGGACCGCCACCAGGCAGGCGGCGCTGAACAGGCTCAAGGCCAGGAAGATCGACTGCCAGCCGGTCACATTCACCAGCACGCCGCCGAGCATGGGTGCAAGAATGGGCGCCAGGCCCATCACCAGCATCAGTTGCGAGAACACCTTGGCCGAGGCCACCGCATCGCATTTGTCACTGACGATCGCCCGCGACAGGACCATGCCCGCGCAGCCGCCCAGGGCCTGGACGAAGCGCGCCAGCACCAGCGCATCGAGGCTTGGTGCGTAGGCGCAGGCCAGCGATGCCAGGGTGAACAGCGCCACACCAAACATCAGCGGTTTGCGTCGACCGAAGCGGTCCGCCACCGGGCCATAGGCCAATTGGCCTATGGACAGGCCGAGGAAGTACGCCGCCAGGGTGGTCTGGATATGTTTTTCATCGGTGGCGAAGGCATGCGCCATCGCCGGGAAGGCAGGAAGATAAAAGTCGATCGCCAACGGCGCGAAGGCCGAAAGCGCGCCGAGAATCAACAGGGTTCGCAGGTTCATCGGAAATCCATAGCAGGCTAAGCAATACGCTAGTCTACCTGCACCCGGACGCTGCTAGATGAAAAGCTTTGTAATAAATTCAGGGCCTCATCACTGCTGCAGCGAGGCCCTGGGTTCGAATGGGTCAGTGCATTCAAGCCACTTCGGCCTGGTAACCCTCCTCACGGATCGTCGTCAGCAGTCGCTCGGCCTCCAGAGTGCTCTCCACTCGTACCTTTCCTGCGGCCAGGTCCACCTCCACTCGCGCCGCCGTATCCTGCTCCTGTATCGCGCGGGTTACGGCCTTCACGCAGTGGCCGCAGGTCATGCCTTGAACGTTGAACACTTGCATGGAACACCCTCCTCCAGTGATTTGCCGAGAGTTTCAAGCTTGCCATCAGGTCAAGGTCAAGTTCTGCGTTGAACGGCCGGGCTGGAAATCCGCTCGCCGCTCGGCCAAGCTGCGAGTCTGAAGATTTTCAAGCAGGAGAAGTTTCATGGTCAGGGCAGCATTGGGCCTCGTCGGGCTGCTGGGTGCACTGGCAGTGCCGCCAGCCAGCGCCGAGGGCAACTCGGACTTCAGCGTGCTGATTATTTCCCGCGAGCGCCTGGAAGTGGCGACTACGTGTGAAATCGGCATCTACCTTAACGACCAGCTTTCCGCTCGGCTGTTCCAGGAGCAATCCACCTCGTTCAACCTACCGCCAGGCCCGGTGGATGTTCGCCTGCGCCTGCTGCCGGGGCAGGTGCCGGGTTGCGCCAACGGCATCGAGAACCAACGCAATACGCGTCTCACGCTACAAGCCGGGCAAATCAGCAAGTATCGAATTGCCTTGAGCCAGCAAGGCCTGCAATTGCAACGGTCCGATTTGGGCTATTGACCTTGCCCACATGGCAAGGTTGAAGCTGCAGGCCTGACCCAAGGAGCAGAGCCATGTCCGCAGCCACCCTCTTCAACCTGCCCATTTCCGGCATGACCTGCGCCAGCTGCGCCGCTCGTGTCGAACGCGCCTTGGGCAAGGTCGCCGGCGCCGAGCAGGTCAGCGTCAACCTGGCCACCGAACATGCCCGTGTCCAGGCGCCCGGCGACAGCCTGGCGGCCCTGGTCGAGGCTGTGCGTCGAGCGGGCTATGCAGTGCCTACCCGCAGCCTCGAACTGCAGGTGGGCGGCATGACCTGCGCCAGCTGTGCTGGCCGGGTCGAGCGGGCACTGGGCAAGCTGCCAGGTGTCGAGCAGGTGACCGTCAACCTGGCCAGCGAGCGTGCCCATGTGCAGGTGCTGGAGAACGTCACCGATGACTCGCTGATCGCCGCCGTGGAAAAGGCCGGCTATAGCGCAACTCTTCCCCGTACGCCTCACGACGAACAGTCCGACAGCACACGCCGCCTGCGCAACGAGCGCCTGGCGGTTGCGGCGGCCTTGCTGCTGGCCCTGCCGCTGGTGCTGCCAATGCTGGTACAACCCTTCGGCCTGCACTGGATGCTGCCGGCCTGGGCACAGTTCCTGCTAGCCACGCCGGTGCAGTTCATACTCGGTGCGCGCTTCTACAAGGCGGCGTGGAAAGCCGTGCGTGCCGGGGCGGGGAACATGGACCTGCTGGTAGCGCTGGGCACCAGCGCAGGCTACGGCCTGAGCCTCTACGAGTGGGCCAAGGCCCCTGCGGACATGGCCCCGCACCTGTACTTCGAGGCCTCGGCAGTAGTCATCGCCCTGGTGCTGCTGGGCAAGTACCTGGAAAGT
The DNA here is from genome assembly GCF_042709235.1 of Pseudomonas sp. LS_2. Lineage (NCBI taxonomy): Bacteria > Pseudomonadati > Pseudomonadota > Gammaproteobacteria > Pseudomonadales > Pseudomonadaceae > Pseudomonas > Pseudomonas sp. LS_2. The sequence goes on along the minus strand of NZ_JAVAYC010000028.1, from coordinate 52,753 downwards.
CGCGCCAAGCGCCAGACCGCCAGCGCCATCCGCGCCCTGGAAGCCCTGCGCCCGGAGCGCGCCCTGCGGGTGGTCGATGGCCTTGAAGAAGATGTCGCGATCAGCCAACTGCGCCTGGGCGACCGAGTGCTGGTCAAGCCCGGTGAACGCTTCCCGGTGGACGGCGAGGTGCTCGAAGGCAGCAGCCACGCCGATGAGGCGCTTATCAGCGGCGAAAGCCTGCCGGTGCCCAAGCAGCCCGGCGACAAGGTCACCGGCGGCGCGATCAATGGCGAAGGGCGCCTGCTGGTAAGCACCCAGGCCCTTGGTACCGAAACCGTCCTGGCGCGCATCATCCGCCTGGTTGAAGACGCCCAGGCGGCCAAGGCGCCGATCCAGAAGCTGGTGGACCGAGTCAGCCAGGTGTTCGTGCCCGCCGTGCTGGTACTGGCGCTGATGACCCTGCTGGGCTGGTGGCTGGCAGGCGCGCCCGTGGAAACCGCACTCATCAATGCCGTTGCCGTGCTGGTGATCGCCTGCCCATGCGCCCTGGGCCTGGCCACGCCTGCGGCGATCATGGCGGGTACCGGCGTGGCCGCACGCCACGGTATCTTGATCAAGGACGCCGAGGCCCTGGAGCGCGCCCATGCGGTGAACCGGGTGGTGTTCGACAAGACCGGCACCCTTACCTCCGGCAGCCCGCGTATCGTCCACAGCCAGGCAGCGAGCGGCACGCCACACGACCTGCTGCGCCTGGCCGCAGCCCTGCAACGTGGCAGCGAACACCCGCTGGCCAAGGCCGTGCTGGATGCCGCCACCCAGCAAAGACTGGCCATTCCTGCACTGAGCGCCAGCCGGTCGCTGACCGGCCGTGGCATTGCAGGCACGGCCGAGGGCCGCGAACTGGCCCTGGGGAACCGTCGTCTGCTCGACGAAAGCGGGCTACGGCCGGGTGACCTGGCCGAACAAGCGCACGCCTGGGAAGCCGAGGGCCGTACCTTGTCGTGGCTGGTCGAGCGCGCCCCGCAGGTACGGGTCCTGGGCCTGTTCGCCTTTGGCGACAGCCTCAAGCCCGGCGCGGGTTCCGCCATAGCGGCCCTGCACAGCCAAGGCATAAGCAGCCACCTGTTGACCGGCGACAACCGCGGCAGCGCGAAGGTGGTGGCCGAGGCCCTGGCCATCGATGACGTGCACGCCGAGGTACTGCCCGCCGACAAGGCAGCGACCATTGCCGCGCTCAAGCGCAATGGTGTGGTGGCGATGGTCGGCGACGGTATCAACGACGCCCCCGCGCTAGCCGCCGCCGACATCGGCATCGCCATGGGGGGCGGCACCGACGTGGCCATGCAGGCCGCCGGTATCACCCTGATGCGCGGTGACCCACGCCTGGTCCCTGCGGCCCTGGAAATCAGCCGCAAGACCTATGCGAAAATCCGCCAGAACCTGTTCTGGGCATTCATCTACAACCTGGTCGGCATCCCCCTGGCCGCGTTCGGCTTGCTCAACCCGGTGCTGGCCGGTGCCGCCATGGCCCTGTCCAGTGTCAGCGTGGTGAGCAATGCGCTGTTGTTGAACACCTGGAAACCCACCGGCATCCCGTCCAAGGAGGCTCCATGAATATCGGCCAGGCTGCCCGGCGCAGTGGGCTCAGCGCCAAGATGATCCGCTACTACGAGTCCATCGGCCTGCTCAAGCCCGCGACCCGCAGCGACAGCGGCTATCGCCTGTACAGCCAGCAAGACCTGCACAGCCTGGCTTTCATCAAGCGCTCGCGCGACCTGGGCTTTTCCCTGGACGAGGTGGGCAGGCTACTCACCCTGTGGCAGGACCGCGGGCGTGCCAGCGCCGATGTGAAAGCACTGGCGATGCAGCATATCGATGAGCTGAACAAGCGCATCGAGGAGCTGGTAAGCCTGCGCGACACCCTGGGCGACCTGGTCGCCCACTGCCACGGCGACGATCGGCCAGACTGCCCGATCCTCAAGGGTCTGGCCAACGGCGGCGAGTGCTGCCATTGAAACCTCGCACATGACATTCATCCGATAGCGCACTGTTCACTCAATAAACCTTCTCGCCTGCCGATAGCTTGGTATACCAACCAGCCAAGCGCACAAGAACAATCCGGGAGCGTGGATGAACATCAAGCAAAAACTGACCTGGGCCTTCGCCATCATCGCCGGCCTGCCCATCATCCTCGTGGCTACGCTGGTAGTGCTGAACCTGCGCAGTGAGGCCCGCGAGGACTTCCTGGACGGCAGCAGCCGGGAAATCCGCCAAGTGGGCAACGCGATGAACCTGTTCTTCCAGGGCATCTCGCAGAACGTCGACTACCTGGCCAGCCAGCCACTGGTGGCAGCCACCGGCAGCGATGTGAAGAAACACCTGTCCGCTGATGCCGCGCAAATCCAGCCTGGCCCCCAGGACAAGGCACTCGGTGACCTGTTCACTCGCCTGGCCCAAAGCCACCCAGACTACGCCTACGTGTCCTACGGCGTGAGCGACGGCGGCTACGCCTTCTGGCCAGGCGACCCGAAGATGGCCAACTACGACCCGCGCACCCGTCCGTGGTACCAACTGGCCATGGCCAACCCTGGCAAGACCCTGCGCACCGCGCCCTACTACTGGGCCGGCGACGACGCGGTGCTGGTCAGCACCGTGCGCGCGGTGGCCAACCAGCTCGGCAACCCCGGCGGCGTGGTCAACATCGACGTTTCCCTCAAGGGCCTCACCGAAATCGTCAAGCAGATCAAGATCGGTGAAAGCGGCTACCTGATCCTGATGGAGAACAACGGCAACGTGATGGTCGACCCGCGCGATGCCAGCCACAACTTCAAGCAGCTGGAAAGCTTCGGTGGCGGCTACGCCGAGCTCGCCAAGGCCGGCAAGGGCCTCGCCGAAGTGGAGCTCGACGGCGAGCGCTACATGGCCAACCTCTACCCGGACGAACGCCTGGGCTGGACCTTCATCGGCCTGATCCGCCAGGACGAAGTGATGCAGACCACCACCCGCCTGACCTGGCTGATCGGCAGCATCGCCCTGGTGCTGGCTGCGGTGTTCGCTGGGGTCGGCGCCGCCTTCGCCAAGCTCATCGTGAGGCCGATCAACAGTGTCACCAATGGCCTTGAGGACATCGCCCAGGGCGAGGGCGACCTGACCCGCAACCTGCAAGTGCGCGGTCGCGACGAAACCGCCCAGTTGGCCAACTGGTTCAACCAGTTCCTCGGCGCCATCCGCAGCCTGATCCAGCATATTGGCGGTGCCGCCGGGCAGATCCTCAGCACCTCGGCCAGCTCCACGCGCGTCTCCGGCGACATGGCCGAGGCGGCCGGGCGCCAGCGCGAGGCGGTGGACATGGTGTCGACCGCCTTCCATGAAATGGTCGCGACCGCCAACGAAGTGGCGCGCTCTTGCAGCCAGGCCGCGCAGTCGGCCGACAGCGGGCAGCAACAGGCCCGCGATGGTCAGCGGCAGATCGATGCGGCGGTGCAGAGCGTCGATCGCCTGAGCCAGGAGATCGAGCAATCGGCCTTGTCGATCCAGCAGCTGGAGCGCGACAGCACCGCCATCCAGTCGATCCTCGGCACCATCCGTTCGATCGCCGAGCAGACCAACCTGCTGGCGCTCAACGCTGCCATCGAAGCTGCGCGCGCCGGCGAGCAAGGCCGTGGTTTCGCCGTGGTGGCCGATGAGGTGCGAGCCTTGGCCAAACGTACCGCCGACTCCACTGCCGAAATCGACGGCCTGCTGGGCAACCTGGCCAGCCGCACTTCGCAGGTGGCCGAGCAGATGCATGCCAGCCTCGAGGTGTCGCAACAGTCGGTCAGCCGCATTGGCCTGGCGCGTGACAGCTTCGGGCAGATTCGCGAGTCGGTGGATGTGATTCGCGACATGAATACCCAGATCGCCACCGCCGCCGAGGAGCAGCACCAGGTGGCCGAGGACATCAACCGGCATATCAGCCAGATTCATGGCGATGCGCAGTTGGTGGCCGAACTGGCCCAGGCAGCGCGTCAGGACTCCGAGAGCCTGGCGGGATTGTCCAACGAGCTGGATGCGCTGGTGCGCAGGTTCCGAACCTGAGTCAACATCGGTAGCGCCCCATTCGCGGCGGTTCGGCGCCCCGACAAGCCCGCTCCTAAAGGGTCAACGATATCCTTGTGGGAGCGGGCTTGCCCGCGAACCCCGGCACAGCCGGTGCCAAACGCCCGCTATCGATACCTCAAAACCTCAATTCCCCCGGCGTCGAGCCAAACAACTGCTTGAACGCCGCGATATACGCCGAGGTAGAGTCATAGCCACAGGCCAACGCCGCCTCGGTCACACTCTGCCCCATCTCCAGCACCGCCAGCGACGACAGCAAGCGCATGCGCTGGCGCCAGTTGCGAAAGCTCAGGCCGGTCTCGCGCTGGAACAGGCGCATCAGGGTCTTCTCCGAACACTCCAGTTGCAGCGCCCATTGCTGCAAGGTCTGCGGTTGGTCAGGCGCGGCGATCAACTGGTTGCACAGCCTGAGCAAGCCCGCATGACGCGGCAGCGGCAAGGAGAACCCCACCTCGGGCAGGGCACGCAGCTGGTCGAGCAACACCGCCACCAGACGCGCCTCGGCACTGTCGCCTTCCGGGTAGTGCACCGGCAGCAGGCAAAACTGCTTGATCAGCTCGCGGGCCAGCGGCGTCACCTCCAGCACCCGGCAATTGCCAGGCGCCCATTGGCAGGCATCGCGCCGCACATAGACGCTACGCATTTCCGCCTGCATCGAGGACACCACCTCGTGCTCGGTGCCTGCCGGGATCCACACGCCCCACTGCGGCGGGGCGAAGTAGTTGCCTTCACTGGTAAAGACACCTAGCACGCCGCTGATCGCGTAGGAAAACTGCACCCAGTCATGGCGGTGACGCGGGGTCCAGGAACCGGCACCCAGGCTTTCGGCACGAGCGTACAGCGGCCTGGGCAGGTGATCCAGGTCGGGGATGGCGCGGGGTGGGCTGACAGGTTCGTGGCTCGGCATGCGGCGTATTTTCTTGTGCGTGGCCTGGCAAGCCTATCAGTTTTGCAGGCGTGCTCAGCGCTCGATGATTGCCGTCACGCCCTGCCCACCCGCCGCGCAGATCGAAATCAACCCACGCCCCTTGCCAGCCTTGGCCAGCAGCTTGGCCATGTTCGCCAATATGCGCCCGCCCGTGGCGGCGAAGGGGTGCCCGGCGGCCAGCGAACTACCTTTGACATTGAGCTTGCTGCGGTCGATGGCCCCCAGCGCGCCGTCCAGGCCCAGGCGGGTGCGGCAATACTCGTCGTCCTCCCAGGCCTTGAGGGTGCACAGCACCTGGGCGGCGAACGCTTCGTGTATTTCGTAGTAGTCGAAGTCCTGCAAGCTCAGGCCATTGCGCGCCAGCAGGCGCGGCACTGCATAGGCCGGCGCCATCAGCAGGCCCTCCTGACCTTTGACGAAATCCACCGCCGCCGCTTCGCCATCCACCAGGTAGGCCAGCACCGACAGCCCGCGCTCCTCGGCCCAGGCTTCGCTGCCCAGCAGCACCAGCGAGGCGCCGTCGGTGAGCGGCGTGGAGTTGCCAGGGGTCAGGGTGCCCTTGGCGCTGCGCTCGAACACCGGCTTGAGCTTGGCCAGTTGCTCCGGAGTCAGGTCGGGGCGCAGGTTGTTGTCGCGGGTAAGGCCCAGGTAGGGCGTGAGCAGGTCGTCGTGCCAACCCTCGCTGTAGGACGCGGCCAGATGGCGGTGACTGAGCAACGTCAGTTCATCCTGCGCTGCCCGCTCGATGCCCCAGGTTTGCGCCATCTGCTCGCAGTGTTCGCCCATCGACAACCCCGTGCGCGGCTCGCCGTTGCGTGGGAATTCAGGCTTCAGGTGGCGCGGGCGCAGCTTGAGGAACGGCCTGAGACGCTCGGCCAGGCTCTTGCCACGGTTGGCCTCCAGCAACAACCGGCGCAAGCCTTCGTTGACGCCGATGGGGGCGTCGGAGGTGGTATCGACGCCACCGGCAATACCACTGTCGATCTGACCCAGGGCGATCTTGTTGGCCACCAGCAGCGCGGCCTCGAGGCCCGTGCCACAAGCCTGCTGGATATCGTAGGCCGGGGTCTGCGGCGACAGCCGCGAGCCCAGCACGCATTCGCGGGTCAGGTTCATGTCGCGGGCGTGCTTGAGCACCGTGCCTGCGGCCACCTCGCCCAGGCGCAGGCCGTGCAGGCGGTAGCGTTCCACCAACCCTTCGAGGGCAGCGGTGAGCATCGCCTGGTTGCTTGCCGTGGCATAGGCGCCGTTGGAGCGGGCGAAGGGGATTCGGTTGCCGCCCAGAATCGCGACACGGCGGATGGAACGCATACGCAGGGTTCTCCTTGAACAATCAAGCAACAATTTCGTGGAGGCAGCTACATCTGGCTACTACCACCGCTACAGCCGTACATAGCCTAGGTGTTTTTAGCGCATTCGAACGACCTTGCCATAAAGTTGGTCCACACTTGCATGCTTGCCTTCAGGGAGACCCACACATGAGCGATCGCTATCTCGGCTTTGCCAACTCCAACCTCGGCCGTCGCCTGGTAGACGCACTCGGCCTGCCTCGCCCGGCCCCGCTGGAGCGCTGGCAGGCAGGCCGCCTGCGCCCAGTGGAAGGCGCCCTGGTGCTGGGTGGCGGGCCGCTGGCGAGCGCTGTCGAAAGCTTCGCGCCCGCCCTCACCGATGAGTGCTACAGCTTCGCCAGCGAAGCCTTGCAGGCCCCCGCCTGGGTGGCTGGGCTGGGCCCGAAGCTCAAGGCCCTGGTGTTCGATGCCAGTCACTTGTCCGACAGCGACCAGCTCAAGCAGTTGCGCGAATTCTTCCAGCCACTGCTGCGCAGCCTGGCCCCGAGCGCCAAAGTGGTGATTCTCGGACGCGCGCCCGAACAGCTGGATGACCCGCAAGCCAGCGTGGCGCAACGTGCCCTGGAGGGTTTCAGCCGCTCGCTGGCCAAGGAGTTGCGCAATGGCGCCACGGCGCAGTTGCTGTATGTCGGCCAAGGCGCGGAAAACCAGCTCGAAGGTGCGCTACGTTTCTTCCTCTCGCCCAAGAGCGCGTTCATCTCGGGCCAGGTCCTGCGCCTTGAGGCCTGTACTGCCCAGGTGGCGGACTGGACCCGCCCGCTGGCCGGTCGCCGTGCCTTGGTGACCGGCGCTGCCCGCGGCATCGGTGCGGCCATCGCCGAAACCCTGGCACGCGACGGTGCCGAAGTGATCCTGCTGGACGTTCCCCCCGCGCAAAAAGACCTCGATGCCCTCGCCGCGCGCCTGGGGGGCCGTGCCCTGGCCCTGGATATTTGCGCCAGCGAGGCACCGGCGCAGTTGCTCGAAGCGCTGTCCGAAGGCATCGACATCGTAGTGCACAATGCCGGTATCACCCGCGACAAGACCCTGGCCAACATGACCCCGGAATACTGGGACGCGGTCATGGCTGTGAACCTCAAGGCCCCACAGGTGCTGACCCAGGCGCTGTTCGACGCCGGCAAGCTCGGCCAGGATGCGCGCATCACCCTGCTGGCCTCGGTCAGCGGCATCGCCGGCAACCGTGGCCAGGCCAACTACGCAGCGAGCAAGGCCGGGCTGATCGGCTTCGCCCAGGCCTGGAAACCACGCCTGGCCGAACTCGGTGCCAACATCAACGCCGTTGCGCCGGGCTTTATCGAAACCCACATGACCGCAGCCATGCCCATGGGCCTGCGCGAAGCCGGGCGGCGCCTGAGTTCCCTGGGCCAGGGCGGACGCCCGCAAGACGTCGCCGAGGCCATCGCCTGGCTCAGCCAGCCGGGCAGCGGCGCGGTCAGCGGCCAGGCGCTGCGGGTCTGCGGCCAGGCACTGATGGGGGCCTGACCAATGAGCCACGCCTACCAGGAACTGCACAGCCCCGATTCGCGCGCCAGCCTTTACCTGCGTGCACTGGGCAAGCGCAAGATCACCGGCAGCAGCTTGCCCGTCCAGGGCCTGCGCTGCTTCCTGCGGGTCGACTCCGGCAACCTGGCCGCCTACCGCAGGCTCTGCCATTTCGCCGACGACGGCCGCCTGCCCCCCACCTATCTCCACGTGATGGCATTTGCCCTGCAACTGCAATTGCTCACCGCCCGCGACTTTCCCTTCCCACTGCTGGGCCTGGTACACGTGCACAACAGCGTGCAGGTAATACGTCCGCTAGGTGGCATCGATGGCCTGCGTTTCACCGTGCAGGCCAACAACCTGCAAGCCCATGCCAAGGGCGGCACCTTCGACCTGGTGACCGAGGCCGAGGACGGCCTGGGCGTGCTGTGGCGCGAAACCAGCCGCATGCTGGTGCGTGGCCTGAAGCTCGAAGGACAAGGCGCCGAGGACTTGCACATCGAGCCACAGGCCCTGCCAGAGGTGACGCGCTGGTACGCCGACAGCGACATTGGCCGGCGCTACGCCAAGGTCTGCGGCGACTACAACCCAATCCACCTGAGCGCCCCCAGCGCCCGCATGTTCGGTTTTCCCAAGGCCATTGCCCATGGCATGTGGAGCAAGGCCATGGCGCTGGCAGCCTTGCGTAGCCACCTGCCAGTGGCCGGCTTCGAGTTCTGCGTAGACTTTCACAAGCCCGTGCGCTTGCCGTGCGAGGTGTTCCTCAGTGCCAGCGAGACAGCCACCCAAGGGCGACTGAAACTCGAAGGGCATGCAGGCTTGCTGCATATGTCGGGGGCCTGGCGCACGCTGTAGCGCACCTGCAATTCACTTGCTTTGCTCCCTCGCGCCGCCGAAGCTATGCGCCAGAAGGAGAGCCCCGATGAACCTGCAAGAACTGACCGAACGCCTGCACCGCATCCGCGACAACAACCACTGGCGCGGCTTCCACAGCCCGAAGAACCTGGCCATGGCAGCCAGTGTGGAAATGTCCGAACTGGTGGAGATCTTCCAGTGGCTGAGCGAAGACCAGTCGCGACAGTTGCCCGCCGAACAACTTGCCCATGCCGGCCAGGAAGTGGGTGATGTGGTGCTGTACCTACTGTTGCTGTGCAGCGAGCTAGGCCTGGACATGGAGCAGGTGGTGCGGGCCAAGCTTGCCGACAGCGAAAGGCGCTTCGGCAAATGAACGACCGTCACTTCGATGAACTGGCCAGCCGCTTCGCCGAGAAGATCTACGGCGGCGCCAAGGGCGCGATCCGCCTGGCGGTGCTGCAGGCAGACCTCGCCGAGACCCTTCCCGACCGCCCCTTGCGCATCCTCGACATCGGTGCCGGCCTTGGCCATATGGCGCTATGGCTGGCCGAGCGCGGCCACCAACTGACCCTGGCCGAACCCGCGGCGCCCATGCTCGACGGCGCCCGTGCACGCTTCGCCGAGGCCGGCCAACACGCCACGTTTATCCAGGCGCCCTGGCAGGAACTGCTCGGCCAGCTCACCGAGCCGTTCGACGTGGTGCTGTGCCATGCCGTGCTCGAATGGCTGGCCGAGCCGGAAAGCATCCTGCCTGTGCTGCACCAACTGACCGCCCCGGGCGGCTGGCTGTCGCTGGCTTTCTACAACCGTGATGCATTGGTGTACCGCAACCTGCTCAAGGGCCACTTCCGCAAGCTGCGCAGCGACAAGCTGGCCGGCGAGAAGCAAAGCCTGACCCCTCAAAAACCGCTTGATCCGCGTGAACTCAAGGCGCAACTTGAAGGCTTGTGGCAGGTCGAAAGCGAAAGTGGGGTCAGGGTGTTCCACGACTACATGCCCAAGGAGTTCCAGGACAAGGCCGAGCTGCTCGACCTGCTGGAGATGGAGCTGGCCCACCGCCGCCACCCCGGCTTCGCGGGGCTCGGGCGCTACCTGCACTGGGTCTGCCGACCCCGCTGACCCCGCCTGTCGGGAGGAACACATGCCATACCGTCTGCTGTGCCTGGCCCTGCTTCCCTTCGCCCTGGCTGCCTGCCAGGGCACCAACCCCTATGTGGCGAGCTCCAGGCCACTGCCACCGGCACCGCCCCAGGCCGCCACGACCTTCGACGCCAGCGCCTACCCTGCACCGCCACGCGACTACGGGCGCTACCGCAGTTGGGCCTGGCGCAACGACCAGCTGCCCGCTGGCAGCGTCAATGCCGACCCCGCGCAGCTAGCCGCAGCCATCAGTGGCGCCCTCGACCAGCACGGCCTGCGCCCGGCGCGCGGCGCCAACGCCGACCTGCTGGTGAGTGCCGACATGCGCCTGGAGCGACGCCTGCGCCAGGTACGCGACTATGACTACGACCCCTACTACGGCCCCTACCCCTACGGCAGCGTCGGCTATGGCGGCTATCGCAATGGCTACGGCGCCTATGGCAGCGTGCCGATCGTGCGCACCTACCAGGTCGAAGTAATGGTGGTGCGCATCGACCTGTTCGATGCACGTAGCGGCCAGCCGGTGTGGAGCGCCAGCGCCGAGAGCGGCAGCGACAAGGATTCGCCACGCGAACGCGAGAACGCGTTGCGCGACTCGGTGCACAAGGCAATGGCCGGCTACCCCCCCAGTTGATCGCCCAGGAGATTTTTTCATGTTGCGCCGTTTCGCTCTGCTGTCCCTGGCCCTGCTGCTCACCGCTTGCGCCAGCAACAACGTCACCCAGGACTTCGACGCCAGCCGCGATTTCGCCGGCTATCGCAGTTGGGCCTGGCAGGAACCGGCGCTGCAATACAGCCCGGACGATCCGCGCATCAAGAGCGACCTGACCGAGCAGCGCATCCGCCAGGCAGTCGCCGACCAGCTCGACCAGCGCGGCCTGCGCCCGGCGCAGGGCAGCGCCAAGGCCGATGTGAAGGTGCGCGCCTACCTGATCGTCGAGCAGCGCCAGCAGCAGGTCACCACCAACTACGGCGGTGGCTGGGGCGGGTACTGGGGCAACTACTGGGGCGGCCCGATGTACAACGAGACCCGCAGCGTCGACTACAAGGTCGCCACCTTGCAGGTCGACTTGTTCGACGGGCGCGACGGCAAGCTGGTGTGGCGTGGCAGTGCCGAACAGGTGATGAACAACTACCCGCCAAGCCCACAGGAGCGCAATGCCGCAATCCAGAAGACCATAGCCCAGCTGATGGCCAACTACCCTCCGCGCTAACACGCGAGAACGACGCCATACCTGTAGAGGCGGGCTCGCCCGCGAAAACCGGCGACGCCGGTGCCATACACCGAGGTGCCCGATTCGCGGCGGTTCGGCGCCCCGACGAGCCCGCCCTACAGGGTAAGCGCCGGTCGCCTAGGCAGGGCAACTTGCCACCACCTTGACTACACTCCTTGCACCGCAGCTGCACTGTGTGGCCAGTGGCCTGCAAAGGAGTGCCCGTGGTTTTCCGTTCCGCTGCGCGCCAAGGTGGCGCGATCGGCTTGATGGCCGCCCTGACCCTCGGCCTGGCATTGGCGTTCATGGTGCTGGTGGTCGACAGCGGACGCCTCTATCTCCAGCAGCACAAGCTGCAACGCATCGCCGACATGGCCGCCCTGGAGACAGCCGGGCTATTCGCCGTGTGCATCGGCAGCGGCCCGCAAGCCACAGCCATCGCCCGCGCGGCGGCCACGCGCAACGGCCATGCGCCCGGCAACCCGCTGGTGGCCAGCTGTGGCTACCTGCAAACCGGTGCCAACAGCCTGCGTACCTTCACCCGCGATGCCACGCGCAACGAGGCGATCAGGGTGCAGGTCGACGAAACCGTCACCACCAGCATTGCGGCAGGGCTCTACACCCTGACCCAAGGTGAAGGCCTGCCGCTGACCACTACCCTGCGCGCCACGGCAGTGGCTTCGGCGCCGATGCCGCCGCAGGCGATGCTGAGCATCCGCAGTACCCTGCTGACCGTCGACTCGCGCCAGTCGGTTTTGCTCAATGCCCTGCTAGGCGCCCTCGGCGGCAACGTGCAACTGGATGTCGCGGGCTGGAACGGCATTGCCGGCACCGATCTCAACCTGCTCAAGTACCTCGACCAGCTTGCCGTGGACCTGAACCTGACGGTCGGCGACTACCAGCAAGTGCTCAACGCCAACGCCACCGCCACGCAATTGCTGCAAGCGGCAGTCAGGGTACTGCAGCAAAGTGGCGCGGCGGTCGATGTGGTGACCAACCTGGGCAATGTCGCGGTGGGCGTTGGCAATGGCACGCTGCTGCACCTGGGCGAAATTCTCGACATCCAGAACGGCACCGTCCAGGCCGGGCTGGATACCAGCATCCAGTTGCTTCAGCTGGTGCAGGGGGTGATCCAGCTGGCAGCCAGCGAGTCGGCCGCCAATGTCGACCTGCCGCTAAGCGTGCTGGGCCTGGTCAATGGCCGGGTACGCCTGAAAGTGATCGAGCCACAGCAGATTTCCGCGGTGGGCGACCCGCGCAGCGATGATCTGCGTGTGCACACCGCACAGGTGCGGGCGATGATCTCCCTTGACCTGCCGCTGCTCACTACGGTCTTCGGGCTGGCGAACGCCGTGCTGGATCTCGTCTCGCCACTGACCAACGTGGTCAACAACCTGCTCAGCCTGAACCTGGTCTCCACCGTTCAATCGGTGCTGTGCTTGATCGGCATTCCCTGCAATGTCAGCGACATCAAGCTGGTGCCTGAACCACTGCACGTGGATATCGGCCTGGAAGTTGCCGAGGGCACGGCCCGCCTCCCGCCCAGCCCGCCGGACAACTACAGCTGCTCGCCGAAAAGCCTGACCACCCTCACCCAAAGCGCCGGGGCGAAGATCGCCGTGGGGCGCTTCGAGTCGCCGGAGGCGTTCTTCGGCCAGGGCACCACGGCGATCAAGGCATTGCCCCTGATCGATATCGGCACCAAGGTCTGCACACGCTTTCTGATCCTGCCTGCCACCTGCCAGCCCCGCGTGCCCTTCGCGGGCGGCGGCATCGGCCTGCGGGTGGACAGCAAGGTACTCGGTAGCGGCCCGCTGGAGCACGCGCTGGTGTTCAGTGGCAATGCCCAACCGCCCAATATAGGCCAACCCGCCGCTTTCCTGCCTATGCGCAGCGCCAACGACAATGTCGTCGGCAGCCTCAGCGACACCTTGCTGGGTATTCACCTGGAGGCCTACAGGCCCACCGGCAACAGTGGCCTGGGCGAGGTGCTGGTGATTCTCGGCGGCGTGCTCGATGGCGTGAAGGCCATCCTCGAGCCGCTGATCAGGAACCTGCTCAGCCCGCTGCTCGATCCCCTGGTGAACGTGCTGCTGGAAGTGCTGGGCATCGACCTGGTCAACGCCCAGGTCGGCGCCAACCTCAGCTGCGCCAACGGCCGCGCTCAACTGGTGCTGTAGACCGGCAAGGTCACTGTGAAACAGGCGCCGCCGCCATGGTTCTCGGCCACCAGACGCCCGCCCATGGCCTCGACGATGCCATGGCTGACCGACAACCCCAGCCCCGTGCCGACACCTGCCGGCTTGGTGGTGAAGAACGGCTCGAAGATCCGCTCCAGCAACCGCGGGTCGATACCGCCACCATTGTCCTCGACCAGCAGGCACACCTGGCCGTGCTCGACCTGCTGGCGCACGGCGATCCAGGCTTCGCCTCGCGCTTGCCCGAGCAGGGCATCGCGGGCATTGACGACGAGGTTGATCAGCACCTGTTCCAGCTGGTCCTGATGGCCCAGCACTAACGCCGTCTCCTGCGGCGCCTCGAGACGCAGCATCACGCCCTTGCTGCGCAGACCTTCGTCGAGCAGTGCCACCGCCCCTTCCACCGCCCCCCAGGCAGCGAAAGGCTGGCGCTCCACCTCGGAGCGACGACCGAACACCCGCATGTGCTCGACCAGCCGTGCCGCACGCTCTACTTGCGCCTCGATGCGGTGCAGCTTGTCGTTCAGGTAGTCCGCGTCCGCCGCGCCGTTCTCCAGGCGCTTGAGGGTGTTGGCCACGGCCATGCGCATCACGTTGAGCGGCTGATTGATTTCGTGCACCAGGCCCGTCGCCAGCTCGCCCAGGATCGCCATCTTCGCGCCCTGCAACAACTGCCGCTGGCTGCGCCGCACTTCGGTGTTGTCGCGGCCCACCGCCTGGATCTCCAGCAGGCGGCCGTCGCCATCGAACAGGCCACGGTCGGCCCATACCCACCAAGCGTGTTCACGACCTGGCAACTCCAGGCAGATCTCCGCACTGCTCAGCGGGTGCTCCGGCGTCAACGTGGCCAGACGCTGGAGGAAGGCCTCGCGCTGGCTGTCCGACATCCATTGGCCGAGGTTCACACCGGCCAACTGTTCAGGCTCGCACTCCAGGTGATCGGCCAAGGGTCGATTGCCGAAGACCAGGCTCAGGTCCGGGCGGTAGCGGCAGATCATCGCTGGCGAGTCCTCCACCAGCACGCGGTAGCGCTCCTCGCTTTGCCGCACCCGCTCGGCGGCCTCGGTCGCTTCGCTCACATCCAGCCACAGCCCGACCACTTCCACCGGCTGGCCAAGGTCATTGCGCAGCAGGCGCGCCTCGTCCAGCACCCAGTGGTAGCCGCCGCGCTGGTCACGCAGGCGGTAGCGGCAACGCACCTGGCCGTCGCGCAGCAGGCTGCGGGTTCGCGCCAGCCACAGCGGGCGGTCGTCCGGGTGCACGGCGAGCCCCGGCTGGCGCGCCAGTTCGCTGTCGGCGGGCCAGCCCAGAAGCGGCATCAGGCTGGCGCTGAAGAATTCACTGTGCAGCGCGCCTTCGGCATAGCGCTGGATGTAGATCACCGCCGGCGAGCTGGCGATCAGGTTTTCCAGGCGCGCGCGGGCGGCGCCGGCTTGCAGCTCCTGGGCCTTGAGCGCGCTGATGTCGAGCAGGAAGCCACGTAGATGAAGACCTTGCAACTGGCCCACCCAATGCAGCCAACGCGGAGCATCCAGGCTGTCGTCCTGCAACAGCCGCAGGCTCAGGCTCAGGCCCTGGCCTTCGCGGGCCTGCTCCAAGGCCATCTGGGCATTTTCCCGGTCGGCCGGGTGCAGGCGTTCCAGCCACTGCTCGGTGCTTGGCTGGCATGGCAGGCCAAGGTTGGCGGCGAGGGTCGGGTCCAGGTGCAACGGGCCGTGCAGCGGCCACTCCCACCAACCGGCACCGAGCTGGCGTTGCAATTCATCGAGGTGACGGGCCTGGTGCAGCCATTGGCGCTGTCGATGGCGGGCCAGCAAGGGCTCGACCAGGGCGTGCAGCAACGGCTGCGCCTCTTCGGCGGCGGGCAGCGTGTTGCCGCCTGCGCACAACAACCATGCCTGAACGGCCTGCCCTTGCAGGTAAGGCACCAGGAACAGCGACATGCCGCACAGAGCAAGCAGCTCCGGGACCTCGCGTCCGTCGACCAGCCCCTTCGTCGGCAGCGATGCCAGGCATGGCTGCATACGCGCGTCATCCGCCCAGGGCCACTGGTCGTCGCTGCTGGCCAGGCTGCGCCAACCCGATGCTTCATGCAGCAGCAGGCGTACCGCCTGCACTCGCCAATGCTCGGCCAGACGCCGCAGCTGCTCGCCGACCGCCTCGCACAAGCGGTCTTCACCGCAGTCGCGCAGCGCCTGGCCCATTTGCCTGGCCAATAGTTGCTCGGCTTGCAACTGGCCGCCTTGCTGGCCAGCGCGCAGCAGGTCGCCGATGTCGAACAGCTGCAACAACCAGCCTTCGGCATGGCGCAGCAGCCAACCCCGAGTGTTCAAGGCATGACCCAGGACCGTGCGGAAATCCAGGTCCAACGGCTGCCCCTGCCAATCGCCCGGCTCGCCTTCAAGTACCAGCCAGCTGTGCGGCTCCAGGTAGTCGTGCACCCGCGCTTCACGCTTCGTGGGCAACGCCAGCAGGGTGCGCAGCGGGCCCGACAGGCGCAACACCCGGGCCTGCTCGTCGAGCCACAGCTGCAAGCCGACTGCCTGGGGCATGCCCGGCTCGTGCGTGGCCAGCTGGCCGCCGCGCCAGCGATCGAACAGGCCACTCACAGTTGCAGGCTCGCTTCTGCGCGCAGGCGTTCAGGCAGGCGCGGCACGTTGCCGACCACGGGCAGCACCAGCACCGGCAGGACATTGGTCAATTTGCTGCTGGGGTAGTCGATGGCCACGGTGAGCAACTTGCCGTTGAGGGTGACCTGGGTGTCGCTGATGGGCTGGAAGTCCAGTGCCCCGGGCATCCACGAAAGCTGCTGGCGCACCACTTCGCGGGCTAGGTTCTGTACGTCGCTGGCGTAGCTGGCGCTGCTCGGGTCCAGCGCCACGCAGCGGCGCACCGCCTCGCTGCTGGCCTGGTTGAACGATTGCAGCATGAGCATCGGCAAGGCGTGGCTGACCAGCCCATAGAAAACCGCGAAGAACACGATGAACACCGCGACGAACTCAATGGCTGCCGCACCTTTTTGCCGTCTTGCCGCGCTTGCTTGCATGATCGCGTCTACCCTGACGTTGAAACCCCTGCTAGACAGCATAGAAGCCTTCAACGAATAGGGATGGCGAATTGCCAATGCAAAGCATTGTTCTCCTGCTGTGGCTTGCCTTGTGCACCCAACAAGATGTCCGTGAACGTCAGATCTCCAACACCCTCACCCTGGGCGTCGCCGCCTGTGCCCTGGCCTGGCTGTTCGCTACCGGTCGCAGTTGGGTCGGCGCCGATGCCAGCGACGCCGGCTGGGCCCTGGCCATCGTCATGCTGCTCACCCTGCCCGGCTACATGCTGGGGCGCTTCGGCGCCGCGGACGTGAAGCTGATGGGCGCCCTGGCCTTGGCTACCAGCCACGAGTACGTGCTCGGCACCTTCATCGGCGCCGGCGTGACAGTGCTGGTCTGGATTCTCGGCCGACGCCGCCTGTGGACCCTGCTCAACCCCAAGGTGAAGAAGCGCCTGCAAAGCCTGGCCGAGGAAATGGGCGACAAGCAGCCCTTCGCTCCCTACGTGCTAACGGGCTTTCTTTTGACCTGCGTATGGATCCACTGACCTCTCCGGTGGTCGAATGGAGTTGTACGAAACTTGTACATAATTGCAAAGTGCAACTACTTTTGAATAGCCAGCAGGGTATTTGGCTACGGAGCAGGACCGTTTCGAACAGGGAGTTGAACGTGAACAAGTCTGCGCATGAAGTGAAGGTGCTGGTCGTCGATGACCAGCCGTTGATCGTCGAGGAGCTCTGCGAGTTTCTGGAAAGCCAGGGGTACCACTGCGTACCCGCCCATTCGACGAACGAGGCCATCGAGCGTTTCAAGGCCGACGAGGCAGTGGGCCTTGTACTGTGCGACCTGCACATGCCCGGACGCGACGGCATTGAGCTGGTGCGTGCACTCAAAGGCCTCGCTGGCCAGCAGCGCCTGTTCGAGGCGATCATGCTGACCGGCCGTGCCGATAAGCAGGACGTGATCCGCGCCCTGCGCGAGGGCTTCGCCGACTACTACCAGAAGCCCATGGACCTGCCCGAGCTGCTCGAAGGTGTGCAACGCCAGGAAGACGCCCTGCTGGAGCGCCAGCGCAACTTCCGCGAGCTGGGCAGCCTGAACCAGCGCTTGCAGGAGCTGGCAGAATCCATCGACGATCTCTACCACGACCTGGAAAAAGCGCGGGGCCAGGGCGTACATCGGCGTGCCGGCGACACTGACGAGGCGGAGGCCGAGCTACCTGCGGTGTTCGAGAAGCTATCGCCTCGGCAACTGGAAGTGGCGAAGCTGGTGAGCAAGGGCAAGACCAACTACCAGATCGCCTGCGAGCTGGGCATCACCGAGAACACCGTGAAACTGTACGTTTCCCAGGTGTTGCGCCTGACCCACATGCACAACCGCACCCAGCTGGCGCTGGCGCTGACGCCGCGTGCTTCGCCGGTGCCACAGCGCTTTACCACGCATTGAGTAGTGATTGACACCGGCTCTGCCGGTGTTCGCGGGCAAGCCCGCTTCTACAGGATTCATGCTGTCCCTTTAGAAGCGCGCTTGTTCGCCAACAGGCCGGCGCTGACACAACACACACCGCAGCGCAAACCTCACTCCCCCGACGACTTCATTTTGCTCCAGCTAAACACCTCTGGGATCGGGTGCTTGTAGCTGTCCAGCCAGCGCTGCATCGACTGGTCGCGTTCGCGCGCGGTCTGCACCTGCGGCTGCACCGAGGCCTGCGTGCCACTGGACTGCACCCGTAGCAAGGCCTCGGTCGCGGTTTCCGATGGCGGACGGCGCGCAGGCTCCTCGGCCTGGACGGTAAGCGGCAGGAGCATCGCCAACAATATGTATCGAATCATCTGCTTCTCCTTTCTCTGCGATGCGTCAACCCATCGGCAGCGCGCTACGCCCGGTCGCCTTCAACTGCTGGGCACGCGCCTGGGCCTCGGCGAACTGCGCGGGCTTCAAGCGCAGTCGGGCCACCAGGTCCGAGGCTTGCTGCCAGTTGTCCTGCAACAACGACAAGGTCACCAGATTCACCGCCGGCAACGGGTCGTCGTCCTTGAGCTCCAGGGCGGTAAGAAACTCGAAACGCGCTTTGTCGTGCTGGCCCAGGCTCATCAGCACCACGCCCAGGTCGTTACGGATCTTCTCGTCGGTGGGCGCCAGGCGCACGGCACGCTGCAAATTGCGTAGCGCCTGGACGTCGTCGCCACGGGCCGAGGCGAGCTGGCCAAGGCCGTGCTCGGCCTCGGCGGCCAGGCAACCGCCAAGCAGGCTGCGGTACAGCGGCTCGGCCTCTGCAAGACCCAGCAAGCGCGACACCTTGGCCTTGCGCAGGCGCACCTGGTCGAGGCTTTCCGGAAGTTTCTCCAGGTGCGCCAGGCTGGCGTGCGGTCGCCCTTCGTTGAGCATCTCGTCGGCCATGCTCAGCGCCAGTTGCTGGTCGGCGTCCGGCTTGCCGCAAACGCCACCGCCCAGCCACTGGGCCAGGCCTTCCTGCTGCTGCCCCGCGCACCCGGCCAGCAGCAACAGGCTGGTGACTACCAGGAATCCCTTCATCCCTTCCCCCCTATGACCCCAAGGCCCGCGCCAACGCAGAAAAACCCGGCCCTGCCAAGACGATGAGCAACGCCGGGAACAGAAACACCATCATCACCGCCGACATCTTTGCCGACATCTTCGACACCCGCTCCTGTAGCCGGGTCAGGCGACGGTCGTCGAGCAGCGCTTTGAGCGCTTGCAACGACTTCATCGCGCCACTGCCCTGCACCAGCAACTGCTGAAGAATTACGCAGGTGTCGATGAATTCGTCCACCGCCAGCAGGCGTGCGGTCTTCTCCAGCTCCGGGCCCAGCGACAACCCCGAGTCGACGCGCTGCAACACCTGGCGAACTTCCTCGCTGATTTCCGGTACCAGGGTGCGGCCCTCCTGGCTCAGCACACGCAGGGCCTGCTCCACCGCCAGGCCCGTCTCGAACAGCAGGCGCAGCAAGGGGATCACCAGGCACACCTCCTGGGCGATGCGCTGCTGGCGCCGCGCGGCGGCGGCGGCCAACAAACGCTTGGGCAACAGGTAGCCAACCCCTGCCGCGCACAGCGGCAGCACCAGCCAGTGCACGGGCCCCGGCGCGACCACCCCGTGTTGCACCAGCAAGGTCAGGCCCACCGCCAGCAACGGCAGGCCCAACTGCAGGGCCGCGAACAAGGCCCGCTGGCGGCTACGGCGCCAGCCGAGCTGGTCGAGCAGGCCCTGGGTTTCGCCATCCAGGCGTTGCAGACGCCGCCCCAGCGGGCTGCTGCCCAGCCACTGCAACCAATCGCCCAGGCGCTCCTCGCGGGCCATGCGCCCCTGCAAGCGCCGCGCGACCCGGCGTCGGCCACGCCACTGCCGGGTCGCCTGCGAAGCCAGCAGGGCGCCGCCCGCGAACAGGCACAGCGCGCTCACCACCAGAGCGGTGTTCACAGGCTCCTCATCATGCGCCACAGCACCAGGCAACCTAGGGCCTGCAAAGCGAACGCAAGCAGCAGCATCAGTTGTCCATGGCTGTCGCGCCACATGCCCAGCAGGTAGGTTGGGTTGGCCAACAGGAAATACCCGATCATCCCAAGGGGCAAGGCCGCCAGCACCCAGGCGGTCACCCGTGTTTCACCGGTCATTGCCTTGAGCTGGCGTCGGCCTTGTTCACGTTCGCGAATCAGCTTGATCAGGTTGTCCAGCAGCTCGCTGGCATTGCCGCCATAGCGCTGGTTGATGCGCAGGGCCAGGGCGAACAGGTGCAACTCGTCCAGGTCATACAGCTCGGCCAGCTCCTTGACCGCATCGTCCAGCGCCACGCCCAGCTGCACATTGCGCCGCACCCGGCCCATGGCCGAGCGCAGGGGTTCACGCGCACCGTCGATGCCGCCAAGCACCGCATCGCCCAAGGTGCGCCCGGCCTTGAGACTGCGCACGCTGTAATCCAGCAGACTCGGCAGTTGTTCCACCAACTGGCGCGCGCGACGCCGACACCGCCAGCTCAAGCCCAGGTAGGCCAGCAGCGGCAGGCCGACCAGCGCCATGCCCGCCGCAGCCCAGCCTGCCAACACGCCCGCCAGCAGTACCAGGCCCAGCCAGGCCAGCAGCCAATTGCGTGGCCGCACCTCCCAATGCGCCAGGCCCGCACGCATCAACAGCGGGTCCAGCCAGTCGCGCCGCGCGTTGCCGCTGCGTACGGCGCGATAGGCACGGCCCAGGCGCAGCAGGATGCGCTCCTCGCCGCGCTTGTGCAGCCCCAGGCGGAACAACAGCAGCGCCGCGCCCAGGCACAAGGGCGACAGGGCCAGCAGCAGCGGCCCGATCACAGCACGCCCTCGTGGCGCAGCTTCACCCCGGCCGGGTTCGGCGCCTCGCGCAGGAAGCCCTCGTCCGTGCGCCGGTCGAGGCGGAACAAGGTGTTGGTGACATACACATCGTCGCGCACACCGACCACCTCCAGCACCTCGGCGACACAGCGTCGGCCATCGGCCAGGCGGGTGAGCTGGATGACCACGTCGAGAGCCGCACAAATCATTTGCCGCAGGGTCT
Organism: Pseudomonas sp. LS_2; assembly: GCF_042709235.1. Classification (NCBI taxonomy): domain Bacteria; kingdom Pseudomonadati; phylum Pseudomonadota; class Gammaproteobacteria; order Pseudomonadales; family Pseudomonadaceae; genus Pseudomonas; species Pseudomonas sp. LS_2. Next base: position 31,920 of record NZ_JAVAYC010000028.1, on the reverse strand, counting down.
TTTCGGCGACCTGGCGTCCAGTGAGCCCCACCAGGGTTTCCAGGCGCAGCAGCGCATCCTGGGCGGTGTTGGCGTGCACGGTGCTCATCGAGCCGTCGTGACCGGTGTTCATCGCCGTGAGCACATCGATCACCTCGGCGCCGCGAATCTCGCCCAGCAGGATACGGTCCGGGCGCATGCGCAAGGCGTTGCGGATCAGCTCGCTGGCCTTGATCTCGCCGTGGCCCTCGGCATTCGGCGGGCGGGTTTCCAGGCGCACCACGTGGGGATGGTGCAGTTGCAGTTCGGCAACATCCTCGATGGTCACCAGACGCTCCTGCGGGGCGATCATCTGGCTGAGGATGTTCAACAGCGTGGTCTTGCCGGTGCCGGTGCCGCCGCTGACCAGGATGTTGCAGCGCCTGCCTACGGCGCGCTCGAAGAAGTCGAAGATGTGCTGGTCGATGGCCCGGGTGGCGAGCAGGTCGGCGCCCTTGAGCATGTCCTGGCGAAACTTGCGGATCGACAGGCACGGGCCGTCCAGCGCCACCGGCGGGATGATCGCATTGACCCGGCTGCCATCAGGCATGCGCGCATCGACCATCGGTGACGACTCGTCCAGGCGTCGCCCCAGCGGCGCGAGGATGCGTTGCATCACCCGCTCGACATGGTGGGCGTCGATAAAGCGCAGGTCGGTCTGCTGCAACAGCCCTGCACGCTCGACGAACACCCGGTGCGGTCCGTTGACCAGGATCTCGGTGACGCTGGCATCGCGCAGCAGCACCTCCAGCGGGCCGAAGCCGGTCAGCTCGTCGACCAGTTCCTCGGCCAGGCGCTCCATCTCGTAGCGCGACAGTGCCAGGCGCAGGCGCGCCACGTAGTCGCCGACCTGCTCCAGGACGAACTGCGCCAGCGCCGGGCGCGCGCCTTCCAGCAAGTTGCGCCCGCTGTCCTCGATGGCATCGATGACGAAGCGGTGCAGTGCACGCTTCAAGGCCTGCGGGTCGGCACCGGCGTGGCGCTGGCCGCCGAACAGTTCGTCGCCGCTCATTTGCTGCCCCATAGCCGACGCAACCAGGGGAAGCTCGGCGTCGCCAGGTTTTCCGAGCGCCGCGCCAGGCGCTCGCCAAGGCCGCGCAGGGCTTGGGTCAGGCCTTCGCGCGGGGCCAGCTCGAACAGCGTCAGGCCCTGGTTCTTGGCGTTGAGCCGCACTTCGGGGCTGTAGGGCATGACCTTGAGCAGCGGCAGCGCGTAGCGCTTGGCCAGGGCCTCGGCATCCGGCGCCACATGGCGCAGGAAGCGATCCACCAAAAGGCTTGCGTGCTCCAGCTTGATGCCGCGGTCGCGCCACAGTTCCAGCACCTCGAGGTTGCGGCGGCAGTCGAGGATGTTCTGGTCGGTGTAGATGATCAGCTTGTCGCAATGGCTGATGACCGTGCGCAGCGCCTCGCTGTCGGGATGCCCGGTGAGGTTCACCACGATGTGCTGGAAATGCTGGCGCAGGGCGCTGAGCAGCATGTACAGCTCGGCGGCGCTGGTCTGCCCGAGCGGCTCGTCGCTGTCGGCGTAGGCGAGGATGCGCAGGCCGCCGTTGTCACGGGTGAAGGCGCTGTCGATCAGGGTGGTGTCGAGGCGGCGCAGGTGGCGCAGGGCATCGCCGAAGTAGAACGAGGCCTCCAGCCCAAGCAGCGCGAGGCTGTCGCCGCGGGGCAGGCCAAGGTCCAGCAGCAGGGTCTGCTGCCCGCTCTCCTGCACCACCCGCGCCAGGTGGCTGGTCAACAGCGCGCCGTCGGCGCTGCGCTGGGCGCCATAGAGCACGGTCAGGCCGCCGAGGCTCGGGCTGTTGGTGACTGTCGGCAGGCGCTTGCCGAGCCGCCGTACCAGCCCGGCCACCTCACTGGCCCGCGAGCCATAGGCGACGAAGTCGCGGGCGCCGGCGCGCATGGCGTGCAGCACCAGCTGGTTGTCCATGCCATCGCCAAGGGCAACGATCGCCAGCATCGGCTTGGCCTCCAGCACGCCCTCGATCAACGCGCACTGCTGCACCAACTGTTCGCGGTCCAGGCCGATGAACACCAGGTTGCTGAAGGTCACATCGACCAGCGCCAGCAGCTCGTCGAGGGTGTTGGCGTTGGCGCCGATCACCTGGCCCAGCGGCGTCAGCGCGCCTTGCAACCAGTGCAGGTCATCCTCGTTGCGGGTGATCGCCAGGTAGGTGTGGTTCAGGCTGTCGTTCATCGTGATAACCCGCTGCGGCGGTCAAAGTTGCCGTTTTCCAGGAAAAACAGGCGGCCCCAGCTGGGGTCGTAGGTGCGCAGGCCCTCGCCGGGCAGCTCGGGCAGGCGGGCGTTGGCGGCCAACGGCTGGACCAGGTGCGGGGTGACGATCATCAGCAGTTCGGTTTCTTCGCGGTTCACCGTGGACTGCCGGAAGAACGCACCGATCACCGGCAGGTTGCCAAGGCCCGGGAACTTGTCGACGCCCGAACGAGTGTTGCTGCTGATCAGGCCGCTGATGATGAAGCTCTCGCCATCGGCCAGGGAAATGCTGGTATCGGTTCTGCGTACGTTCAACGCCGGTACGGCAGTGCCGGCAATCACCACCTGCCGGGAGTAATCCAGCTCGCTGACTTCCGGTGCCACCTTCAGGGTGATGCGGTCGCGACTGATGACAGTCGGCGTCAACGCGAGGCGTACGCCGAACTCCTTGTACTCGATCGACACGTTGTCGCTGCCGGAACTGGGCACCGGGATGGGAATTTCCCCGCCAGCCAGGAAGCTGGCGGTCAGCCCGCTTAGAACGGTCAGGCTCGGACGCGCCAGGGTGTAGGCGAAGCCGCTGCTTTCCAGGGCGTTGATCGCTGCCAGGAAGCGACTGCTGCCACCGCCCCAGACGATATTGAACACGCCATCGTTGAGTGGCATCTCTGGCCGCGTGCCAGATACGCCGCCAGGCGTAATGGTAGTATCCGGCACCGTGCCGGGTGAGCCGATCAGGCTATTGTTCGAACCACTAAAGAACAACCGCGCCCCCGCCTCCTTGTACTTGCTGCGCCGCACTTCGACGAAGCGGATGTCCGCCTGTACCTGAATCGGCAACCCGGCATCCTGGCTGGGCAGCAAGGCATCCTCGGCCATGTCGGCACTGGCCCGGCCCTTGACGAACAGCATGGCCCGATGCGGCGAAGGCGAGCAGGCGGTCCACAGCATCAGCGTGGTATTCCCTGGCCCCACGGCGGTGAGCAGCACGGCGCGCTCGCCACTGGCCTGCACGTCGGCCACCCTTGGCTCGCCCACCGCCACCCGGCTGATCGCCAGGGGCAGGCGCAGCTCCTGTTGCAGGCCTTGGTCCATCTCGACCACTGAGGGCAGTTGGGCGAACGCATCGCAGCCCTTTGCCGCGGCCAATGCCTGGGGCGCCCAAGCGGCGAGGCAGTACACGCAGCACGACAATGTGAGTGGACCCAGGGGGCTACGCATCACGAAACGACGCATCGCGGCATCCTTGCTTGGTTCAGGGGGTCGGGTTCGCCTCGGCGCCCTGGGCGCCACGAATGATCTGCATGCCCGCGGCGCTGGCACTCGGCGCGGCCTTGGCCAGCGGCACCTGGGACAGTTGGCTGAAGCGGTAGAGGTCGCGATTGGCAGTGTCCACCTGCTGCTTGCCCTGGGGCTCGGCCCAGTAGCGCGCCAGCAGGTGTTCATCGGCGCTGCGCACGGCCAGGCGCAAGGTGCCGGCCTGGGCCGCGAGCATCAGGCGGCTGGCCAGCGCCTCAGGGACGGCCAGGGCCACGGTGCGGGTGCCACCGCCCAACCCCGAGGCATCGCGGCGCGCGGCCTGCTCCTCGGCGGTCTGTGCCGGACGGCCATCGTTGCCAAGGCCCGTCTGCTCGCCGACGCTCAGCACCCGCAGTGCAGGCAGCACGACTTGCGCGGAGGCCTGCGGGTTGTGGTTGTCCTCACGCAGGAACAGCAGCACGTCGACGTAATCGCCGGGGCGCAGTTGCCAGGCCGCGCCGACCACTTCGTCCACGCCCACCACCACGGCCCGCTCGTTCGTGCGAATCATCCGCGCCAGCGGCCCGCCCGCCAGGAAACTCGACTCGTCCAGCCAGCTACCTGCCGCCAATGGCCTGGCGCTACTGCGGCCAACGACCTGGTCGATACGCTGGAAGGCACCTGCAGGCAGCACTTGCAGGTGCTCCACCAGCAGGTCATCCGCACTCAGCGGGGTATTGGCGGGCACGGCCTTGCGCAGCACCACGATGGGCGAACCTCGCGGTTCGGCTGGCTGCGGGGGAGCGGGCATTTGCGCCACCGCCGGTTGTTCGGCGCTGGCCACGGGCGGCGCGACAGGCGCCACGGGCGGGCGGCTGAGGACCAGGCCCCAGTATCCGGCAAGCAACGCGGCGAACAGGAACAGGGCAGCCAGAACCATGGTCAAGCGACTGCTCATACCTGCCCTCCCTGCATCGGCGCCAGTGATGTCAAAAAGTAACTATTTCGCTATTGGACGGTAGCCTAGACCGTCTGTTTCGCCATGAGCGTGGGCGGATTTTTTCCGCTCGCCAAATTGACGCACAAGAAAAACAAAGGCTTAGCCAAGCGTTTGAAAACCAATACTTTTGGACTAGCTCCTTTTTACATTTGCAGGGCCGTGAGGCTTGGCGATGCTGTGATGTCAAAGGGGTGTCATTTTGCTGCGCCCCGCCACCGCGCCCCTTGGGCAAGGAGCTGTGCCATGTTGCGAAGAATCCTCTCCCATTGCCGAACCTTCATCCGCCGCAAGGACGGCGCTTCAGGTATCGAGTACGCGATCATCGCGGCGATGGTCGCCGTGGCACTGGCTGCGTTCGTCACCCCGATATCCACCCAAGTCACCGCCACCATGAACACCATCAAGACGGCGATCACGCCACCGAGCAGTGGCTCGGGTGGTTCTGGTGGCGGCTCAGGCGGCTAGCGCCTATCGTTGTGCTCGTCCGCCGCCGATCACAAGGACAGGAGCCCTCCCATGCCGACCTCTTCCCAGCGCCAACAGATCCTACTGGTAGACGACGAGGAAGAGGCCCTGCTGGAACTGGCCGAGCTGCTGGAAAACGAGGGCTTCAATTGCCATACCGCCACTTCGGTGAGCGTGGCCCTGCAACACCTCACCCGCCACCCTGACATCGCCCTGGTCATCACCGACCTGCGCATGCCCGAGGAAAGCGGTATCAGCCTGATCCAGCGCCTGCGTGACCACACTGCCCGCCAGCACCTGCCGGTGATCGTGATGTCCGGCCACGCCGACATGGACGATGTCAGCGACCTGCTGCGCCTGCAGGTGCTCGACCTGTTCCGCAAGCCGATCTTCCACGCCCGCTTGCTCGAGACGCTGGACAACCTGTTTCCCAAGCCGTTGCTGAGCGTGGTGAAGTAGCCCGCGCCTGAAATCGACACTGCCCGCTCCTCCTGAAGGGTCGGCATCGCACTTTCAGTCAATCCAGCTGATAACTGAAACTTACGGTAAACCGCGGCCGCCGGTTCAGGCTGTCAAGGGCGATGTCCGACATCGGCTTGGCCACTTCCAGCGCGACGTTGTAGTGGCGCAGGTCACCGAAGCGCATACCCACGGCTGCCGACGACAGTTTCGCCTTCTGCACCTCCAGCTCGTTGAACCAGGCCCGCGCGGCATCGAACACCGCGTAGGGTTGCAGCACTTTCAGCCAGGCCCCCTCGCGCCGGAAGCTGTAGTTCAGCTCGTAGGCCAGCCCCCACCCCTTGTCGCCGGAGGCCTGGTCGCTGGGGTAGCCGCGGCCGAAGTTCTGCCCGCCGAACACCGCGCGCTCGCTGTCGGGCAAACTGTCCTTGCTCCAGTAGGCGACAGCCGAAGCCACGCCCTGCCAGCGTTCAAGGAAGTTGTCGCTCTGCATCCCGGACACCCGCACGCGCAGGAAATCCAGGTCGTAGCCGGCATCGGTGCGCGCGCCAAAGTGGTCCAGCCCCTGGTATACGCCGGCGCTGAGGATACGCAGGCGCTGCGCCTGGGCCTTGCGCCAGTCGCCCTCGAACGAGAGGGCGCGCAGGTTGGTCTCGCTGCCCAGTTCCAGCGGCTGGCCAACCACTCGGTAGTCGATCTGGTCGTTCACCGCATAGAAGCGCCCGACCACATCCAGCCATTCGCCGGGGGATGCGATCAGTGACTGGCTGAGGCCGATCGAGTAGCGCTCGTTCTCGCGATGCTGGCGCAAGTCGATACCGTTGCCCAGGCGGATCCGCGCCCTGGGGTCGCTGCGGTAGCGCGACGCCGACAGCAGCAACTGGCTGCCTTCATCGTCGACGAACTGGCTATAGTCGAGCCGGTAGTAATGCTCCTTGTCATCGCCCGGTGGCACTAGCACGGCGGCGCTCAACTGCTCGGCGAAGCGGGTCTGGGCGTTGCTGGTCACGCTCAGCAGCGCTTGCAGGTCCTCGCGGCTGCCATCGTTCAGGTTCATCGCGCTGGTGAAGGGTTTGCGCGCGGCCTGGGCGATCAACCGCGTGCCGCCGTCGGTGGTGCCGGGGGGCGGGACCTGGGCCTGGAATGTGACACCAGGTAGGCGGCTGGCCAGGCTGGTGTAGCGCTCGAAGGTCTTGCGGGTAAGCGGGCGCTCGGCCTTGAGCTTGACCATCAGGCGGTCAAGATAGGCACCGGCTGCGCCGAGGTCGCCGTCGACCTGGTAATCGCGGATATAGCCCTCCACCAACACCACCCGGACACGGCCGCCGGCGAAGTCCTGGGGCGGGAGGTAGGCGTAGGACAGCAGGTAGCCATCTTGCTGGTAGCGCTGGGTCAGGCGGCGCGTGACCTCGATCAGCTCGCTCAGGCTCACCTTGCGCTTGAGCAGGGGGCGGTAATGTTCGCGCAGTTCCGCCAGCGGGTATACGGTGCCGCCCTCGAAGCGCACCTTGTCGACCTGCACTTCGGTGCTCATCAGCAACGGCTGTTGCTGCGGGCTCGCGGGTGGCGGCACTTGCAAGCCAGGCGCGGGCGGTCGATAGGCTTCCACCGGCAGGTTCGGTGTGGGCAGGCGGCGTTCGGTTTCGTTGCTGTTGAGAAAACTCGGCAGGGGTTCGGCACGGGCCACGCAGACCCCGGACAGCGCCAGCATCGTCACGACCAAAGCACGCATTCGGACACTCCATGATCCGGTGGATGGCAACAAGCCGTGTCCGTTGCAGGACACGGCTTGCTACAAGCGTAGGTGCTGGCAAAGCGCCCGTCGACTCAACGCTGCCCGCCGAGCGCCCCCGCCAGGCCACCCAGTGCGCCGCCCAAGCCACCAGGTTGCGAGCCGCCGCCATTGACCAGGCCGCCGACCTGGCCGACCGTGCTGCCGGTCGCCGCAACCGTGGTGCCCAACTGGCTGACGACTGGGCTGGCCGAGGCGTTGTTCAACTGCGAACCGACGTTGCTCACCGCGCCACCCACCTGGTTCAACAACCCGGCCACGGGTGCGCCAAGCCCGGTTGCGCCACCTACCTGCTGGGTGAGGCTGGCCACACCGCTCACCACGGGGTTGACCCCAACGCCCACCTGCTGGGTCAGCGCCGCCACGGGAGCACCGGCGGCCGTATTGGTAACGCCATTTCCACCCACGACCGTGCCGAGGCTGGCGACGGTATTGCCCAGTTGCCCCACGGTGCCACCCACCGAGGCAATGGTCAGGTTGCTGGAGCCCGCACCGAGCCCGCTACCGGCACCGGCGACCACGCCGCCGACGGTTTCCAGCAGGCCGGTACGCGCTCCACCGGTGGTCGGCGCCAAGCCGCTGCTGGTGCTCACGGCGCCGCCCAGCGTGCTGACCGTGCGGCCGATGGTGGTGGCAAGTGGGTTGCCGTCGCCCGTGCCAGCCACTTGCTGGCCGGCTTGGTCCAGGGCGCCGCCGACCTGGTTGAGGGTTTGGTTCAGCGGCCCGGCCAGGCCAGTCTGGCGTGTGGCATTGGCGGCGGTGTTTTCCACCAATGAAACCACCGGCACCAATGCATCGCTCACGCCTTGGGTGGCGCCAGCCAGAGGGCCGCTGGTGCCGATCGGGGTGAGCGTGTCGCCAAGCATGGTCACGGCTTGGCCGACCCTGTCGACGCCTTGCCCGGCACCGGCGACCACCTGGTTGACGATCGGCACCTGCTCGACCAGCGAACTACCTGCCAGCCCTTCCAAGCCCTGGCCAAGCCCGGAAACACCGGTGCCAAGGTCGGAGGTTGCCGCACCGACCACCCCTACCGTGGTGCCTACGGCGTTGTTGCCGGTACCGAGCTGCCCGAGACCTTCACTAAGGCCGCTGCCGACCGAATTCACAGCATTGCCGGTGGACGACACCAGCGAGCCGACACCGCCGGTCAGCGATGTGTCCCCGGCGATGGGCATTGAGCCAACCATCTGGCCGAGGTCGACGAGCCCGTCGCCAAGGCCAGTGACGGTATTGCCTACCTGGTCCACGACCTGGCCGGTCACCAGCGGGCTTGCGGTGCCGCCGCCAGTATCGCCGCCACCCGTACCTCCACCGCCAGTACCGCCACCCCCCGTACCTCCGCCGGTACCGCCTCCACCTGCGCCGCCACCATCAGTACCGCCCCCTGCTGCCGCTGAATCGCCGGATGAGCCATCAACCCCGCTGTGGCTGCCGCCACCTCCGCTGCTGCACCCTGCAAGCCCCAGCGCCATGGCCAATGCCAGGGCGGTACCAGTCCTCATCCACGCTTGACTGTTCATGTGGTGACTCCTGCCGCTGTCTGTTGTTGTGCGATATCTGTTGGCAGGTATCGCTAGCCTTCTGACATCAGTGAAGCCGCGGAAGGGCAGGCAGCTAGATCGTAACTTGGTATTAGTTCTGCTGGGAGGGACGTACCACTGGGTTAAAAGTCCTTTTAATTCAGTACGTTAGGAGGACTCGGCAATTAACACTACCGACGGGTTAGTGCCATCTGACTAGTCTTTCGCAATGGAACGGCCTCCCAGGAGACGTCACTCACTCACCTCGAATACCACCCGAGCGGTCTGGCCACTGTCGTCCAGTGCACTGAGCTCGACCTGCCCTGCTCGCTCCAAGCGCACCTGCAGGCTGTCCTGCCCCTGGGTTTCACCCAATGGCTGGCCGTTGAGGAACCACCAGCGCCGTCCATTACCACCAAGGGCAGATACCCTTACCTGCAGTTGCTCGCTGCTGGTGGCCGGGCGGCGCAGGTTGTCACCGGGGCGCACCCCTACGATCGACAATGGCGGGGCGTTGGTCGGCACCTGCGGCGGGCAGTGTGGGTCAGCCGCCGGCACGCGTGCAGTACGACGCTCTACCCTCGGCAACCAGGGCTCCAGCGGCGCAGGCCATAGCGCCACTTCGCGCGCCTGCGCACCTGCGCAGGTGGTATCCACTCGCAGCCCCTTTGCATTGACCCATAGGGTTTCGCGCAGCCCCAGGCCCAAGGGTTGGTCGGCAGCCTGCAAGGTCGGTGGCGTGGTGCCGTCCAGCGTCCAGGCGAAGCGCTGGCGTCGACACGATGGGTTCTGGCGACTCAGCGGCTGGCCTAGCGGCCAGCAGATCGCCGCCACGCCCACACTGGAGGGCACTGGCTCCACCGGCGCAGCGATACCGCGCTGGCTGTCACGGTTGCTCAGCAGGTCATGCACCTGGAGCATCAGCGGCGCGGCGGAAGCCAAACCGAACTGGCCGGGCACCGGGGTGCCGTCCGGGCGGCCGATCCACACGCCCACCAGGTAGCGCGGGCCGACACCAATCGACCAGGCATCGCGAAAGCCATAGCTGGTACCCGTCTTCCAGGCCAGTTGCGGGCGCTGTACCCACTCGGCGCGGGGGTCGCGGTCGGGGCGGGCCTGGCCACTGAGGATGCGCCGGGTGATCCAAGCCGCGCCTGGGGACAACAAGCGTTGCTCCAGCAGCGGGTCCTGGGGTTGCAGGCGAATGCGTGCGCTATGGCCTTCACGGGCCAGGGCCGCGTAGCCGCCGACCAGGTCCTCCAGGCGACTGCCCGCGCCGCCGAGAATCAGCGACAGGTTCGGCTCGGCCAGCGGCGGCAGCACCAGCGGCACGCCGGCCATGCGCAACTGTGCGGCGAAGCGTTTCGGCCCATAGGCTTCGAGCAACTGCACTGCCGGTAGATTGAGCGACAGCGCCAGCGCGGAACTGGCCGATACCGGACCGCTGAAGCCCATGGAGAAGTTGCCGGGGCGATAGTCGCCATAGCGGCGGGGCACATCCTGCAACAGCGACTCGGAATGGATCAGGCCATCGTCCATGGCCATGCCATAGAGGAACGGCTTGAGGGTCGAGCCAGGCGAGCGCAAGGCATGCACCATGTCGACATGGCCGAAGCGCCGCGCATCGTTCATGTCGATGGAACCGAGGTAGGCGCGCACGGCCATGGTCTTCGACTCGACCACCAGAAGCGCTCCCGAAGTACGCTCGGGCAGGCGCGCACGCCAGCCCAGCAACAGGTCTTCGAGGCGTCGTTGCAGCGCAGCATCCAGGGTGGTGTGGATCAGCGCCGGGCTGCCTGGCGTGTTCAGGCGCCGAGCCAGCAGCGGCGCCAGGGCGGGCTCCTGACGAGGGGCGAGCAAGAGTGGCTCTTCGCGAGCCTCGTCGATACGTTGCTGCGGCCACACCTGGTATTCGGCAAGGCGTTGCAACACCTTGTCGCGGGCCCGCTGCGCACGTTCGGGGTGGCGATCGGGGCGCAAACGGCTAGGTGCCTGGGGCAGCACGGCAAGCAACGCAGCCTCCGCGGGCGTGAGGTGCTTCGGTGACTTGCCCAGGTACGCCCAGCTGGCGGCGGCCACGCCTTGCAGGGTGCCGCCGAAAGGCGCTCGGTCGAGGTACAGCTGGAGGATTTCAGCCTTGGACAGGTGCCACTCCAGCTGCGCGGTGCGCCACAACTGGCGCAGCTTGCCGGCCAGGGTCCGGTCATGGGGGTCGAGCAGGCGTGCCACCTGCATGGACAACGTGCTGCCGCCGGACACCACGCGCCCGCTGCTCAGGTTCAGCCAGGCCGCACGCGCCATTGCCAGCGGGTTGGCCCCAAGGTGGTGGTAGAACCAACGGTCCTCGTAGGTCAGCAACGCCTCCAGGTACAGCGGCGACACTTCAGCGGCGCTGACCGGGTAGCGCCACACGCCTTCGGCATCGGCGAAGCGCCACAGCGGCGTGCCGTCCTCGGCCAGCACTACCCGCGCCTGGTCGGCGGCCGGCATCGGCAGCGGCCAGAGACGGTCGGCCAGCCACAGCAAGGCCATGAGCGAAAAAAGGCTAGCGACGAGCCCGCGCAGTGCGCGAGTGAGAACTACGCTTGGCATCGGGAACCGACCTGGCCAGGTGATGGCCAAAGCCTTGGAACCACCGATTCGTTCATCAGGAAGCGACTATGCATGTAGAAGGTTTTTTCGAGTGGCTGGGCCAGGCACTGGGGTCGATTATCCGCTTCATCGTCGATGGCCTGAGCGGGTTGTTCAACCTGCTGGCCAATGCCGGGGGTAATTTCATCGATGGCCTGGCGCGTACCCTGGGCATGGACACCTCGCTGGTGAGCATACTGGCGCTGATCGTCGGGCTGTTGCTGTTGTATTCGGCGGTACGCGCGTTCATGCGGGCTTCGATCGTGCTGGGGATCATCTGGGCGTTGTTGGGGTTGTGGGTGTTGAGCTGGGTGGTGCGTTAAGAGGCGGGGCCGCTGTGCGGCCCCAGCGTCAGGGCAGCTAGCGTGCCTTGACCAGCATCTCGCCCTGGCTCTCCCCCACCGCCTGCAGGTTCGGCCGGTACATCGACTCGACCTGCGGCGGTGGAATGCGATAGCTGCCCGGCGTTACCGCGCGAGCCAGGTACAGCAGGTGGGTGGTGCCGTAGCTGTCGAGCTTGAGCGCCGCCACGTAGCGGTCGTCGCGGTATTCCTGGTGCACCACGCTGGCGTTCTGCATCGACTCGCGCCATTGCTTCACCGCGCCGCTGGCGTTGTCCAGGCTGGCGGCGCTTTGCGCGAGGTTCTGGTTCTCGAGTTCCAGGCCTGCGGGCAGCAGGTCGACCACCAGGGCATCAGGCACCTGGCTCTGAGCCTTGAGTGCCAGGTGCACCAGCACCAAGTCGCCGCTGCGCAGGTTGCGCAGGTCCAGCGGCTGGCCGTTCACGCCCAGGTACTCGCGGCGGATTTCCAGGCCGTTGCTGCTGACGGCAGGCGCCTGGCGTGGGTAGCCGGACAAGGTCAGTTGCTGGTAAAGGGTCGCGCTGCCCTGGTTCTGGATGCTCAGCGGAGAGACCAGCAGCGGGCCTTCGAGCTTCATGCCCGACTCGGCATTGCTGAATTCACGCATTTCCCCGGCGCTGTCCAGGCGCGCCTGCCAACTGCCCTCAGGCTTGCCGAGCAAGCCGCGACCGGCGAGGAACAGGGCGTTGCGTTCCTGGGTGGAAAGCCAGCGGTTGGCCGCCAGCTCATCGGACAACGCGAACAGCCGCTGGTCGACCTGCTCGGCGGCCAGGTTGTTCTCTTGCAGCAAGGCGAGGATCAGCGCCTGGTCGCGCACGGCGCTGCCGTAGTCGGCCAGCCAGCCCTTGCCGCGACCGGCCGCCAGGCCCGCTTGCAGGGCCTGCTGGGCGCGAGGCTGGTCGCCCATCTTGTGCAGTGCCACCGCCAGTTGCACCAGCGGCAGGCCGGAACGCGCATCGCTGCGGCGCTCGAACAGGCCACGCAGCGCGCCCAGCGGCGCCTGCTGGCTGCGCGCCAACACCTGTGCGGCGTAGGCCTGCACGGCGAAGCGGGTGTGCTCGACGTCTTCGCTGTAGTCGACTTCGATCAGGTTGCGCTCCTGCACGTAACGCAGCAGACGCTCGTTGGCCCTCTTCAGCGCCTCGGCGGGCACGCCATAGCCTTGTTCGCGAGCACGCAGCAGGAAATCGGTGACATAGGCCGTCAGCCAGTATTCCTCTTCACTGTCGGCGTTCCACAGGCCGAAGCTGCCGTTGTAGCGCTGCATGCCCAGCAGATGCTCGATGCCCATCTCGATCTTGCGCTTGCGCACATCGCCCGGCTCGCCCTTGATGCCCAAGCGCTCGAGGCTATCGGCGTCGGCGTAGAGCGAGGGGTACAGGCCGCTGGCGGTCTGTTCCAGACAACCGTAGGGGTAGGCTTCCAGAGCGCGGATCTGCTCGGCGAGGTTAAGGGGTGGGCGACTGGAAAGCGCCAGAGTTGCCTCCAGGCCTGCGGGTTCGAATTCGGCCAGGTCGCTTTCCGGCAAGGACCAGGCCTGGTCCTTGAGGGCCACGCGATAGTGCTTGAGCATGGCCGGGTAGGCTGGGCGCACGCCCAGCGTCCATTCGCGCTCGAAGGCCATGGCAGGCTCACCCGGCAATTGCAGGCCGCTGACCTCCACTCGCACCTTGCCTTGGCCCAGGCCGCCCTGGGCCTGCACTGGAATCATCAGGGTAGTGCGTTGCCCCTCGGCCAGGGCGATGGTCTGCCGGGCCGCGCCAGTCAGGCCGAGCTGGCCCTCGGCGTGAAGTTGCACGTCCAGTTGCTGGGCGCGGCCGGACAGGTTGGCCAGGTCCAGGGCCAGGCGGGTCTGGTCGCCACCTGCCAGGAAGCGCGGTGCCGACAGCTCGGCGATCAGCGGCGCGGCCACCACCGTCTTGCCTTCGGCAACACCGAAGTGCTCGTCGGTCCACGCCTGGGCCATCAGCCGCAGTTCGCCGTTGAAGTCGGGAATATCCACGCTGGCCTGGCCCTGACCATTAGCGTCAAGGGTCACCGGCAGGCTCTGCTGGGCGACGATGGTGACGGTGGTATTGGGGCGCTTGCCGCCCTTGGCCATCGCCGCATCGCCACCGAACGCCAGGCTGGCCAGGCGGCCCTGGCCGGCTTCGATCAGTTGCCCGTAGATGTCCAGTTGGTCGGCGCCATAGGCCTTGCGGCCGAACAGGCCGGTGAAGGGGTCGGGGGTCTTGAAGTCGGTGATGTTGAGAATGCCCACGTCCACCGCCGACAACAGCACATGCACTTGCTTCGGCACGCTGCCATCGGCATTGACGGCCTTGAACTTCACCGTCAGGGGTTGCTTGGGGCGCATCTTCTGTGGGGCATCCAGGGTTAGCGCGAGTTTGCGCCCGGCGCGGTCCAGCGGTAGGTGCAGCACCCCCACGGCACGCTTGGGCGTGGCGTTGACCTTGCGCTCACCCGGGCGGACCACCAAGGCGCTGAGGTACAGGTCATGGCGCGCCCATTGTTTGTCGAGCTGCACGTCGAAGGTCTTGCCCTCGGCGGGCACGTCGATTTCCTGCCACCACAACGGGCCGTCGCTGGACTCGATCATCAGGTAGCCGCTGCCGGCGGCAGGCGGGGTGACAGTCACCCTGGCGGTACCGCCATCGGCGTAGGACGGTTTGTCCAGCGCCAGTTTGACCTGGTCGGGGCGCACGGCGCCGCCCTCTGCGTTGTCCTGGGCACGGTAGCCGGCCCAGAAGCGCTCGCTGGACACCAGGCCCGTCTCGGGGTCTTCCACCTCGACCCGGTACGGTCCCCATTCCACCGGGAAGGTCAGCTTGGCCGTGCCGCCTGCCTTGACCTGCACGGTCTCCTCGGCCTGGGTCAGGAATTTCTCGTTGTAGTTGTAGCTCCAGCCATCGCTCTGCGAATAGTTCCAGTAGTAGTCGCGGCGCTCGCGCACCAGACGCACCTTGAGGCCGTCGGCGGCGAGCTTGTTGCCCTCGCGGTCGGCCACCAGCACTTCGAATTCCACCGGGGCGTCGCTGTCGGTTTCCTCGCCGTCGAACAACCCGCGCAGGCCAGGCAGGCGCTCGGCGGGCCAGATGGGTTGCTCCAGGCGGCGAGTGATCGGACGGCCACCGGACTCCTGCAGGCTGGCCTGCACGGTCAATTGCAGGGGCGAGCGGGCCTCGGCCCAACGGCTCTCGATTTCCAGCGTGGCCTTGCCTGCCTGGTCGAGGGTGACTTCGTCCAGCTCCAGGTCCTGGCTCAGCTCGTTCTCGGTGACAGAGCCGAACCGGTAACCCGGCAACTTCGCCACCGCCTCGCGCAGCGGCCTCACATAGGCTTGTCCGCTCAGGCGATTGCCCGCTGCCGGAGCGCCGTAGAGGTAGCGGCCATCGACCTTGACCTGTGCGGTCTGCTCCGGGCTCAGCGGCGTCGGGCTGCCCTTGAGTTCCAGGGCCAGGCGTTCGGGCAGGAAATCTTCGACGAGGAACTCGTGCACCTGCTTGCGTCCACCGCCCAGGTCGAGCAGCAATTGCCAGCGCCCGGTCGGCGCCTCGGTGGCCAGCTGCAGCGGGTATTGGAACAGGCCATTGGCGTCGGCCTCCCAGATGAACTTGCGACTCACCTGCTCATCGGGGCGGCGCACTTCCACTGTGACCGGCTGCGGTTTGACCGGCTTGCCGTCCTGGTCGCGCAGCAGGCCGTTGAGCAGCACCGTTTCGCCAGGGCGGTACAGGTCACGCGGGCCGAACACGAAGAATTGCAGCGGGTTTGCCTGGGGGCCGGTGATGTCGAACTCGGCCAGGTCCAGGGCAGCGGTGTTCAGGCGCAGCAAGGTGGTGTGCACGCCTTGGGTGGCGATCAGGGTGTCTGCCTTGGCGGTGATCGGCAGTTGCGCGTGGCCCTTGCCGTCGGTCTTGGCCTGGGCAAGTAGCTTGCCTTTGTCATCGTGCAGTTCGAGGCTGACATCGGCCAACGCCTTGCCGCCTTCCAGGGCCTGGGCGAACACATCCAGGCGGTCGCGGTAGCGGTGTGCGGACAGGCCGATGTCGCTGAGGGTGAACAGGGTCGCGGGCTGGGAATAGTCATAGGTGCCCGAGGCGCGCATCACCGCCAGGTACACGCCCGGCTCCTGTAGCGGCTTGATCCCGGAGATGGGCAGCAACAGGGTTTCGCGGGTGTTACGCGCGGGGTCGAGGTCGAAGCGGCCGCTGTAGACCAACTCGGCCATGTCCAGGGTTTCCTTGGACTGGTAGTAGTACAGGCTGCTGTTGCGGCCCCAGTTGACCAGGAAGCTGGAGAGCATGTCCGGCTTGATCCGGAAGAATTCCACATCGACCTTGGCGACGTTCAAGGCGATCACCGGCAGCCCTTCGGCCAGGCGCGTGGGCAGCAACGAGCCGCGGCTGGCGAAGCCGACAGTGGGCTGCATGTCACGGGTTTCCAGGCGGCTGACCGACGCTGCGGCGAGCGTCTGGCCGTTGACCGCCAGCAGGCCTCGGTCGACGGTCAGCACCAGCTTGCGCTGCGGCTCGAGATGGCGCAGACGTAGCTCCATCTGGTTGTCCGAGAGCTCCCAGGCACCCTCGAGCTTACCGTTGACCGTGTCGACCAGGTGCACCTTGCTGGCGAAGTCCTGGTTGGCGTCCAACGGCACCGAGAAACTCACCGACAGGGTGCTGGCGCCGTCGAGCTGCACTTCCGAGACATCCAGCACGGCCAATTCGCGGCCTTCGTAGCGCTTGGCCAATACCGCCGGGTCTTCACGCTTGGGGGCCTGGGTCTGGGCAACGGCAGCAGGTTTTTCCGCCGGGGCGGGGGCACCGTTCTTTGACGAGGAATCACAGGCACTGAGCAACGCCAGCGCGCAGGCCAGCAACAATCCTTTGTTGAACATGGGAGGGAAAACTCTTCGGCGGCTGGGTGGTGAAGGGGGAAATATAGCCCATGGGCCAGCAGCGCATGTGGCTAGGCGCGCCAGGTGAGACGAGGTTCGCGCAGATAAGTTGCATGACGGGTAGAATTCCTGGCCCTGGATTTCTAGCGCCAGTACCGACCTTTTCGCGGGCAAGCCCGCCACAGGGTCACCGTACCTGTAGGAGCAGGCTTGCCCGCGAAAAGGCCGGGCCTGACAAACCAAAGGCCGCACATCCCATATGCCCCGACTATCCAACGACTGGCAGCACCGCCCCACCCACCTCAAGGTCTGGGCACTGGCTGCGCCGATGATCCTGTCCAACATCACGGTGCCCCTGGTGGCGCTGGTCGACAGCACAGTGATCGGCCACCTGCCCCATGCCCACCAGCTCGGCGCGGTGGCGGTGGGGGCGACGCTGTTCACCTTCATGGTCGGCCTGATGGGCTTCCTGCGCATGGGTTCCACCGGTTTCGCCGCCCAGGCTGCCGGACGTGAAGACGGCGCTGCGCTGCGCCAGGTGCTGGTGCAGGGGCTGCTGCTGGCGGTGGCATTTGCATTGCTCATTGCCCTGCTCGCACTGCCCTTCAGCCAGTTGGCGCTGCAAGCCATGCAGCCGAGCGAGGCGTTGCGCCAGGGGATCGAGGCGTTCTTTCACACCCGCCTGCTCGGGCTGCCGGCGGCCCTGGCGAGCTATGCCCTGGTCGGCTGGTTCCTCGGCACCCAGAGCGCCCGCGCGCCGCTGGCGATATTGCTGCTGACCAACCTGCTGAACATCGCCCTGAACCTATGGTTCGTGCTGGGCCTGGACTGGGGAGTGCTGGGCTCGGCGCGAGCCTCGGTGCTGGCCGAATGGAGCGGCGCCCTGTTGGGCCTGGCCCTGACCCGCCCGGCCCTGCGCGTCTACCCGGGGCGCATCGCCTGGGCCGCGCTCAAGCGCTGGCAGGCCTGGCGGCCGTTGCTGGCGGTGAACCGCGACATCTTCCTGCGCAGCCTGGCCTTGCAGTTGGTGTTCCTGCTGCTGACGATGCAGGGCGCGCGCCTGGGCGAGGCCACTGTGGCCGCCAATGCCTTGCTGCTCAACGGCCTGCTGCTGACTGCCTATGCTCTCGACGGCCTGGCACATGCGCTGGAAGCCCTGTGCGGGCACGCCATCGGCGCCCGCGACCGGCAGACGCTGCGGCGCTCCCTGGTGGTGGCCGGCGGCTGGTCGCTGCTGGTCAGCCTGGTGTTCGCCGGGGCGTTCCTGCTGGGCGGGCACCTGTTCATCGATTTGCAGACCGACATCGACAGCGTGCGCGCAGCGGCCTACCCGTTCTTGCCATACCTGGCGCTGTTGCCGCTGGTCGCGGTGTGGAGCTACCTGCTCGATGGGCTGTTCATCGGCGCCACCCGGGCGCGGGAAATGCGCAATGCGATGCTGCTCAGTGTAGTGCTGGCAGCACCGCTGGCGTTGGGCTTGAGCGGGCTCGGCAACCACGGGCTGTGGCTGGCATTCCTCGCGTTCATGGCGCTGCGCGCCCTGACACTGGGCTGGGTGGGGTGGCGGTTACAGCACAAGGGGCTGTGGGTGAGCTGAGAGAGGACGCTTTACGCCCCGCCAGGGTCAGCGTACCGCGACATGCAACCCGGTCCAGTACGCCGCGAAGGCCCATTGCTCGGCGAGCTCATCGATCACGCTGGCAATCGGTTTCCCCGCCCCATGCCCGGTATTGCCGTAGACCCGCGCCAGGTGCGGCTTGTCGCCGATATCGGCAGCCTGCAAAGCGGCGACGTACTTGAACGTGTGCGCCGGCACCACGCGGTCGTCGCCGTCGGCGGTGGTGACGAGGATCGCGGGGTAAGGCTGGCCGGGAGCGATGTTGTGATACGGCGAGTAGGCACGCAGGGTGTGGAAGTCCGCCTCGGTGCCTGGGTCGCCGTACTCCCCGACCCACAACTGCCCCACGGTGAAGGTGTTGTAGCGCAGCATGTCGAGCACGCCCACCCCGACCAGGGCGGCGTCGAACAGCCCAGGTTGCTGGTTGACCACTGCGCCCACCAGCAGCCCGCCATTGGACTCGCCCTGGATCGCCAGGCCATCGGCAGTGGTGATGCGCTGGGCCTTCAGGTACTGGCCTGCGGCGATGAAGTCGTCGAATACGTTCTGCTTGCGCGCAAGGCTGCCCGCCGCGTGCCAGTCCTTGCCGTACTCGCCGCCGCCACGAATATTGGCCACTGCCAGCACCCCGCCCTGTTCCACCCAGGCGTACTGCGCCGGGGACCATGCCGGGATAAGGCTGATGCCGAAGCCACCGTAGCCATACAGCAGGGTCGGCGCCGGTCCGCGCAGGTGCTTGGGGCGCATCAGGAACATCGGCACCCGGGTGCCGTCCCTGGAGGTGTAGAAGTGCTGCTCGACCACCACCTGGTCGAGGTCTGCCGCTACCTGCGGCTGGGCCCATGCCTGGCTGGCGCGCTCGGCCACGTCATAGCGGTAGATCGTGGTCGGCGCGTCGTAGCTGGTGAAGACGTAGAAAAACTCCGTGCCCTGTGGGTCGCCACGAAAGCCCCCGGCACTGCCGATGCCAGGCAAGGCCACCTCGCCTTCGGCGACGCCGTCCAGCGTAAAGCGCTGAATATGCGTGCAGGCATCGACCAGGTAGGCCACCAGCAGCCGACCACCGGCCAGCGCCACTTCGTTGAGCACACCTTGCTGCTCACCCACCAGGTCGACGAACGCCACCTGTGCATCCGCCAGCTCGACGCTGACGATCTTGCGCCGCTGTGCACCACGGGTGGTGACCAGCACCAGCCGGGTTCCGACGTTGCCGACCACGCCCCACTCGTTGTCGTGGCTGGCGTCAAGCTGGCGCAGCGGCCAGTCGGGCGTGGCCAGGTCCACCACCGACAGCGTCATGCTGTTGGTGCCTGGCGTCGAGTAGATCGCCAGGTAGCGGCCATCCGCGGTGACATCGAACAGGTGCAGCATGTGCGGCTGGTCAGGGGTGGCATGCACCAGCCGATCCTGCGCCTGCGCCGTACCGAGCACGTGGTAGTAGATCGCATGGCCGCTGAGCCTGGTCTCGAACGCGGCCTCGTCGGCAGGCTGCGGGTAGCGCGAATAGAAGAAACCGCGCCCATCGCCCGACCAGCCAAGCGAGGTGTAGCGCGCCCAGTGCAGTTCATCGTCGAGCACCCGGCCCGTATCCACCTCGACCACACGCAGGGTACGCCAGTCCGAGCCGCGTTCCTGGACGGCATAGGCCACATGGGCACCTTGCGGGCTGACGGACCAATCGGCCATGGCCGTCGAGCCATCGGCAGACCACTGGTTCGGGTCGAGCAACACGCGGTCCCCGCCATGCACGCTGCCGCGCACCAGCAACGTGGCCTGGGCTTCGAGCCCGGCGCTTCGGGTATGGAAGTACTGCCCGCCACGCTTGTAGGGCGCGGTGGCGCGGTCGTGATCGAACAAGGCGCTCAGGCGTTCGACAAACACCTCGCGGCCAGGCAGCCCCTCGAGATAAGCCTGCGCGCAGGCGTTCTGTGCAGCGCTCCAGCTGGCGACCTCGGCGTGATGGCGGGTGTCGCCCTCCAACCAGCGATACGGGTCGGCAACAGGCTGGCCGAACAGCTCCTCGGTGAGCTCGAGGCGACGGGTGTGGGGGTAGGCAGGCGTGCTCATTCCAGGCGCTCCACGGCGTTGAGGGCGAGGATGCGACGCAGCCTCATGGCACTAAATGACAAGCCTTCTGCCACTTAGTGCCCCCCCCCAACAACTCCCTGGACTGGAAACGTGACCAGGTGTAACTGCCTCAGGAAGACAGGTACGAGGAGCGGGTCAGGCCCAGGCGCAGTGCGTCGAGGAACTGCGTGCGCTCGCGGGCGCTGATCTTGGCGCTGGCCACTTTGTCGCGGTAGTGGGTCATCAACTCCTCCGGCGACAGGTGCACGTAGCGCAGCATGTCCTCGATGGTGTCGTGGGTCTCGATACCGGCGTGGTACACGCTGCCATCGGCGTTCTGGTAGATGTTCACCGAGTCGGTGTCGCCGAACAGGTTGTGCATGTCGCCGAGGATCTCCTGGTAGGCGCCCACCAGGAACACGCCCAACAGGTAGTCCTCGCCCTCGCGCACCGCATGCACCGGCATGCTGGTCTCGATGCTCTGCTCGTCGACGTACTGGTTGATCTTGCCGTCGGAGTCGCAGGTCAGGTCTTGCAGCACCGCGCGGCGCATGGGCTCTTCGTCCAGGCGGTGCAGCGGGATGATCGGCAGCACCTGGCCAATCGCCCAGGTGTCGGGCAGGCTCTGGAATACCGAGAAGTTGCAGATGTACTTGTCGGCGAGCTTGTCATTGAGCTCGTCCAGCACCTGGCGGTGCGAGCGCTGGCGGGCCTTGAGCGAGTTGTGCAGGCGGCGGCACACGGCGAAGTAGCACTGCTCGGCCAGGGCTTTCTCGGCCAGGGTCATCTTGCCGTCGGCGTACTGCGCGGCCACGTCGCCCATGTAGTGGGTGGCGCGCCAGTAGGTCTCGGTGACCATTTCGATGTCGGTCGGGCCGAGCAGGTCGACCAGCCACTGCACGGTCTCGGGCAAGGCTTCCTTGTTCTCGATGGTCGGCACGTCGTCGTTGTGCTTCTCGACGTCGGTTACCTGGACCACCAGCATGGCGTGGTGCGCGGTCAGTGCTCGGCCACTCTCGGAGAAGATGTGCGGGTGCGGCAGGCCCTGGGCGTCGCAGAACTCCTTGAGCATGCCGACCACGACACCGGCGTAGTCGTCCATGTCGTAGTTGATGGAGCTGGCGTTGCGCGAATGGGTACCGTCGTAGTCCACGCCCAGGCCACCGCCGACGTCGATGTGATCGACCGGCAGGCCGAGCGCACGCAGCTCGCCGTAGTAGCGGATGGCTTCCTTGAAACCGTGCTGGTAGTCGGCCAGGTTGGCGATCTGCGAGCCCATGTGGAAGTGCAGCAGGCGGATGCCCTGGTCGAGCCCGGCATCACGGAAACGCTGCACCACCGAGATGAGTTGGGCGGCAGACAGGCCGAACTTGGACTTCTCGCCCCCGGTGTCGGCCCACTTGCTCGAGGCCAGCGACGACAGGCGCACGCGCAGGCCAACTTGCGGCTTGACCTTGAGCTCGGCGGCTTCCTCGATCACCAGGGCGACCTCGGACTCCTTCTCGATGACGATGAATACGTTGTGGCCAAGCTTCTGGCCCATCAACGCCAGGCGAATGAACTCGCGGTCCTTGTAGCCGTTGCAGACAATGGTGCCGCCTTTCGGCGCCAGCGCCAGCACCGCCAGCAGCTCGGGCTTGGAGCCGGCTTCCAGGCCGATGGAGACGTTCTGGGTGGCGATGATGTTCTCTACCACCGCTTCCTGCTGGTTGACCTTGATCGGGTACAGCGCGGTGTATTGGCTCTGGTACTCCAGGCGCGCGATGTTGGCGTCGAAGGCGCCGGTCAGCTGGCGTACGCGGTCTTGCAGGATATCCGGGAAGCGCACCAGCAGCGGCAGCGACAGGCCGCTCTGACGCAGCTCGTCGACCTGCTCGAACAGGTCGATCGGCGCGCTGTTGGGGCCGTTGGGGCGTACTTCGACACGCCCGGCTTCATTGATGGCGAAATAACCTGCGCCCCAATGGCGGATACCATAAACACTGCGGCTGTCGGCCACGGTCCATTGGCTGCCATCGTCTTTGCGTGTGCGTCGTACGGACATTCAAGTCCCCCATAGATAAGTCGAAGACACTGCCCCGCTCGGGGCGGACGCAGTGTAGAAGCTGAAAATGACGATTCATCCGTGCCCTGGAATAGACCTTGGTCACGTCAACGAGTTTAGGCTTTGCAGGAAAAGTGTCGCGGCAGGCATCAGCCGCCGGACTTCTTCGCCTTGAAACCTTGCTTGGCCAGTTCCGCGAGCAGCAGCTCGACGTGGTCGCCCTGGATTTCGATCACCCCGTCCTTCAAGGCGCCGCCAGTGCCGCAGCGCCGCTTGAGGTTGGCGGCCAGCGCCTTGAGCTGCTCCAGAGGCAGCGGCACACCGCTGACGGTGGTCACGGTCTTGCCGCCACGGCCTTTGCTTTCGCGGCGCACACGGGCGACGCCGTCGCCCTCGGGGATGACTTGCTGCTTGCATACGCAGTCATCCACCGGCTTGCCACAGTCCGGGCAGTGCCGGCCAGCATCGGTGGAATACACCAGTCCGCCCAGGGCGGCGAAGGAAGAAGCTTTCTTGGACACTTTTGTTCCTCTTTGCTGAGGACAAAAAATGGTCGGCGGGTGCCGACCGCGAAGCCCCACTCTGGCAGGGGCGGCGCTAACTGGCGCAAGTGCTGCGCCAGCCCGGAAAGGGCGCGCAGTTTAACGATAAATGCATCGCTTGCTAAGTACCGGATTGCGCCATTTTGCGAATGTTTTGCGACCTGGGGGCGAACTACCGCGATGGATGGCACCGGCTGCGCCCGCGAACCGGGGTATAAACCTCGGCAATGCACCGCAGTGTGCGCTTGGCGAGCAAACCCACAGGGGTTATGCGGCTACCCGTTACGCCAGGCCGGCCTTGTAGCGCTGCAACGCCGCCAGCGAGTCCGGGCAGTAAGGCAGCACCTGCCCTTCGGCTTCGGCCTGCTCGACACTGATGAAGCGCGCCTCCATGACCTCTTCGGGCTGCAACCGCAGCGGCCCGTCCCAGACCGCCGAGTACACTGCGCACCACAGCCGGTTGCCCGGCAGGTCGAAGTGGAATTTCTCGTGGAAGGTCAAAGCGACGCCGCTGACGCCCAGCTCTTCCGCGAGCTCGCGGGCAGCCGAATGGTCGTACGACTCCCCGGCCCCGACCATGCCCCCGGCGGCGACATCCCAATAGCCGGGGTACAGCGCCTTGCTCAAGGTGCGCCGATGCACGCACAACTGGCCGGCACCGTTGAACAGCAGGATGAAGGTGCAACGGCCAATCAGCCCGCGCTCGCGCAACTCGGCACGAGGCAGTTCGCCGAGCACGTTGTCGTGCTCATCCACCCAGGTGACATGCTCAAGGTCAGAAGCCGCGCGATGCGCGGCTTCCTTGGGGTCGATGGCCATCCTCAGCCCTGCGAGAGCAGCTGGCGCAGGTCGATGACGGCAGCGTTGGCGCGGGAAATATAGTTGGCCATTACCAGCGAGTGGTTGGCCCACATGCCGAAGCCACTGCCGTTGAGCACCATCGGGCTCCACAGCGCCTCCTGGGACGCCTCGAGCTCGCGGATGATCTGGCGTACGCTGACGGTGGCGTTCTTCTTCGCCAGCACGTCGGCGAAGTCCACTTCGATGGCGCGCAGCAGGTGCGACAGCGCCCAGGCCTGGCCTCGGGCCTCGTAGAACACGTTGTCGATCTGCAGCCACGGGGTTTCCACCACTTCTTCATCGACCTGCGGCGCCTGGCCCGGCTGAACGGCTTCGGTCTTCAGGGTGTTGTTCAGCTTCACCCGGCCAACGCTGGCCGACAGGCGCTGGGACAGCGAGCCCAGGCGAGTGGCGACATCGCCCAGCCAGTTGTTCAGGTTATCGGCGCGGGTATAGAAGATAGCGCCCTGGTCACCAGAGGCCAGGCGCGCCTGATAGCGGC
Organism: Pseudomonas sp. LS_2; assembly: GCF_042709235.1. Classification (NCBI taxonomy): domain Bacteria; kingdom Pseudomonadati; phylum Pseudomonadota; class Gammaproteobacteria; order Pseudomonadales; family Pseudomonadaceae; genus Pseudomonas; species Pseudomonas sp. LS_2. The sequence goes on along the minus strand of NZ_JAVAYC010000028.1, from coordinate 7,702 downwards.
TCAGCGACTTGATGCCTTCCTCGAACTCCGACTCGCTCGAAGGCAGAATCCAGCTCTTGTTGTCGAAGTTGAAGCGCGGCTCGGCCTTGGCCAGGTCGGCGTCTTCGGTGGACTGCGACTGGGAGCGGGCAAAGTCCTTGCGCATGGCACGGGACAGGTCGCGCACCTGCACCAGCACGCCGTATTCCCAGCTCGGCATGTTGTCCATCCACAGGCCTGGTGGGAAACGGTCGTTGGAAATGTAACCGCCGGGCTTGCCAAGCAGGGTGCCGGCCACGGTCTTGAGGGTTTCGACGGTGGTGTAGCCGACCACCATCTGCTGGCCATTGCGCTCGGCCGCAGCCTGGGCGCTCTGCTGCACCGGGAACAGTTCGGGCTCCTGGCTCCAGTACCAGCCAAGGCCGATGCACACCAGCAGGTACAGCCCGATCAGGGTAGCCAGGGCGCGGCTCCACAGGCCGCCGAGGTAGCTACGGGTGGCGGCGCCGCGGCCTTCGGCACGCTCGCGCGGCTCGGCCTTGGCCTCGCGATTTTTCCAGTCCAGCATGGCGTTGTCCTTATCAATCATGACGGTTCAGGGGCTTGGACCACAGGCTCGAGCCAGGGTGCCACGGCAAGCCCGCGAGCAGGCACTATAAAGCAGACACCGCCGTACGCATAAGCGACCAGTTGGTCGGGATATGAATATTTGTCCGCTCACGCTTTGTTGATGCAGGGCACTCGCAGGCAGGAAAAGAACTGCTAGCATAGAGCCATCATTGAACCTGCATACCAACCTCCAACAAGCAGCCAGGACATGAGCCAACCAGTCGAGCCCAACCAAGAGCGCTTGAAGCAACACTTCGCCCAGCGGGTCATCCTTCAGGCCCGGCAGATTCTCGAGATCTGGCAGCGCCTGCAGCGTGGCGAGTGGTCGAGCAGCGGCCTGGGCGAGCTGTGCGAGGCCAACCTGCGCCTGCAACGCTATGCCGAACGCTTCGAGCAACCCGAGCACAGCAGTCTGTCCACCTCCATCGGCCAGACCCTGGACGCCATCGAGGCCAACCAGACACGGCTGAATTCGGCGCTTATCGGTGAGCTCAACCGCCTGATGCAACGCCTCTCGCGCACCGGCCTGCGCAAGGGCGACCAACTCGACGACGTGCCCCTGCCGCCGCTGCGCAAGCCGGTGTACATCCTGCTGCAAGACCACGACCGCGCCGAGCGCCTGGCCCAGCAGCTGGAGTTTTTCGGCCTGGGCGTACAGCCCCTTTACAGTGCCGAGGCTTTCAATGCCTCGATGGTCGAACGCCTGCCCTCGGCCATCGTGATGGACGTGGATTTCACCGGCAGCGGCCAAGGCATTCGCTTGGCCGCCCAGGCGCAACAGGACCAGGCGCTGAACATCCCCCTGCTGTTCTTCAGCCACCAGGAGCCGGACACCGCGACGCGCCTGGCGGCGGTGCGTGCCGGCGGCCAGGAGTTCCTTACCGGCACCCTCGAGGCGTCGAGCCTGCTGGAGAAGGTCGAACGCCTGACCGGCCCCACCCAGTACGACCCGTTTCGCGTGCTGGTCATCGACGACTCGCGCGCCCAGGCCATGCACACCGAGCGCCTGCTCAACAGCGCCGGCATCATCACGCGCACCCTCAGCGAGCCGCTGCGCACCATGAGCGAGCTGGCGGATTTCCAGCCCGATCTGATCATCCTCGACATGTACATGCCCGACTGCACCGGCATGGAGCTGGCCAAGGTGATCCGCCACAACGACCGCTATGTGAGCGTGCCGATCATCTATTTGTCGGCCGAGGACGACCTGGACAAGCAGCTCGACGCCATGAGCGAAGGCGGCGACGACTTCCTGACCAAGCCCATCCGCTCGCGTCACCTGGTGACCACCGTGCGCAACCGCGCTGCCCGCGCCCGCCACCTGAAGGCGCGCATGGTGCGGGACAGCCTCACCGGCCTGTACAACCACACGCATATCCTCCAGTTGCTGGAAGACTGCAGCTTCCGCGCCCGGCGCGAGGCGCAGCCGCTGAGCTTCGCCATGCTCGACATCGACCATTTCAAGAAGATCAACGACCGCCACGGCCACCCCATGGGCGACCGGGTGATCAAGAGCCTGGCGCTGTTCCTCAAGCAGCGCCTGCGCAAGACCGACTTCATCGGCCGCTATGGCGGCGAGGAATTTGCCATCGTCATGCCCAATACCGGTCTGGAAGCCGCACATAAGGTGCTCGACGAGATCCGTCAGCGCTTCGCCGAGATCCACTACCCGGCGCAGCCACAGGACTTGCAGTGCACCTTCAGCGCCGGGGTAGTGACGCTGGACGACCACCTGGATGCGTTGACCATGGCCAGCGTCGCGGACGAGGCGCTGTACCGGGCCAAGCATGCGGGGCGTAACTGTGTGGTGAGGGTGGAGCCTTAACCTGGCGGTACACGCGCCCGCGTATCCCCGCGCATGAACAGAGACCCTTTTCATCACATACAGGCCTTGTGCCACTTTTTTGTGGCGCCAACCCCCTGGCGTCATCACCGCGTCACAAAACCGCAATAACTTCAGGCACCTACCTCTCCACTCCCCGCAGGAAGTTCGCGGCTATGCGCCTGAAGTGGCTGACCAATTTCAACACCCTCTTGCTGGTGACCGTGTGCATCGCCCTGGGCGCGACCTTGTGGTGGTCACAGAAAGCCCTGGAGCGCCCCTACCAGATGATGGAGCGCTACCTGGGGTTGTCCCAGCGTTTCCAGAACAACGCCGCCAGCAACATCCAGGCTTACCTGGGCAGCGGCGATGCCCTGCGCCATGCGGCAGCAGTGGAAGCCAACACGCAGTTGCAGGCCGAGCTCAGCCAATGGCCAGCGGAATTGGCCGACAAGCTGCGTCCCAGCCTGGACAGCCTGCAAGCCTTCAGCGCCAACGAACTGCTGGCCGCCGGCAAGCTGGCCGGCGACCCGCAAGCCCTGCTGTTGCAGGCCGAGCGCGAACTGGGCGCCCACTTCGAGCAACTGGCGGGCTACGCACGGGACAGTGGCAGCCCGGACGCCGCACGCTACCTGGGGCCGCTGCTGGACGCCTCAGTGCACCTGGGCCGTTTGTCCCTGGCGAGGGACAAGCTGGTCAGCAGCGGCCGTGCGGAACTGGCCGACGAAGTCGAGCGCGAATTGCAGCTGATCCGCGCCCAGGCGCAGGTGGTCGACGGCCTGCCGTTGCTGGGCGTGACCCGTGCCGCAGAATCCAACGCCGACGACTTCGCCGCGATGATGGGCCTGGAAAGCCAGGGCAGCGCGCAGCAGGAAGACGTCGCGGTAGGCCTCAAGCGCGAGCTGCAAAGCCTGCTGGGCCGCTACCCCGCCGAGCTGCAACGTACCCGCGAGCAGATCGAACGCCGCTCCGCGCTGGCGGCAAGCACCGGAGAACGCCTGGAAGCGGTGCGCCTGGCGATTGCCGGGTTGGAGCCGGAGGTACGCGCCCTGCACGGCAAGATATCCGGCGAGGTACGCATCATGCAGGGGTTGATGATCGGCCTGATCCTGTTGATCGCCCTGCTGGTCGACACCCTCCAGCGCCGCTTGGCACGTACCCTGACCAGCCTGGCACCGGCGCTTTCACGCTGGGCCGAAGGCGACTTCGCCGAGCCGATCGCCCTGGGCAAGACCAACCGCGAACTGCGTGATATCCAAGAGTCGCTGAACCGCCTGCGCCAGTACCTGGTGGAGCTGGTCGGCACCCTGCGCCACAACGCCGAGCAGGTCGCTGGCAGCAGCCATGCCCTGGCCGGCATGAGCAGCGCGCTGCACGACGGCGCCGAACGCCAGGCCGGTGACACCGCGCAAATCCGTGATGCCCTGGGCGAGCTGGAAGCGACCATCCAGCAGGTGGCCGGCGACGCCAGCGCGGCCGCCGAGGCCAGCCGTGATGCCGGCCGCGCCGTGGAACAGGGCCAGGCGGTGATCGGCCAGAGCCTGTCGGGGCTGCGCTCGCTGGTCGACGAGGTGCAGGGCAACGCCCAGATGATCGAACAGCTGGCCGAGGAATCGGCCACCATTGGCGGCGTGCTGACGGTGATCCGCTCGATCGCCGAGCAGACCAACCTGCTGGCACTCAACGCTGCCATCGAGGCGGCGAGAGCGGGGGAAATGGGCCGTGGCTTTGCCGTGGTGGCCGACGAAGTGCGCTCGCTGGCCCAGCGCACCACGGGCGCTACCGGAGAAATCCAGGCATTGATCGACCGCCTGCAACAGGCGGCGCGCGAGTCGGTGAACGGCATGCGTACTCAGCTCGAACATGCCGAGGCCACCGCCAACCAGGCCCAGGCGGCCGATGGCGCGCTGGACGAGATTGTCAGCGCCATCCGCACCATCGCCGACACGGCAGGGCGTATCGCCGACGTCACGGCCCAGCAGAGCGGCGCAGTGAGTGAGATTCGCGACCATAGCGAGCGTATTCATGCCTTGGGCGAGGACAACCTGCAACGTATCGGCGAAGGGCGTGAGCAGGGTGAGCAACTGTTGCAACTGGGCGGGGAGCTGAACACGGCGGTGCGGGCGTTCAGGGTCTGAGCTATCCGCGTGCAGGTCCGCGAACACTGGCGCTGTCGGTGTCATCGAGCGCGGCGCTGGCGTTTGAGCCGACTCCGCAGGCAGGTCGGCACGCTCCACCCCGCGAGCCCGCCACGAGATGCCTTTTTGTCCTGCCCATGGTCTATAACTTCCCCGCAGCGGAAAATTTCTCCGCAAGAGTGACCAAAGACGGTTCTTTGGTCACATACTTTGCGTGAATCTCGCTCATCGTGCTGGCTATTGCCGGGAACTGGACACTCACCTCCCACTTGCGGCATAGTCGCCGCGCTATGTCGAATTGCCCTACAAGACCAAGGAATACGCAGATGGCCACCCTACTGGTGCTGCACGGCCCCAACCTCAACCTGCTCGGCACCCGCGAGCCAGGCCACTACGGCGCCGCGACCCTCGCCCAGATCAACCAGGACCTCGAGCAGCGCGCTCGCGCCGCTGGCCACCATTTGCAGTACCTGCAGAGCAATGCCGAGTACGAACTGATCGACCGTATCCATGCCGCGCGCAACGAAGGCGTGGACTTCATCCTGATCAATCCGGCTGCTTTCACCCACACCAGCGTCGCATTACGTGACGCATTGCTGGCGGTGAGCATCCCATTCATCGAAGTGCACCTCTCCAACGTGCACAAACGCGAACCGTTCCGACATCACTCCTACTTTTCCGATGTAGCCGTAGGGGTGATCTGCGGCCTTGGCGCCACCGGCTACCGGCTGGCCCTGGAGTCTGCACTGGAACACCTGGCTGCCAACGCACAGCCCTGATGACGCAAGGCCTTGGCCCACTGGGCCGAGGTTACGAAGAAACGTTTTCGACACGTTTTCAATTTGAGCCCGACCGAACCTTGGGAGTTGATGATTAATGGATATTCGTAAAGTCAAAAAGCTGATCGAACTGCTGGAAGAGTCTGGCATCGACGAACTGGAGATCAAGGAAGGCGAAGAGTCCGTCCGCATCAGCCGTCACAGCAAGACCCCGGCTGCCCAGCAGTACTTCGCGCCGCCGCAGTTCGCCCCGGCACCTGCCGCCGCCGCTGCCCCGGTAGCCGCCGCTCCAGCCGTCGAAGCCGCTGCCGCAGCCCCTGCACTGAAAGGCACCGTGGTTCGCTCGCCGATGGTCGGTACCTTCTACCGCAAGCCTTCGCCGACCTCGCCGAACTTCGCTGAAGTTGGCCAGAGCGTGAAAAAAGGCGACACCCTGTGCATCGTCGAAGCCATGAAGATGATGAACCACATCGAAGCCGATATCGGCGGTGTCATCGACGCCATCCTGGTGGAAGACGGTCAGCCGGTTGAGTTCGACCAGCCGCTGTTCACCATCGTTTGAATCGCGGAGAACCAACGATGTCTGGGAAGCTGGAAAAAGTCCTGATCGCCAACCGTGGGGAAATCGCCCTGCGTATCCTGCGTGCCTGCAAAGAGCTGGGCATCAAGACCGTTGCCGTTCACTCCACGGCTGACCGCGAACTGATGCACCTGGGCCTGGCCGACGAATCGGTCTGCATCGGCCCGGCATCCTCCAAGGAATCCTACCTGCACATCCCGGCGATCATCGCTGCGGCCGAAGTGACCGGCGCAACCGCCATTCACCCAGGCTATGGCTTCCTCGCCGAGAACGCCGACTTCGCCGAGCAGGTGGAAAAATCCGGTTTCGCCTTCATCGGCCCGAAAGCCGACACCATTCGCCTGATGGGCGACAAGGTTTCGGCCAAGGACGCGATGATCAAGTCGGGCGTGCCGACCGTACCAGGCTCCGATGGCCCGCTGCCGGAAGACGAAGAGGTCGCTTTGGCGATCGCCCGTGACGTCGGTTATCCGGTGATCATCAAGGCCGCCGGCGGCGGCGGTGGTCGCGGCATGCGCGTGGTGCACAAGGAAGAGGACCTGATTGCCTCGGCCAAGCTCACCCGCACCGAGGCCGGTGCTGCCTTCGGCAACCCGATGGTCTACCTGGAGAAGTTCCTGACCAACCCACGCCACGTGGAAGTGCAGGTGCTGTCCGACGGCCAGGGCAACGCCATTCACCTGGGCGACCGCGACTGCTCGCTGCAGCGCCGTCACCAGAAGGTACTGGAAGAAGCACCGGCCCCGGGCATCGACGAGAAGGCCCGCCAGGAAGTCTTCAAGCGTTGCGTCGATGCGTGCATCGAGATCGGCTATCGCGGTGCGGGCACCTTCGAGTTCCTGTACGAGAACGGTCGTTTCTACTTCATCGAAATGAACACCCGTGTTCAGGTGGAGCACCCGGTCTCGGAAATGGTCACCGGCATCGACATCGTCAAGGAGATGCTCAGCATCGCCGCTGGCAACAAGCTGTCGTTCCGCCAGGAAGACGTGGTGATCCGTGGTCACTCGCTGGAGTGCCGGATCAACGCCGAAGACCCGAAGAAGTTCATCCCGAGCCCAGGTACCGTCAAGCACTTCCATGCCCCAGGCGGCAATGGCGTGCGGGTCGATTCGCACCTGTACAGCGGCTACTCGGTTCCGCCGAACTATGACTCGCTGATCGGCAAGCTGATCACCTACGGCAAGGACCGCGACGAAGCCATGGCGCGCATGCGCAATGCCCTGGACGAGATCGTCGTCGACGGCATCAAGACCAACATCCCGCTGCACCGCGACCTGGTGCGTGATGAAGGCTTCTGCAAAGGCGGCGTGAACATCCACTACCTCGAGCACAAACTGGCCAACCAGGACTGATCGAGTAGCGCGATGAAAAAACCCCGGCCAGGTGCCGTAATGCTGTTCAGTTAAGCATTTGAGTCCAAGCCGGGCTTTCTAGAGAATCCGATACCAGCCTCCTGGTATCGGATTTTTTATGCCCATTCAGCAGCAATTGCTCGACCTCGGTGATCTCTTCAATTTCTCTGACCTCAGCACGTTCACCCAGAACATCCCTATCGAATGGGTCGCCAGTGCGCTTAATCTTTCTGCGCAAGCCACCATACGGCGCCGGCGCCTGCCGAGTGATCAGGTGCTTTGGCTGGTGCTGGGCATGGCCTTGTTCCGCGATGAGCCCGTGCATGAGGTGGCCAGACGCCTCAATATCTGTGCCCAAGGCCTGGCTTCCGATCAGTTGCTGGCGCGCAGCGGCGTAACCGAAGCGCGTAAACGACTGGGTGCTGACCCGGTCGAATTCT